>CAKZLV010000050.1 GCA_937127285.1 uncultured Bacteroidota bacterium
GCGCTCGGTCCAGACGTTGGCAATCACGGGGCAATCACGGGGCAATCACGGGGCAGTCACGGGGCAATCACGGAGCGATCACGAAGTCACGGGAGAGGCCGTCAGGCCGAACAGCGGGTGACAGGAACGCGACGGCCGCGAACGATGCGACTCGCTCTCCGAACAGGCGGTCGCCGGTCTTCCGCAGCACCGGCTACTCGATGCGCTCGCCCACCAGATCCTGCAGCACGGCCTCGTGAACCTTGCGCGTCTCGTCGTCGAACAGCACGAAGCGGACCCGGGATACGGACGAGAGGTGCGGCGCTCGGTCGAGAACCGTCTGCATCGCGATGCGGGCCGCCGGCTCCAGAGGGAACCCGAACGCACCGGTCGAGATGGCGGGAAAGGCAACCGACGCATCTTCCCGCTCTTCGGCCTCCTGCAGCGCATTCTCATACCCGGCTCGCAGCAGTTCGGCGGACGGCTCGTCGCGCCCGTACACGGGGCCGAGGACGTGAATGACGTGGTCGTTCGGAAGGTCGTAGGCGTCCGTCGTCACCGCCTCTCCGGGCTGAATGGGAGCCAGCGGCCGGGTTTCTCGGGCCAGTTCGGGACCCGCGCCGCGGTGAATGGCGCCGGCCACGCCTCCGCCCACCTGCAACTGGGCGTTGGCGGCGTTCACCACCGCGTCCACGCCGTCCTGCCGGGCGATGTCGCCGGTGACGACTTCGATCGTGGTATCTGCGTAAGAAATCTGCATCGGGATAAAACCGGAAACGGGCGCCGGGTGAATTTGCCGGGAGAAACCGGGGAAGTCGGACGGATGATAGTCCTAAGCTCCTCCGCACCGTTATGTTCTAACCGTCCCGTTCCAACCGTCCTGTTCGACCTCGCTTCCCGGATGAGAGGCTCCGTTGAGTCCGTCGGGTGGGTGCCGAGACCCATTCCGGCTCCGCCCGGGGCCCGACTCACCGGAACGGTCTCCCGCTCGCCGGTTGGAAGAGACCGCCGCGTCTTCCTCCTTCCACTGCCTGTATCCTCCACTGCCTGTGCCATGCAGTACGACCCCATCAAAGATCGCATCGGACGTCTCGTCGGCCGGTATCCGTGGCTCCATCGGCTCTTCTTTGGAGCCCTGAACTGGCTGTTCCTCCGCGCCTGGTACGTGCAGCGCGAGATTCGCCGGCTTCTGGCCGACGCCCCGGCGCAGCAGCCCGTTCGGGTCCTCGACGCCGGGACCGGCTTCGGGCAGTATGCCTATTTCGTAGCCCGCGCGTTTCCGCAGGCTCGGGTGCGAGCGGTTGACATCAAAACGACGTACGTGGAGCGCGCCCGGTCCTTTGTCGAGCAAACCGACGTGGCCTCCCGCATCGACTGGGCGGTCGACGACCTGACCGATCTGCAATCGGCCGGTCCGTTCGACTTAATCCTCTCGGTCGACGTCATGGAGCACATCGAAGACGATCGCGCCGTCTTCCGCCACTTCCAGCGGGTGCTGCGCCCGGGCGGTCATGTCATCATCAACACGCCGTCCGATCAAGGAGGATCGGACGTGCAGGCGGAAGACGAAGAGGGCTTCATCGGCGAGCACGTGCGCGACGGCTACAACCGGGAGGCCCTCGAACGCAAGCTCCGCGATGCGGGGCTGGAGCCGGTCAAAAGCGTCTACACGTACGGCGAGTACGGATCGACGGCGTGGCGATGGCTCATCAAGCGACCGATGCAGCTGCTGGGAGCCACCTGGGCCTCCGTCGTGCTGCTCCCTCTGTACTATCTCGCCGCTCTGCCGGTCGGGCTCTTCCTGAATGCGCGCGACCTGGCCGCGGAGAACGAAACCGGCACCGGCCTCCTCGTCGTGGCCCGCAAACCGACGTGACGGAGACCGGGGAGACGGACGGGAGAATGGACCGGCCGATTCCCGGCGCGACCCACCCCGGGCGCTCCGCTAAAAGCTAAAAGGTGAGCCGGGCGCGGGCGTTGAGCGTGCGCGGCGTGAGGCGTTTCGGGACGCGCGTCCAGTCGCCCTGCCAGGAGTAGTCGACCGTGTTGTCCATGTCGAAGAGGTTGAGCACCTCCAGGGTCAGGTTGAGCGTTACGTCGGTGCCCCGTGCGAAGCTGCGATCGGCCACGGTGATCACCTTCGTTGCGCCCAGGTCCACCCGGCGATACGCCGGGAGGCGAGCCGACATGCGGGGGCCGGGCTCTCGGGTGGTGGTGCCGCTCACGGTTTCCTCTCCCGGCACGGGCGGCGTGTAGGGCAGCCCGCTGCCGTACAGCATGCGCATGTGCAGCTTCCAGGTCTTGTCGCCCGGCACGTAGTCCTGAATGAAGGCGGAGAAGGTGTGGCGCTGGTCCGTCGGGCGCGGGAGGAGGCCGTCTCTGCGCTGCCGGGCATCCGGGCGCAGATCGCTGAGGGCGTCGTCGGTAAATTCCTCGCGGGCCACCATGTAGCTGTAGTTGAACCAGCTCTCCAGCCCTGGGACGAACTCGCCGCGCAGCTGCAGGTCCAGCCCGTAGATGTAGCCCTCGGCGTCATTTTCGCCCGAGTACTCTACGCGGATGTCGTCGATGCGATAGGAGATGACGTTTGAGAGGTCCTTGTAATAGGCTTCCGCCCGCAGGTAGAGGCGGCGGCTGGGCAGAAAGTATTCCCCGCCGAGCACGTACTGGATGGAGCGCTGCGACTGCAGGCTCCGGTTCAGGGCGTCGTCGATGGTTTGCCCGGCGGTGGGCGTGCCGCGAAGCTCGCGATAGGTCGGCTTCTGGTGGTAGACCCCCCACGACCCCGTGAGCGTAAGGCGCTCGCTGTGGCGGTACCGGGCCGTCAGGCGCGGAGAGATCGTCCACTCGTCGTTGAAGGAGAAGTAGTCGGTGCGCACGCCGCCGGTGACGATGAGGCGGTCGCGCGTGGGCAGCACGTCGACGGCGTTCTGCAGGTAGGCCCCGACCTGCCTTTCGTTGAAGGTGGCCGAAGCGTTCAGGCTGTCCACCACGATGCGCTCCGGTTCGTCGGGACGGGGGTTGTCCGGGCGGATGATGGAGCGCTCGTTGAGGCGGTCGTCGAAGTGCAGGCTGCGCACGTGCCACCCGCCTTCGAGCGCCTGGCGGTCCAGAAGGTACTGGTAGCGCCCGCCGCCCGTGAGGCGCTCCACCCGCACGCGGTTGTCGGCAAAGCTCCGATTCGTGGAGCGAGAGAGGGGCGTGTGGCCCTCCCCGGAGTCCGGGTCGCCCGCCGGGTCGACCTGCTGCACGGTCGCATCCGCCTGGATGTCGAAGTTCTCCGTTTCCTTCGTCCCGAAGAAGGCGCCGTGGTGTTCGATGCGCAGGCGATCGGACGGGTCGGTGTGGAGGCGAAGGCCGCCGAAGTTGGTCACGTAGCCGTCGGTGCGTGCCCCGTTCAGATCCGACCACAGGGCCTGAAATTGCGACTCGACGTCGGGGTTCAGGCTGATGATGCCGAAGTAGGTCTTTCGCTCCTGCGGGTCGAGTTCGAAGGTGTGGTCGGCGTGGATGCCGAGACCTTCGAGGTGGACGCGGTCGCTGAAGCGGTACGTCACCAGCGCCTGCGCGTCGGTGAACTGCGGGTTGTAGTCTCCCTTCAGATCCTGCGTCCCGAAGAAGCGCCCGGGCTGGGCCCGCCGCACGCCGACGTTCCAGCCCAGCCGGCCGTCGAGCGCCGAGGATTGCGCCTGCAGGCCGGCGTCGAGCGTCGACAGGTTGGCCGAGCCGTTCAAGGCCTGGTCCTGCGGCTGCGCGTACGTAACGTCGAGCGCCGACGACAGCTTGCCGCCGTAGCGGGCCGGGAAACCGCCCGTGTAGAAGGTGAGCCCGCTGGCCATGGTGGGGTTGAGCAGGCCCAGCCCCTCCTGCTCGCCCTGCCGCGGGCGGAAGGGCATGAACACCTCGAAGCCCTCGATGAAGACAAGGTTTTCGTTGTATCCGCCGCCGCGAACGGAATACTGCTGAGAGAGCTCGTTATTGGTGGCGACGCCCGGCACCGTCTTGAGCGCTCGGAACCCGTCCTTGAATGGCGTCGGGATGTTCTGGATGTCCTCGGGATCGACCTCATAGACGCCGGCGTCCTGCGCCTCGCGGTCTCCCTCGACGGTGACGCCCTCCATCTCGAGCACGCGCGACTGCAGCGTCACGTCGAGCCGCGTGGTTGCGTCGTCGCGGACGACGACGGAGTCGACGCGCGTCGAGTAGCCCACCGACGAGAACCTCAGCGCGTAGCGTCCGGCCGGCACGCGAAGTTCGTAGGCGCCGTCGGCAGTCGTTGCCGTACCGTAGTCGGTTCCGTTTACCACCACGGTGACGCCGGGAATCGGGGCGCCGTCGCCGGCCTCCGTCACGGTTCCTTCTACGGTGCCCCACTGCTGGGCGTGAACGGGAGGCGAAGCGACAAGGCTAAGGAGGAAGAGACCGATGCCGAGCAGGACCGCGCGAGAACTACGCATCACAGCCGATGAATTCGTCCGGGAAAAGTGGACCCGCCTCCCCGCGTCGGCCGTCGTCGAACCGTGCTGCACGGGCCCGACCGTCATGACGCCGGTTCGGGCCGGACGCGAGCGGACGGCCCGGCCGGCGGAGAGACGCAGACGCGACGAAAGAGGGAGTAGCTGTCGGGCAGGATGCGCGGGGCGACTGACAGGAAGAAAGCGACGGGGGCCGCGACGACGTGTCGTTTGTGACAAGGTAAACGTAAAGACCGACGACGGCAGCAGGTTCCCCGAATGGGGCGGAGGGTTCGCTCGGCTGGGCTGTGCCTACAGCTCTTCGTCTTCAAAGAGCGGGGTGAAGCTGGGCAGCAGGTCGTGCTCGCGGGCGAGGGCGAGGAGAGCCTGAGCGGCAGCCTCCGGGACGTCGTACGTTTCGTAGACATCGCTGTCGGTGGCCAGCGCGTATGCTACGTCGACCTCCTCGTCCATCGCCGGATCGTCCTCCCAGGCGGTGGCCTCCTCGATGAGAAAGGTGCCGTCGTCGGGCATGAAGGAGGCGATGTACCGCTCCCTGCGGGCATCGATATCGACCAGGCTGAGATTTCCGATCAGCCCGTACTCGTGGTCGTAAAAAAGCGTCTCGGCGAGAAGACGCTGGGTGAAATTCTCGTCGTCGAAATCGGCCATCGGAGACGGAAGAAACGTGGAGGAAGACGAGGAGAGGCATCGTGAGATGCCGTTCGGTAGGGTACCCGGTGCGCCCGTTTTTGTCAACCGCCGCCTTCCCGCCGGCGTCGGGGGCGAGGGAGGCGCGGGCGGCACCGTCCGCGATCGACGCGGGGGCTCGGCAGGGGGCTCGGAACGTGTGCCCCGCTTCTGCTTCTAAAAACCTTCACACTCGATTTCTCGATTCCCACGGCTCATCCGCGGCCGCTGTCCCTATGTCCGACCCCCAAATCTACTGTCCGAAGTGCGAGTGGGAGCCTCCGTCCAGCGCCCGGTGGGCGTGTACGTGCGGGCACGTCTGGCACACGTTCGACACGCAGGGGCAATGCCCGGCGTGCGAGAAGGTGTGGCGAGAGACGCAGTGCCTGCAGTGCAACGCCTGGTCGCCTCACCACGACTGGTATCACAACCTGCCCCCCGTCGAGATCGAAGAAATGACGGTCGGGGAGGGAGCGGAGGCGTAGACCCCAGGAAAGCCGAGAGTTCTCCGTCATGAGAGTTCTCCGTCATGTCGGTGTCGGGTGCCCTGCCTCCCGGCCCCTCGCGGCTCGTCTCGTGGCCCTCCCCCGGCGTTGCGGCCCGGGTGCGGCGGGGTTTTCGGCAGGGTGCGCCTACGGGGCTTCGTCGGGCTGCAGAGGCGATGCGGCGTCGGCGTCGTCGGAGTCCGTGGAGAACAGCGACTGGGCCCAGGACGGGAGCCAAGACGAGAGCCAAGATGGGGGCCAGGATTGGGGCCAGGGCGGAAACGACGCAACGGTGAGCAGTTGCCCCAACAGCCAGGCCGTGTAACTCAGCGACAAGCCGGCCATCAGCCCGACCGTCAGGTAGATCGCCGTCTGCACGGCCTCGCCGTCCTGGATCAGATAGTAGGCCGCCAGCCCGACGATCGGGAGGACGACGACGTAGTACAGGAGCAGTCCCCGAGCGGACTGAAAAAGCGGGGGAACGATCGAGACCGCGTCGCGGTCGCGGGAGGGGTCGGACGAGGAAGGCGGAACCGAAGAATCCGAGCCGGAGGACGCAGAGGACGAAGAATCGGACGAGGAGGAACCGGAGGCGTCGGGCAGTGATGAAGGGGGCATACGGATGACGACACGGGGAACGACACAGAGGCAGGGGGGCGGGAGGGCACGGCGGGGAACGGAAGGTACGCGTCGAGGCCGCGCGTCGAGGCCGCGCATGAAGGCTACGCATCGGGCGGCGGTCGGCCGCGGCCCGGCGCGCCGACCCGGTACGTCCAGGTTCCAAAGTCGCCGCCGGAACGGCCCCTACAACCCGCGCAATTCTCAAGCCAACCTTTTCTCGCCCCGGCAACCGCCCCTCTGGCCGGGTCCAACCGGTTGGGCCTCTCTCCTCCCCGACGAGAGCCGGGCCGGCGACCGCCGGGCGCGGCCGCTGCTCAGCGCGCCGCCCCGTTGGATGTTGTGTCTCCTCGAACACGGGGATTTCCGACAGGAACTGTGCACCCATGGACATACAACTGCTGGTCGTTCTGGCTATCCTCGGCGTCACCGTGGCGCTGATCGTCTCGGAGTGGATCCGGATCGACGTGGTCGCCCTCCTCGCGATGCTGTCGCTGGTGTGGACCGGCAGCCTCTCCGCCGAAGACGCCCGGTCCGGGTTCTCCAGCAACGCCGTCCTCGCCATCATCGGCGTCATGATCATGGGGCGCGGCCTCTCCATGTCGGGCGTCACCGAGACGCTGGCCCACTTCATCCTTCAGGTGGCCGGCACCGGGAAGCGGCGGGTTCTATCGACCGTCTCCTTCACGGTCGGTACGATGTCGGGCTTCATTCAGAACATCGGGGCGGCGGCTCTCTTCCTGCCGGTGATGGTCGGGATTTCAAAGCGCGAACAGATTCCCGTCTCCAGCCTCCTCATGCCGATGGGCTTTGCCGCGCTCCTCGGCGGAACGCTCACGATGGTCGGGACCAGCTCCCTCATCATCCTCAACGACCTGCTCTCCAGCCGGGGACTGGCGACGTTCGACCTGCTGAGCGTCACCCCGATCGGTGGGGTGCTTCTGGGAACGGGGATCCTCTATCTGGTCTTTGCCGGCCCCTTCGTCCTCCCCAACCGGCACGGAGAAACCAACAACGTCGCCCCCGGGAAGCGGGTGCTCAACGTGTGGGGCCTGTCCGACTCCATCTACACCTTCCGGATCCCCCGGGGCAGCGACCTCGTCGGGCAGTCGGTGGAGAGCTCGGAAATGGGAGCACGCTTCAACGTGAACCTCCTGCGCGTTTACCGCAACGGCCGTGACCGCGACATCTGGGAAGACGTGACGTTCGATGCCGGTCAGTGCATCGTCGTTCAGGGACCGGACGAGCACGTGCACGAACTCGCGGAAACCTTCGACTTGCAGCTCACGGAGGAAACCGACAAGTCGGCCCGGAGCGCGCAGCGCGGCTACCTGGAGGTGGTGATCCCGGCGCGCTCCGACCTGGTAGGCAAGACGGTGCGCGAGGTGTCGCTTCGCAAGACCTACAACGCGCAGATCGTTCTCTACTTCAGCAGCGGGGAGATCGTGGACGAAGGAGTGGCCGACCGACGGATCCGGGCCGGCGACACGATGGTCCTGGAGGGCGAGTGGAGCAACCTTCGCCACTTCGAAGACAGCACGGACTTCTTGATGGTAACGCCGCTGGAGCGGACGCCCCGTCATCCGGAGAAGACCGGGTGGGCGGTCGGGAGCTTCGCTGGAGCTGTGGGGCTCGTGATGGCGTTCGACCTGCCCATCTCCATCGGCTTTCTGACCGGGGCGCTGGTGATGATCCTCGCCGGGGTGCTCACCATCGAAGAAGCGTACCGGGCGGTGGAGTGGAAGGTGGTGTTCTTGATCTCCGGGCTCATCCCGATCGGCATCGCGATGGAGACATCCGGCGCCGCCTCCTTTCTGGCGCAGGGGCTCGTCGAGGCGGTCCAGGGCGTTCATCCGTTCGTGATCCTCCTTGCCCTCGGCGCTCTCACCACGCTCTTCGTGCTGTTCATGTCGAACGTGGCCGCCACGGTCTTGATGGTGCCGCTCGTGCTGCAGCTCGCCGGCATCGGCGGCCTCAACTCCCAGGTGCTGGCTCTGCAGGTGGGGCTCTGCGGCGCCAATTCGTTCATCCTGCCCACCCATCACGTCAACGCCCTCCTCATGACGCCGGGCGGCTACCGCGTGCCCGACTATCTGCGCGCCGGAAGCCTGCTGACGCTCCTCTTCATCACGGTCACCAGTTCGATGCTGTACCTGTTCTACCTGTAGCGGGCTTCGATGCAGCGCCGCCGCCCCATCGCCGGCCCATCGGCGACGGGCTCCCCCGGCTCCGTTCTCTTCCAGCTCCGTTCTCCTCCGGCTCCCGTGGGCTTCCCGGGGCTCGGGCTCCATCCGGCTCCGGCTACATCAAGATCACGGTGAGCACGATGAGGATCACGACGCCGATGATCAGGATGACGAGGTAGGTGGAGAGCAGGACGGCTGCCTTGAAGAAGGTCTTCGCGAAGCCCTGCTCGTACACGGTGCGCATCGCCAGGAGGAGGTACAGGAACGGCGAGACGAGCACCCAGATGCCCGCCTCCTGAACCCAGGGCGAGCCCCATTCCTCCATGAAGACGCCTACGGTGAAGGCGAAAAAGGCGAGGGCGTGAACGTGGAGGGTAAAGATGAGGTGCTCCATGTACAGCCGGCCGCGGCGGATGTAGAGAAGCTTCAGAAGCAGAGCGAAGACCGGCAGGAGCAAAAACATCATATACGGCATCCGCTCCGTCAGCATTCCGGTGAACTCGCGCGGGTTCTCGATGGCGCGAGCCGTCTTTTCCTTCAGAAGCCGCTCGATGCGCTCATTCGTAGAGGCATCCGACGTCAGCGACAGCTTCAGCTTCAACGAATCCCGTACGTTCTGCGCGAGGCGCTTCCGCTCCTCCGGGGTTCCGTAGACGTTCTCGGAGGCTTCCCTCTCCCGAAGCGACGCAAAGACCGTCGAGTCGAGAACGGTGGAGTCGGCCGGCATCTCGGCCTGTTGCTCCACCCACGCCCGAAAGCGTTCCTCCTGCAGGCGGTCGCCGCGACGAAAGCGGTCGAGAACAGAGTCGGCCAGGGCCGGCGACCGCGCGCGGAGCGACTGGGCCAGCGCCTCGGGCGCCATCCCTGAACTCAGGGTGAGAGATGGAGCGGCGGCTTCCTCTGCTGCCGCATCGCCGGCGGCAGAGGAGGCGTCGACCGCGATGCGGGCCGAGTCGTCGCCCGTTTCCAGCGTCAGCGTCGCAAACGGAGACTCGCCCGGACGCAGGAGCGTCAGCGTGGTGAAGAGGGCGAAGGTGGTGAACAGATAGAGCCGAAACGGCCGGAGGTAGCGGCGCCGGCGGCCGTGGATGTACTCCTTCGTGAGGCGGCCGGGAAGAAACAGAAACTTGGGCAGGGTGCGGAGGACGCGCAGGTCGAGCTCGAAGACGGCCTCCAGCGCCTCGTTGAGCATGTGCCACAGGGGAGTGATGCGCCCCTCGGCCTTCTGCCCGCACTGCGCACAGTACGGCCCGTCCAGCAACGCACCGCAGTTCGGGCACTGGTCGGGCAGGTCGCCATCTGCCCCGCTGCCCCCGGCCGGCTCCGAAGCGGCCGGTTCCGAAGCGGCTGGGTCCGAAGCGGCTGGGTCCGAAGCGGCTGGGTCCGAAGAATCCGCGTTCGAGTTTCGGGCCGAAGACGCGCCGCCCCCCTTCGCCGTGCCCCCACCGGTGGCGCGACGAAAAAACCGGTAGATTGCATACACAGGAAGGAAAAGATCCTGCACCCACCCGTCCCGGTTCCGGCCCGGCGCTGAGGCGTCCGGCTCCGCGGCCTTCGCATCGGACGCCTTCGGTTCTGCGGGACGAGACCTGGACCCACGCGGCTGTTCGGGGTCCGGCTGTTCGGGGTCCGGCTGTTCGTCGTGCAACCGGGCGTCCTCCGGGCCGGGCGAACGGCCGCGGGCAGACGGGGCTGCAGACTCGCGCTCGGCCGCCTCGGCACCGGTCGCGCCGACGTCGTGCGCGTCCTTTCCGGCGAGGGCTTCAACGCGGGCCAGTGCCTCCTCGGCCGCCTCGACGGCCGACGCGCGTGCGTCCGGCGATCGGGAACCGGACGCGTCGGGGGCGGCGTCTTCCCGCGACGCGTCGCCGGACCGGTCGGGATCGGGCGAAGGAGATCTTGAAGCCATGGCGAGAGAGTCGCAGACGGTGACGTGCCGTGAACAGGCGATGCTGCACGCAGGAAGCGAACACCACGCCTTCTTTGTTACACGGGCTTGTTACAACGGGATGAATCGCCTGGTTCGCGCCCCCTCCCTGCTCTTTGCCCGATCAGGCGGTCCCGTCTGTCCGCTACGCTGGAGGTCTACTCCGGGCAGAGGGCCTCCTCGACAGGGGGGTGGCCACCGAAGAGGTCGACGGTCTCTCCGGCGGTCGCCGGAATGTCGAGACGGGCGACAACGGCCCGTGCCGGGGCGGGAGACGTCGCTGCAGACGTCGCGTGCGACGACCCCTCCGGACATCGACGGCGCGGTCGGTCCCTGCGCATGGTGAGGTCATCCAGGAACGGCCATAAACAGAAAAAGCCCACCGGGTGGGCTTCATCGCGTCGCGAAGGTCGAGCAGCAGAATGCGTCTCTGGTGACGTCGGTAAAGTCGCTTGCACCGTTTCTTATTTGACCTGTCTGATTTACCAGTATACAAACACGACCCCCGCTGTCAAATTACGAGAGGGTACCCGTCTTGTAACGAAATGCAATCCGGCCGGCGACCGGGGGCGAAGCAGTGGGGGATGCAGGTTCGAGAGAAGGACCGCCCGCGTCCGGGGTCCTGCGTGCGGGGCGTGCAAAAAGGGGTTTTTGGTAGGCGTCGACGTGCGGGCACCAATGCGGTCAGCAATTTCGCACTCGATCTCGCCATCGATTTGGGGGGCGACGCCGGATCGTCGCCAACGAAACCCAACGATAACCTTCACCGGCGTTTCGGGATTTGAGACGACGGCCCTGCTCGGCTATCCTGTTTGCCTATTCCTCTCGTCCCGGCACGCATCCACCACGCTTCTTCATGGCCGACCGATTGACGCGCGAACTCGGTGTTTTCGGTGCCGTGATGATGGGACTGGGATCGATCGTTGGCACCGGTGTGTTCGTAAGCATCGGAATCGCCGCCGGTGTGGCCGGGCCTGCGGTCGTCCTCGCCGTTGCCATCGGGGCGGTGGTGGCGACGTGCAACGGGCTTTCCAGTGCACAGCTTGCCGCCAACCACGCCGTGTCGGGCGGGACGTACGAGTACGGCTACGAGTTCTTGCGCCCGGCCTTCGGCTTCACGGCCGGGTGGATGTTTTTGGTTGCGAAGAGCGCCTCGGCGGCGACGGCCGCTCTGGGCTTTTCGGGCTACCTGCTGGGGGCCGTCGGCCTTGACGCCGAGACGTGGCTCGTGCCCGTGGCCCTCGCGGCCGTTGCCGTGCTCACCCTCGTCGTGCTCTCCGGCATCCGCCGGTCCAACGTCGCCAACATCGCCATTGTCTCCGTTACGCTGTCGAGCCTCGCCTTCTTCGTCATCGGCGGCTCGCCCACGGCCTTTGCCGACGGGACGGAGAACGTTGCGAACTTCTTCGCGGCGCCGGACGGCGGGAGCGGCATCGGCAATCTGCTCTTTGCCAGCGCTCTTCTGTTCGTGGCCTACACCGGGTACGGCCGCATCGCGACGCTCGGAGAGGAGGTGCGCGAGCCGCGTACAACCATCCCGCGAGCCGTCATCGCGACGCTCCTGGTGACGATGACGCTCTACGCGGCCGTCGCCGCCGTCGGCATCGGTGCGGTGGGGGCGGAGGGCCTAAGCCGTGCAGCCCGGCAGGGGGCGGCGCCGCTGGAGGCGGCCGCCCGGTCGTTCGGCATTCCCGGCGCGCCGCAGATCATGGCGCTCGGGGCGGTCACCGCGATGCTGGGCGTGCTTCTGAACCTCCTCCTCGGCCTCTCCCGCGTTCTGTTGGCCATGGGTCGGCGCAGGGACGTCCCCGCCCTGTTCGGCCGCCTCAACGAGGCGGGCACGACGCCCGTGTACGCCACTCTCGCCGTTGGCGCGGGCATCGGCGGAATCGCCCTTCTCGGCGACGTGCGGGTGGCCTGGACCTTCAGCGCGTTTACGGTGCTCGTCTACTACGCGCTCACCAACCTCGCCGCCCTCTTCATCCCGGAGGAGGGGCGGCTCTACCCGAAGTGGGTGTCGGGCGCCGGGCTGCTCTTTTGCGCCTCCCTCGCGTTCTTCGTCGACGTCTGGGTGTGGACGACCGGGATCGGCCTCATCGCCGCCGGGCTCGTCTGGCACGCCGCCGCCCGGCGGCTGCGAGCGGGATGACCGGGGAGCGTTGCGCGGTGGGCATTGTGCGTGGGGGCGGGGGGCGGTTCGGTCCCCTCCTCTCCTCTCCTCTCCTCTGGAATGGGGTCAATTCATGCGCGGGTCGTCCGGGAAGGTGGAGAGAAGAGCGTACTCTCCGCCCAGACGCCGCAGGACGGCGCGCCAGAGTTCGTCGGGCGACTCCTCGAACAGCACGTGCGCCCCGCCGGGCGCAACGATCCAGGCCTCCTCGTCGAGCTCGTCTTCCAGCTGTCCGGGCGACCAGCCGGAGTAGCCGAGGAAGAAGCGGATGTCGTCGTCGGACAGGTCGCCGGCCCGGGCCATCTCCTGAACGGCGTCGAAGGTGCCGCCCCAGGTGACGCTGCCGGGCAGGTCGATCCCGCCGGGGATGCGCTCGCCTGCGCGGTGCACGAAGTGCAGCGTGTCTCGCTGGACGGGCCCGCCGAGATGCAGCGAGGGGTCGAACGCATAGATCCCTTCCAGCACGTCGCTCAGCGACGCGTCGATCGGGCGGTTGAGCGTGAGTCCGAAGCTCCCCTTCTCGTTGTGCTCGCAGATCAAGACCACCGAGCGCCGAAAGTTGGGGTCTTCCATCATCGGGGCGGAGATGAGCAGCGAGCCGGGGGCGAGGTCGTCCATGCCGGGGAGGTCTAGATTCGAGAGACGGAGTCGGGTGCAGGAATCGGCGTCGACGTGCAGCGTTCGACGGTGCGAAGCGGGCCGGGGGCGTTCCGTACCCGTTTACACGTGTTCGGATCGGGAGCGAACCGGCGAAGGTTCCGATGCGACGCCGATGCAGTCCCGATCCGCTTCCGATCTGTCGGGGGCGGCGGAGGCTGCGCCCCGGTCTCGAGCCGGGCGCGATTGCCCCCGCACCCTCCACGGGGGGACTTCTGGAGACCGGGCACCCGGGTTGGCCCCCGCGCCGCTTGGACGCGGCTAGCGGTTCAGGACGGCGCGCAGCGCGCCGCACCACCAGTCGGCAGTGCGGGTGGTGGAACGGACGGTGACGTCTTGGAAGCGGGGGACGAGGGAGACGAGGCGGGGCGGGATGTCGGCCCACCGATCCGCTCGCATGAGGGCTTCGAGGTCGCGGGCGGCCGTTTGCGCCCACAGCCACCGGTGGCGCAGGGCCTCGGCTCTCTTCCAGTAGCCCTTCTCATCCCAGGTCGCAGCGCTGTCGTCGATCGTACGGTAGAGAGCGTGCAGATTCCACACCAGAAACGCGGTCATGTCCTTCGTTTCGGGGTCGAACCCGCCGGCAAGGTCTCGCTCGGCCAGCAGCCGGAGGACCTCGGCACAGGAGCGGCGGTAGCGGCGGCGTCGGTTGGCCGGTGTGTCGCCGGTGCGGACGATGCGAGACATGGCGGGAAGCGGAAAACCGGGAAGCGGAAAACCGGGAAGCGGCGAAGGGTCGGCGGCGCGCATGATCCGAGAAACCGGATGCGTTCCGCCCCGAAGATGACTTCTACCGGCGCAGGAAGCGGCCGATCCAGGCCTTGAGGGCGTCGGACCCGAAAAGGTACGCGATCCCGAGATAGGTTGCGGCATACGACCCGGGAACGAGGACGGCCCCAGGAAGCAGGGGCCACGACGGTGGAAGGGCCAGCCAGAGTCCGGCAGCAGGAACGGCGGCGGCCGTCGCCCGGCCCGTCATGTGCAGGACCGGGCGCCAGGGCACGGTCGCCTCCGGAAGGGCTGCACGCAGGGCCGAGAGCAGGCGCCAGAGCTCCACCCAGGCGCCCACCGAGGCCCCGAGGCTGAGGCCGAGGGCACCGAGGAAGAGCGGGTCGCCCGGCAGGGAGGCGCCGAGAACGGCCTCCGCCAGGCCGCCGACGGCCACGCGGTCGAGCGCAAACATGGCGGGAACGGCAACGACGGTCGATACCGTCACCCGCACCACGGCGGTTCGGGCCGGCGTCTTGGTGTCGCCGAGCGCAAAGAAGGCATTTTGCAGAAGGCGCGACATCGTCGTCGCCAGGATCCCGAGGCTGTAGCCGGCCAGCACGAGGTAGACGAGGCCGTTGCTGCTGGCCTGAAACTGTCCGGTGCGCAGCAGGGCGCCGACGATGAGGTAGCCGAACGCCAGGTAGCCGATCACGGTCGGGACGGTGAGGAACGAGATCTGGCGCAGCGACCGGCGCATGCGGCGCAGGAAGCGGGCGGCCCGGGCGTCGGTCAGGCGCGAGAGTTCCGGCAGTTCGGAGGCGGCCACGCTGATGCCGAAGAGACTGATGGGCAGCAGGTAGAACAGCTGGGCGTAGCGGAGGGCGCTCTGGGCGCCGACGGCGAGGAGGGAGGCGAGGAAGAGGTCGAGGTAGCCGGACAACTGGGCGACGCCCCGACCCGCGACGACGGGACCGAAGGCGGAGAGGGCGTCGCGCACCCCCTTCACGCGCGTCGACACGGCCAGGCGAAACCCTTGCAGGTGCGACGCCACGAACGGAAGCTGGACGGCAACCTGAAGCGTCCCGCCCACGAAGGCGCCCACGCAGGCGGTCATCAGCAGCGTCGTCAGCGTTTCGCCCTGCAGGGCAGCCGGTGCGAAGGGCGTGCCCGTGCTCCAGTAGGCGCCCCCGGCCAGCGCCGCGATGATGGCGACGTTCCACAGCACCGGCGCGACGTACGAGACGAAGAAGCGCCGGTGGCTGTTGAGGATGCCGAGGGCCCAGGCCGAGAGAACGAGAACGCCGGCCATGGGAAAGATGACGCGGACGGCCCGCGCGGCCAGTTCGAAGCGGTTGACGGACAACTCGCCGGCGGCCACGCGGGCGGCGTCTCCGACGTAGCCGGGAGCCAGGAGGGCGACGATCGGCTCGGCCAAAACGATGCCCGCGGCGGAAACCGCGGCGGCAGTCGCCAGGAGCAATCCGAAGATGGCACCCGCAAACCGACCGGCGTCTTCGTGCCGGCCTTCGTCGATCATGCGGCTGTAGATCGGGATGAAGGCAGCCGAGATCGTGCCTTCTCCGAGCAGGTTCTGCAACAGGTTGGGAGCCCGGAAGGCGACCTGCAGGACGTCGGCGTGGGCGCTGACGCCGAAGTAGTAGGCAATGGTGCGCTCCCGCAGGAGGCCAACGATGCGGCTGGCGAAGATGCCCGCCGCCACCGACGAGGCCCGAGAGCCCGACGCGGTGTTCGGCGGCGCCTTCTCTTCAGGAGCGGCTGCATCGGGGGAGGATTCCGGCTTCGAATCCGGCGCGTCGGGCATGGCCTGCGCGTGGCGGTGAAGGGTCGGTCGGTCTCTCGAACCCGGCTCTCCTCCTCGGTGTCCGGCGCCCGGTCCGTCCGGCACCCGGTGACGCGCTTATTTCGTCCCGATCATTCCGTCCATCATCAGGTGGCTCAGGTAGCCGAGGACGGCGGCGCCGTAGAAGGGAAGCCCGATGAGGGGACGGTCGGGCATGTGCAGGTACGGAAGCAGGAGGAGCGGGGAGGGAATGAGGACCATCGCCCACCAGGTGTGGGTCCATCCCCGATGATGCCCCAGGGCGGGGAGAAGTGCAAACAGGCCCAGGTAGGCCGCCTCCTGAAACTGTTCGGTGACGATCAGAAACAGGTCGGCGATGAAGAAGACGGTGTAGAAGACGTTCTGCCCCTTCGAGTCGGTATCGACGTCGGGCCAGAGGCCGAAGAGAACCGTCAGGACGAAGAGGGCGAGCGGATAGCCGACGAGTTCGAGGGGGGTAAACTGTGCGTAGGCGGCGTCGATCGAGAAGATGTATACCAGGACGGCAAAGTACCCGGCGAAGAAGAGAACGGCGCCTGTGATGTGCCCTTTGTATCCAGCCATAGGTCCAGCAGTGAGCGGATGACACGTCGTGAACGGGAACGGTCGCGGTTCTGTCCGGCCGGGCGGCGTGCGGCGACGGAGACTTCAAGAGAGCTCCGCCTCGTCGGCCCCGGGCCGTCAGCCTGCCGCCTGGCCGCCTTCCCGAAAGTACCGCACGGCGAGATGGTAGCCGGCCGGCCCCAGGCCGCTGATTTGGCCGACGCACACGGGGGCAATGCGCGAGGTGCGGCGAAAGTCTTCGCGCCCGTGCACGTTCGACAGGTGCACTTCCACGACGGGAGGGTCGATGGCTGCCACGGCGTCGCGCAACGCGACCGAGGTGTGGGTGTAGCCGCCCGGGTTGAACACGACGCCGTCGGCGGATGCCCGGTGGGCGGTGTGCAGGTGGTCGACGAGGGCGCCCTCGCCGCTCTCCTGATGAAACGCCCATTCGGTTTCGGGAAACCGGGTGCGCAGGTCGTCTTCGATGTCGGAGAGGGTCTCGGTGCCGTACGTATCGGGCTCGCGGGTCCCGAGCAGGTTGAGGTTCGGCCCGTTCAAAACGAAAAGCGTCACGGCAGGGGAGGGGTTCACGGGTTGAGGGTTGTGTGTTGCAGGGGGACTACGTTCTGTGCCCCCGTATCCAGCGACCGGTATCCAGCGACCAGTGACCAGTGACCGGTACCCAGCGACCAGTGTCCAGCGACCAGTGTCCAGTGACCAGTGTCCAGTGTCCAATGCCCGGTGTCCAATGCCCGGTGTCCAATCATCGAATCGCCCACAGGGAATTGCCCGTTCAATCCTCCAATCCCCCTATCCCTCCACCTCTACCGTCAGGCCGTCGTAGCCGAGATGGATGTCGTCAGGAAGGCGTTGTTCCTGTTCGGCATGGCGGACGTTGTGGGTCATGTGGATGAAGTACGTCTTCCGGGCGCCGATGTCGCGGGCGACCTGCACGGCCTCCTCGAACGAGTAGTGCGTGGGGTGCGGCTTCGGGCGGAGGGCGTCGAGGATGAGGACGTCGAGGTTGTCGAGTTGCGACCGGCTCTCGGGAGGAATTTCGCTCACGTCGGTCAGGTAGGCGAGGCGGCCGATGCGGTAGCCGTAGACGGGCATATCTCCATGGAGCAGGCGGATCGGCTCGGCCTGCACGGACGGGGCGCCGTCGTCGTAGCGGCTTTCGATGGGAAACGGATCGGTGACCTCCTCGAGCCGGACGCGTGCCGCACCGGGGTAGGGGTCGGCGCCGAAGATGTAGTCGTAGTTCGACCGCATGACGGCGGCGGTTTCTTCGTTGGCAAAGCACGGCATCGGTGCCCGGTGGTGGAAGAAGAAGGGCCGAAGGTCGTCGATGCCCACCAGGTGGTCGAAGTGGTAGTGGGTGTAGCACACGGCGTCGACGCGGTCGATTCCCTCCCGCAGGATCTGAGAGCGCACGTCGGGCCCCGTGTCGATGAGGATGCCGAGGTCGCCGGCGCGCACGTACGCTGCGCACCGGGTGCGGGTGTCGCGGGGGTCGGTGGAGGTGCAGACGGTGCAGTCGCACCCGATGACGGGGACGCCCGTCGACGTACCGGTGCCGAGCAGGGTGATCTGCAGGGGCGGCCCGGTTCGGTGGGAGAGGGAAGAGGCGTCGCGAGGCGAGGAAGCGGAGGAGTCAGTCGAAGAGATAGAGCGCGGAGACCGGAGCTCAAGAAAACGGTGGGTGAAGGGGCGGCGTGCGTGCCGGGCGGCGGGGAAGGCGGATCAGGAGGGCTCCTCCGCCGGCTCGTTGGTGCGTGCGTCGAGGTCTTCCCAGGCGTCCACAAGGGCCTGACGCACGGCGGGCTTCAGGTAAACGGTGTCGATCGCTGCGTCTCGGAGGGCGTCGGCCAGCACGACGAGCTGCGTTTCGGGCAGATGGCGCTGGTTCAGCATGATGATCTGCTCGCCGTCCACCGTGCAGCGCCCGCCGCGGAAGTTTCCCTTTTCGGTGCGCACCTCCATGCCGAGTTGGGCGGCCGCCTGTTCGAGCTCGTCGATAATTTGGGTCGTTTCCATACAGCGAAACGTACGTTGTGCGTGTGCTTCTGGGACGCAAGGAGGAAGAGGGCGATGGAAGAGCGCTCCGGGAACGCCCACCCGGCGCGTCCACCGGCCGCGACCGGCGGCACGGGCGCGGTCCAGGCCGCGTCCCTGCGGTAGGTCGCACCCGCAGGAGAGGCGGCACGACGACCGACGGAGAGGAACGGGCGGGGGCCGCGTCCAGGATGCCTCGGGGGCGCGACCGTCCAGGTGCCACCATGCCGGGCATGCCGGGCATCGCGTTCATCCGCCTCGTCTCGTTCCCATCGCTCTTCGTCGGACCGGCTCCCGGGGCTGATGCAACGCCTCGCGGGAACGGTCGATCCGGAGCCAGTGCCGGAGAACCGGGGCCAGTGCCGGGGAACCGAGGTCTCCGGGATTCCCCCACCGAGCGGAAACGGGGATCTATCCGGCCCTTTCTTCGGCCAGGGTCTCGCCCGAACGGGTGTCTTCGATGCGGAACCCGAGCGGCGGGAGGCGGTCGTCCGTCTCCAGATGTACGCGAACGAGATGGTCCATGAACCACCGCGTCGGATAGCTGGGCACGGGGCGATTGAGGAACGCCGCGGTAAAGGGGTGGACGTGAACCGTGACGGCGCGGCGCCGGCTCTTGTGGTCGGCAATCCACGTCTCGAGCGCGTGGAGGAGAGCCTCCGGCGAGGCCGTTTCGTGGGCCGGTGCCGGGGCCGGGTCGTCCTGTTTCGGCGCCGGCGGTTCGTCGTGGCGTCCATCTCCACTCGGCGTGCCGGCATCGCGGCGACGGTCGGCCTCCTCGCGGGCGGTGCGGGCCTCGTCGGCGCGGGCGCGCTCCTGCTCGGCCTTTTCCTGGAGGCGCCGGGCCTTTTCGCGCTGCTCCTTCACCTCGTTGCGGAGCTCCTGCACCTTTTGGCGCAAGGACTGAAGCTCGTCCTGCGAGGCCTTCTCGCCGCGTTCTTTTCCGGACGCTTCCTCCCCGGACGCTTCCTCCTCAGGGCCGGATGCGCTCTTGAGCTGCTCGAGCTCTTGTTCTCGCTTCTCGACGGTTTTCTCCAGGCGGCGGATTTCCCGACGGGCGGAGCGAAGATCGGCCTCGCTTGCCCCGTCGTCGCCGGCGGAAGCGCCGTTGGCGGAGGAGAACGTAGTGGTGATGCTGGGACGCAGGCGCTGGCGCGTAATCTCGACGAGCCCGAAGTCGCTCATCGGAAGCACCTTCGTGACGGCGCGGTCGTCGTCGAAGCCCTCCTTCAGCTTGTCGTAGACCTTCTGTTTGTGGTTGTCGTTGCGCAGATCGATGAAGTCGACCACGATGATCCCGCCGAGGTCGCGCAGGCGAATCTGGCGAGCGATGACCTCGGCCGCCTCCAGGTTGACGTCGAGGGAGTTCTGGGACTGCGACTTGCCGCGTCCGGACCGGCCAGAGTTGACGTCGACGACGTGCATCGCCTCCGTCTGTTCGATGAAGAGGTAGCCGCCGGAGGGAAGCTCGACGCGATCTTTGAAGGCGCGGTCGGCCCCCTGCTGGATGTCGGCCGCCTCGAAGACCGGCGTGTTGCTCTCGTGGAGCTCCACCCGGTCTACCATCTTCGGGGCCACCGCTCGCACGTAGCTGCGGATGCTGTGGAAGAGCGGCTTGTGGTCGACCAGGATGCGGTCGTAGTCTTCGGAGAACTGGTCGCGGATAATCGACGACGCCATGTCGACGTCTTCGTGGATCAGAGCCGGCGGGTCGGGCTGTTGGGCCAGCTTCTCCTCGATGCGTCGCCACCGCTCCATGAGGAGCTTCAGGTCCTTGTCGAGCGATTTCGCATCGCGCCCCTCGGCGACGGTGCGCACGATCACGCCGAAGCCTTCCGGCACGAGGCTGCCGGCGAGGGCCTTCAGGCGGCGCCGTTCCTTCTGCTCGTCGATTTTGCGAGAGACGGCGACGTAGGTTTGCAGCGGCACCAGGACGAGAAAGCGCCCGGCGAGGGACAGGTCCGTCGAGATGCGGCTGCCCTTGTTGGAGATCGGCTCCTTCGTGATCTGGACGAGCAGAGAGTCGCCGCGGTTGAGGTACTTGGAGGCTGCGGGCCCGCCGTCGTTTTTCGACGTATCCTGCGGAAGGTCGACGTTCTCCGCCTTCGGCGGCTTCTGCTGGAGGAACTGGAGAAGGTGGGGCAGATTGTCGGACAGGTCGGAGAAGTGCAGGAAGGCGTCCTGCTCCTGGCCGATGTCGACGAAGGCGGCCTGGATGCTCGGC
This sequence comes from uncultured Bacteroidota bacterium, assembly GCA_937127285.1. GTDB lineage: Bacteria > Bacteroidota > Rhodothermia > Rhodothermales > Salinibacteraceae > CAKZLV01. The sequence continues at coordinate 20,543 of CAKZLV010000050.1, forward strand.
ATCACCTTTCGGATATGACCGAGGTAGATGTTGCCGATGGTGCGCTTGTTCTCCGCGTTCTCGATGTAGAGTTCGGCCAGCTTCCCGTCTTCGACAATCGCGATGCGGGTCTGGCTCTCGGTGACGTTAACGACAATTTCTTTGGGCATATGCGAAAAGACCAGCCGCGCGCCTGCTGGAGGCAAACCGGACGTCGGATCCCGTTCGTTTTCGTTCCGCGAGGGAGCGGCAGCGAGGCACCCGGGGCGGTTGGCAGGCCGGTCCCCGCCGAAGCGGAAACCGGGCTGTGCACTCCGGGACCCCCGTCAACTGGGGCGCTCCGATATCAGCACGGGGCGACGGGCCGGGGAAAGCCCGCGTGAAAGAACCGTCCGGTTCTGCCGGCGCAAGGCGGCCGCGGTGCGGCCCCCTGCCGTGCAAGCGCGCATACGGCTTGTACTCGTGAGCAGTGGTTTCGAAAGTGGGTGGCAAGCAGGCGTCCTGCGTGCCGGTCGTATACGTGTCGTGCAGATTCCAGTGCGATCCGGTCCGAGAACCGGTCCCGACGGCCGGCCCTGATGCCGAACCCGATCGCGCGGTGTTGGGGGGACTGATGGCGGTGGAGGGATGCTGTCGGGAGAGGGCGGGGCGTGTGCGAACGAAGGTCCGGCAGGTAAAGCCCGGTAGGTAAAGCCCGGTAGGTAAAGCCCGGCGGGCGGCAAGCCGCGGCCTCCCTCCTCCTCGACACGTCCGTCGAGGTGGCGCATCCAGGGGCGGCCCCGCGCCGGTCTCGGCGCCGCAATTCGCGGTACCGTTCGTCCGGCCCGTCGGTTCGGTGGTGTCTCGGTGCGTCGGCCGTGCCGGGACCCATCGTACTGTGCCGGTACTCCGTCATCCGGTCCTCCATCATGACGCATCATGACCCATCCGGATCATGACCCATCGCGATCGGTCCTGTGCCGGGATCCCCGGCGTTCTTGACACGACCGTTCACGACACGACCGTCTACCGCTCGGCTTTCCACTCAGCCGGTTGGGGCCATTCGAGGAAGGGCCGCACCGCAAGGAAACCGAGCCGCAAGGAAGCGGGAGTGAGCGAACCGAACCGCGGCGGCGGAGCGGCCGGGCCGATACGGCCTGCCGCAGCGCTGCCGTTGCCGGCGCTACCGTTGCCGGGCGCCTCCCCGACATTCCTGCCGGGAACGCACCTTCGTGTCGGGAATGCAACCCGCTTGCAATAATCAGTCCGGTGTCGTAATCGCCGCCGACCCTCAAATGATCCCGGTGTTCCCATCATAAGGGAGCGGGACCGCACGTGGGAAGCTGTCTTTTCGGGTTTTGAGCAAAATTCTTGCGTTCCGGTGCCTGCTGTTTTGTATCGTACATGCGGAAACGTAACGGCGTTGTCTAAGGCGTTGTCCGGCGTCCCCCCGGAGGCATTCCCGGACGGATTCCAACGAGCCGCCCGGAAGCGTTTTCGAAGCGAAGCCCCGATCCCCCATCGTGCCCCCAATCCTGCCCCCCCAATCCGAACGACGGGATCTCGAGCTCCGGGGCGGCCCTCTGTACCCGGCCTGAAAGCCAAACTGTTAAGGACGCTCTCATCCCGGGATCGGGCGGCGCCGGTTCCGAAACCCACGCGAACGTGAGGCTTTCGTAACGTAGCTTTCAACCCTTCTCTCCCCTTTGATACCGTACGTTACGTTCCTTCCGTCTCGGGCGGCACGGCAGGCGGTGTCGATCCGGCATCGCCGACCGACCCCTCCCCGCAGGACGGCGGCTGCTCCTTACGAACAACCGATCCGACGACAGCCGGCTTCACCCTTGCCCCCAGCACCCCTACACGCATCGAATCCCTGCACTTCCGCGAGGCGCGGTTTGAGCGAGCGCGGCAGGCCCTCCCTGAAGTTCCGGGGGGACCGGTCCTGCTCCTCGCCGACGAACCGGCTTCTCCGACGAGACCGAATGGGCTCCGTAGAGCCTGTATCTTCCCGCCCCGACCGGCTGCGACGACCGAGAGGAGCGCATGCACGCCGGTGACGGGGTTCTTTCGACCTGACCTGACTACCCACTTCGACCCCATACGATTATGGCTGATCAAACGAACGAGGCCCCCGTCAAGGCGCGCGGGCTGGAAGGCGTGATCGCGCTGGAATCCGAACTCTCCGACATCGACGGCGACACCGGAAAGCTCGTCTACCGCGGGTATTCGATTGAAGACCTTGCCGAGAACGCCATGTTCGAGGAGGTGGTGTACCTCCTCTGGAACGGCGAACTGCCGACCCAGGACGAGCTCGACACGCTGCGCTCGCAGCTTCGTGCCGAGCGCACCCTGCCGGCGCCGGTCCTCTCGATCCTGCGCAACGCGCCGGATGACGCGCACCCGATGGCCGTGTTGCGAACGGCCGTGTCGGCTCTCGCCTTCCACGACCGCGAGACCGAGGACATGTCGCCTGACGCGAACCGCCGCAAGGCCACGCGTCTTCTGGCTCGCATCCCCACCATCATTGCTGCCTTCGACCGCCTGCGCAAAGGGCGAGAAGCCATCGAGCCGCTCACCGAGGGCTCCATGGCCTACAACTTCCTCTACATGCTGAACGGAGAGAAGCCCGGCGAGGCTGCCGAGCGGAGCTTCGACGTCTGCCTCGTCCTTCACGCCGACCACGGCTTGAATGCATCCACCTTCACCAGCCGGGTGATCGGGTCCACCCTGTCGGACATGTACTCGGCCGTGACCGGGGCGATCGGCGCGCTGAAGGGGCCGCTGCACGGCGGCGCCAACCGCGAGGTGATGCGCATGCTGATGGACATCGACGCGACCGACAAGGATGCCACGCGCTACGTCCGCAACCGCCTTTCCGAAGGCGAAAAGGTGATGGGCTTCGGCCACCGGGTCTACAAAACGATGGATCCGCGTGCGGCCATCCTCAAAGAAATGGTCGGCGAACTCAGCGAGGAGCGCGACCAGCGCAAATGGTACGACTACAGCGTCGACATCATGAACACGATGCAGGAGGAGCGCGACATCGACCCGAACGTCGACTTCTTCAGCGCATCGACGTACTACATGCTGGGGCTGGACCCCGACCTTTTCACGCCCATCTTCGCCCTCAGCCGGACCGCGGGCTGGACGGCTCACCTACTCGAGCAGTGGTCCGACAACCGCCTCATCCGCCCCCGTGCGGAGTACGTGGGCGAGCACGACAAAACGTTCACCCCTGTCGAGAAGCGATAGATCCGGCTGAACCGGCGTAAACAGACGAGCGGGAACGAACAGACGCAACCGGAACAGATGTGAAGGAACAGGTGCGGGCGTGGACGGAGGACGCGGTTGGAGAAAAAAGAACGAGAGGCGGCGGCGCCGGCCGGTTCGCCGCTCGCCGCCCGCCTCTTCACCCGTTCGTCTGGCCCGTGGCGGGACGCGCCGACCGCAACCTGGCACCGAAACCTTGCTCTGTCCTCGTCATATCACCGTTACACACATGACGACTGCGCCTCTCGTTGTCCCGTCGCCCTCGATGCACCCCTCAATCTCTTCTCCGTCATGGCAGTTGAAACCGCAGAGCGCCCCGCCGCAGAAACGATCGAAGCGAACGGCACCGTCGAAGACGAAGGACGCTTCCAGCGCTACCGGATCCGGACCGGCATGTTCGCCTGGATGGCCCACCGCCTGAGCGGCGTCGCCCTCGTCGTCTACCTGGTCGTCCACATCTGGGGGCTGAAGTCGCTGACCGACCCGGAAGCCTTCAATGCCCTCATCGCGAAGTACCACGCTCCGATCTACAAGGTTGGTGAGTTCCTTCTCCTGGCCGCCGTCGTCTACCACGCGATGAACGGCCTGCGCATCGTCCTCATCGACTTCCTGGGCTGGAGCCCGAAGCAGAAAAAGCTCTTCTGGACGCTGGGCGCGGTGGCGCTCGTCTTGATCGCCGTCGGGGGCTACCCGTCGATCTATGCACTCGTGCAGTACTTCGGCGCGTAACGATCGATCAATCGGTCCGGTGCGTCGCGACCGCTTCGCCGGTGCGCCGCACGGCCCTCCGCCTCGCGTTCTCCGCCCGCCCATCGCCCGCAACCCACTGATCCCATGGCACGATCGAAGTCCAACGCCGTTAACTGGTTTTTGCACCGCATTACGGGTACATTCCTGGTCTTCATGCTGATCACCCACTTCTGGGTACAGCACTACGACCACCAGGTCGCCTCCGTGACGATGGAAGTGGTGGCGGAGAAGGGAGAGATGCCGACGTACCCGGAGGAGGCCCAGGAGGGCGTGAAGGCCCGCTTCGGCGCGGATGCAGCCGTGACCCCGTACCAGGTGGTCATGCAGCGCCTGGCCGACCCGGTCTATGCGGTTCTCTGGAAGGGCTTCAACATCCTCTTTCTCGTCGTGGCCCTGCACCACGGCTTCTACGGCCTCAACAACGTTCTGACCGACTACATCCGAGATCCCATGGGACGCGTCGTGGCCCGGGTGCTGTCCTGGTCGGTCGCCGCCGTCCTACTGGTGATTGGCCTCTACTCTGTAATCACGGCGGGATGGTAACGCCCTCGGTCCGACGCGCGAAGCGGTCGCCGCATGCCGGGGCCGCACGCCCTTCGGATCCTGCCCTGTTCACCCACCGATCTGATCAACGCAACCTGTCGCTATGACTTTTACGCATGACGTCGTCGTCGTCGGCGCTGGCGGCTCCGGGCTGATGTCGGCCCTGTACGCCAGGGAAGGCGGCGCGGATGTAGCTGTTGTCTCCAAGCTCCACCCCCTCCGCTCGCACACCGGCGCCGCCCAGGGCGGAATCGCCGCTGCTCTCGGCAACGAGGAGGAAGACCATTGGCTCTGGCACGCCTTCGACACGGTGAAGGGGAGCGACTACCTCGGCGACCAGGACGCCATCGAGGCCCTCTGCAAGGACGCCCCGCGCACCGTCTACGAGCTGGAGCACTACGGCGTCCCGTTCAGCCGCAACAAGAAGGGCAAGATCTCGCAACGCCGCTTCGGCGGGCACACGCGCAACTTCGGCGAGGCTCCCGTGCGCCGCGCCTGCCACGC
>CAKZLV010000051.1 GCA_937127285.1 uncultured Bacteroidota bacterium
GTGGGGGTTTTGGGCGCTGGGGGGCGCTGGGGAGGCGGGCGGCGGGGGCTTGCTTTACATTTCCCCGTTTGGATTTCGCACGGGAAGGCCTCTTATGCGTTGCTGACGGGCGAGCTGCTTCCCTCCGTGGAGGACGATGGAGAGGACGATGAGGAGCCGGAGGTCGGGGACGAGGCGGAGGAGGACATCCCGGAGGGGGAGGTGCCGGACGACCGGGACTTTTTCAGGCGCTTGAGCTCTCGCTTGTCGCGGATGCGGGACGGGAGCGTGCTCAGGATGCCGACGGCGACCCCGAGGGCGAAGGTCAGGATCAGGACGAGGGCGGCGGAGCCCTGGGTTTCCACAAACAGCAGGTTGACCCGAACCATCTGCGGATTTTGAAGCGCGAATACCACGGCCACGACGGCCAGGACGAGAGACATCACCAGAGCGGTACGCATGGTCGGTCGGCGGTTGGTCGGCGAGAGCAGCGCGGGTGCAGGAAGCGGAGAAAGGGAAACCCGGGGGCGGCAGGGACCGGGGCGGCGGGCGGTTCTCGGTACGCACGAGGGAGACCGGCCGCTGGCTATGGTTCCCCTTACGTTTCACCCTCCATCCGGTGAATCGTTCGACCCTTCCACGAAACGCGGTCCGTCCAGTGGTGGACGGCCGAGTCGAACTGCAGGACGCTGCCGAGCAGATAGGAGGCAGGCGCCAGCGCCGTAAGGGCCGGAGAGAAGCGGTTGAGCCGGTCGGTGACGAACTTCAGTCCGTACACCGAGGCGAGGAACCAGAGCGAAACGACGGGGGCGAGCACCCAGGTGGCGAGGAAAAAGATCCAGAGCGGCGGGAACGCCCACACGGACCCTCCGAGGATCAGGTACGCATTTTTCCGGAACCCCCGCCAGGCCTCCCCGAAACTTTCGTACATGTAGACGGACACGGTATCGCGGAGGTCGAGCAGGACGGGCGTGAGGCCCTCCGATTTCAGGTAGCGTCCGATCTCGACGTCTTCCAGGACCTCCTCCCGGACGGCCTCGTGGGGCTCGTGCTCGTGGTAGTCCGCGGACCGAATGATCCAGCACTGGCCGTTAAGGGCCCCGAGCGAATGGAGGGGGAGAAGGCGGACGAGCGGCCAGGGGAGTCCAGCGAGGATGGCGTTCGGGACGAGGCTGACCATGAGGAGGGCCTTCCCGCGGAGGCGGGGCAGGGCGCTCGCCACCGAGTCGCGGGGCTGCGCCTCGAAGCGCGAGACGAGCCGCCGGAGCGCGGCCGGCCCTTCCAGTTCGGCGTCGGCGTCCAGAAACACGAACCGGTCGGCAGCGGCGTGGCGCGTCAGCTGATAGAGGGCGTGCACCTTCCCCACCCATCCGCTCGGCGGGCCGTCGCCGCGGTAGGCGTGTAGGCGGTCGTCGCTCACGGACTGCAGCACGCCCCACGTGCCGTCCTCCGACCCGTCGTCCCAGACGTGGATGTCCAGGTTGGGGTAGTCCTGTTCGAGGAGGGACGGAAGCAGGCGCTGAAGGTTGCGCTCCTCGTTCCGGGCGGGAATGCAGACGGCGACGGACGGCCAGTCGTCCGGATCTTCCGAACGCCGGGTGCGGCGCAGGTAGAGGAGGTTGCCCAGCAGGGTGATCCAGATGAAGAGGTGCACGCCGAGAAGCGGCGCCGCGAGAAGATCCCGGAGTGCAGCAAGCTCCATCGAACTCTGGTTTCACCGTCGATTATGACCGTTCACGAATCCCCCCACGACCCTCCTCCCGAGTCCCCAGTACCGAGTACCCAATACCCAATACCGAATACCCAGTACCGAATACCCAGTACCCAATCCCCACGCTCACCGCTCAAGCTCCGGCTCTGCAAATTCGTCGTATTCCTCCCGGTGGATGTCGATGCCGGCGTCCTGCAGCTTCTGCTCCAGGTCCTCGTAGCCCCGGTCGAGGTGGTAGACGCGCAGCACGTCCGTCGTGCCGTCGGCGACCATACCGGCCATTACGAGCGACACGCTCGCCCGGAGGTCTGTGCTCATCACCTTCGCGCCCTTGATGGGCTCTCCGCCGCGGACGGTGGCCGTGTTGCCCTTGACGGCGACGTCGATGCCGAGGCGCTGCAGCTCGGGGACGTGCTTGAACCGGTCGTCGTAGATCGTGTCGGTGACCGTGGCGGTGCCGTCGCACAGAGCAAGGTACACGGTCCACTGCGCCTGCAGGTCGGTCGGGAAGCCGGGATAGGTGGCCGTCTGAATCGAAACGGGCTCGGGGGTCTCCGGCGGGGTGAGGGTGACGGTGTCGTCATCGTACAGCACGTCGGCGCCGGTGGCGTCGACGGCCTCCTTGAAGGCATGGCCGAGGTGGTGGTGATTGCCGTGCGTAACGTCGATGGACGCTCCCGGAGCGCCGGCGGTGAGAGCCATCAGCATGTAGGTGCCGAGTTCGATCCGGTCCGGCGTATTACGGACGTCCACCGGGTCGAGCTGATCGACGCCCTGGATCTCGATCGTCCGCGTGCCGAGCCCGGAGATCTGGGCGCCCATCTCCTTGAGCGCCTCGCCGAAGGCCACCACGTCCGGCTCCATCGCCGCGTTCTCGATCTTCGACGGTCCGGCGGCGGTGACAGCCCCCAGGAGAAGATTGACGGTGGCGCCGACGCTGGAGGGTTCCATGCGGAAAGAGCCTCCCCGGAGTCCGCCCTTCGGCGTACGGGCAATCACGTATCCCTCGTCGAGCTCGATCTCGGCGCCGAACTCCCGCATGCCCTTGATGTGCAGGTCGACCGGTCGCGGCCCCCATGCGCAGCCGCCGGGGAGGGAGACCTTCGCCTCGCCGCACCGCCCGAGAAGCGCCCCGAGCATGTAGAACGACGCCCGCATCTTCTTCACCAGCTCGTACGGCGCCACGGGATGGTCGACCGTCGTGGCGTCGATGCTGACCGTGTGGGCGTCCGGGTCGAACTGCACGTTCGGGCCGGCGACCTGGATGACCTTCGAGAATGTCGTGACGTCGCGGAGGTTGGGGACGTTCGTGATCGTCGTTTTCCCGTCCGCGAGGACGGCCGCGGCCATGAGCGGGAGGGCTGTATTTTTCGATCCGCTGACGCGGAGGGGGCCTTCGAGCGGTTGTCCGCCGTGGATGACAAGTTTGTCCATAGAGACGCGTGGGGGATAGAGAGCGTTGGCTACGTGGGTGGGGGGATGGACCTGCAGGCAGGGAGGGCAGGTCCTGCCGACCAGCGTGTGAATGAACCGGCGACGGCCTTTGTTCGTCCTGCGGGTCTGGGCCGCGACGTTCGGGACCGCCCGGCCCGATCGAGAGGCGAAGCACGCAGGCGAATCAGGCCGGTCGGCCCGGCGTAGAATATCCCGCATTGGACCGCATCCTGCTGGAGTACACGCATGCAAACAATATACCTCGACCACGCTGCCACGACGCCCCTCGACCCGAAGGTGTTCGAGGCGATGGAGCCCCACCTTCGCGAGCACTACGGCAATGCCTCCTCCGTTCACCGGATGGGGCGAAAAGCCCGGTTTGCCGTTGAAGATGCCCGGGAACGCGTCGCCGCCTGTCTCGGCGCCGAACCCGGGGAGATTGTGTTTACGAGCGGGGGCACCGAGGCGGACAACCTCGCCATCAAGGGCGGTCTCCGTGCGCGGCGAGAAGAGGGGCGGACCGGCCTCGTGACCTCCGCGTCCGAGCACGAGGCCGTCCTGCGCCCGGCCGAGCGACTGCAGGAGGACGGCGGCGAGGTGACGATTCTGCCGCCCGCGGGGCACGGAGCGGTTTCGCCCGATCAGGTCGCCGGGGCGATCGGCGAGACGACGGCGCTCGTCTCCATTATGCATGCGAACAACGAAATTGGTACGCTCACCGACATCGAGGGCATCGCCGAGGTGTGCCGCGCGCACAACGTCTGGCTCCACTGCGACGCGGTGCAGACGGCGGGGCTCTTCGACCTGGACGTCACGGACCTGGGGGTAGATCTCCTGTCGGTGTCCGGCCACAAGTTCTACGGGCCGAAGGGCGTCGGCGTCCTGTATGTGAGCGGTCGGGCGGATCTGGGTCCGCTGCTCGAGGGCGGCTCGCAGGAGCGCGACCGCCGGGGCGGGACGGAGAACGTCGCCGGCATCGTCGGACTGGCCGAGGCGCTGGAGCGCGCGACGGAGGCGGCGGAGGAGCGCACCGAGCACCTGCGCGGACTGCAGAAGCGGCTCGTCGACGGGCTCGACGCGGCAACGCCCGGCCCCTTTGTGCTGAACACCCCCGTGGGCGAGCACCCTACCGCGCCGCACGTCGTCAACGTCGCCTTCCCGCCGAACGGAGACGGCGAGCCGGTGGACGGGGAGATGCTCATCCTCAACCTGGACATGAAGGGCGTGATGGTTTCGGCCGGGTCGGCATGTACGAGCGGGGCGCTGGAGCCGAGTCACGTGCTGGAGGCGATTGGTTTGGAGCGGAAGACCGCCTCGGCGGCCGTCCGGTTCTCGCTGGGCAAGGACACAACCGAGGACGAGATCGACCGGTCGCTGGAGGTTTTGAGCGACACCCTCCAGCGGATGCAGGGCGGCTGACCCGGCCCGGAGGCCGTTTTGGCAACACCGCGTGAGGGGAGCGCAAAACCGTTGCATGGGAAGGCGCTGTCCGCTACGTTTTTCGTTCGCGTCGTTTCCACTCGCTGAGTTCCGTTTTTGCATGTCTGAATCCGCTTCCGACACGACTGCATCCGCCGAGGAAGCTGAAAAGCGCGGCCGCACCCCGCTGATGCGGCAGTACTACGCGATCAAGGACCGCCATCCGCAGGC
>CAKZLV010000052.1 GCA_937127285.1 uncultured Bacteroidota bacterium
CTGGGCGTGGAGGAGATCTACGTGAAGGTGATCTCTCACGACCACGCCCGCGTCATGGAGCGTCTGGAGGTGACCGAAACAGTCTTTCCCGAGCGCGACTCGGGCGTCGACCTCGCCAACCGCATCTCCGATCGCGGCGTCGTCAACTACGTCCGGATGTCCGGCGTCAGCATCCAGGAAATGGTCGTGCGCGACGACTGGGTCGGCACAAGTCTGCGCGACCTCAAGCTGCGGGCCGAGTACGACCTCTCCGTCGTCGCCGTCCACAACCTCGACACCGACCGGGTCACCACCCCGCCCGATCCCGACGAGCCCCTGCGCAAATCCGACACCCTCCTCGTCGCCGGCACCGAAACCGCCCTCGACCGCGTTGCCGACCGGGAGTAATCGGTTGGAGGTCGTGGGTTGGGGGTTTTTGGTCAAGGGTTTTGGGTTGAGGGTTGGGGACGTTCGAGCGTTGGACGTTGGGACGTCCTGTGCGGGGTATTGGTCACTCGTCATTGGTCACTCGTCATTGGGTACTCGTCATTGGGTACTCGTCATTGGGTACTCGTCATTGGGTACTGGGTATTGGGAGATGAGAGAGCGGGACCTGTAACAAAGAGGACCCGACCAGCCACAGCGTCCCCGCGTCCACAGCCCCCACGCGTCCACAGCCTCCCCGCGTCCACAGCCTCCCCCCATCCATCCCCCATCCCGCGACCGCAGGGAGCGCCCCTCACTCCACCGTCGTCAGCACCCGGGCGTCGCTTGTGAACGAGATGCCGAGGGTGGCTTTCGTGGTGATGTGAACGGCTTCGACGAAGGGCGGATCGACCGGATCGTCGGCCGTCCACGTCACGACAAAGTTGGCCCCGACGCCGCCGCGCAGGTCGTCTTCCCGAACGACAAAATAGGTCGAGGCAAGCGGCGGCAGGGTGCGATCGGACTCGAGGTAGCGCCGCACGAGCGCACCGTCGCTGTCGTAGTAGTCGACGCGGGCCACGGCAATGGTATCGGCCAGACTCGTGTTGCGCACGGTGAGCGTGCTCGCAAGGTCGATCGTGCTCCGTTCGTCCTGAAAGTAGATGTGACTGTAGCAGGGCACGTAGAGCGTCTGCCCCCGGACGCGATCGCTCGGGACGCCCTCTGGAAGGGTGGGCGGGGACACCACCGGGGAGTTTCGCTGCCCGGAGGGTGCCCTCGGCTCCGAACCGGCGTCGGGGGACGACTCGCAGCCGGCGATCCCGACCCCAACGATCAGGCCAACGGCGATCCAGAGCGGAATGCGGGACGGGCGACGATGCATTACGGCGGGGCGGAGGCGATCAGAAGAAAGCCGAGACCTACTGTGCGAGCCAGATGGCCGCGGCGAGAACGGCGAGGGCGAGCGTCCAGAGCGCGAGGGCCCAGCGGGTGGACCGGCGCGCCTGCTGCGCCTCGTACCAGGTCGTCGGCCGGATGCCCTGCACGAGAAAGGTCGCGACGGCCGACAGATTCACACACACGACGTTCGTCGTCAACAGGAGTCCGGCCCGGCCGGCCAGCACCCACTGTCCGCCTCCGGCCAGAAGTCCCACGGCCACGAGCGGGGGCACGAGGGCAACGGCCACCATCACCCCGACAAGGGCCGTCGACACGCCTCTCGCCATCGCCAGCGCGCCGGCCGTTCCCGCCGCCAGGGCGAGAATAACGTCGGGGAAGCCAATGCGGGTCCGCGACGCGATCTCCGGAAGCGACGCGTCGACCGGAAGCACCAGTCCGAGGACGACCGACAATCCAAGTCCGACGGCCAAACCGAGCGCATTTACCACCCCCGCGCGGTGCAGGAGCGATCGGTCCGCCAGCGTCGTTCCGAGCGCCAACGCGATGTTCGGGCCGATCAACGGGGCAATCACCATCGCCCCGATCACGACCGCGACCTCGTCGCGAAGCATTCCCCCGGCCGCCACGACCACCGACAACACGACGAACGCGTAGTGCACCCAGCCGACGTCGACCGCATCGGCAATATCCTGGTAGATCTCTTCGCGGCTGACGCGTCCGGTGGTTTTTTCTTCCTCGTCGGCCGGCCGCTCCTCTTCCTCCTCCGGTTCCGGCGGGCGCGGCAGCGTGGCCGTCACCTCCGTCACGACAAACCGCGTGTCGTCGGTTCCGTCGAGGCGCTTCTCCAATGCGTCGAGCAGTCCCTCGGTGTGTTCGACCTCGACGAGAAGCCGGATGAGGCGCCCCGTCTCGAGCGAAAGCACCCGCCGGTCGAGCACCGTCGCCTCCAGATCGAGGTCGGCCAGCGAGTCGTCGGCCGAGGTGTACACGTCAACGAGCCGAAGAGCCATCGGTGCTCGGGATTGGGTGCTCGGGATTGGGTACTGGGTATTGGGTACTCGGTATTCGGGGAGCTATTCCATCCATCCCCCCTTCGACACATCCCTCCTTCCACACATCCCCCCTTCCACACATCCCCCCTTCCATCCCTCCCTCCCCCCTTCCATCCGCCTGAGCAGGGAGCAGCCCCCGGAAGGTCTCCCCGTCAACCGTTTCAACGGGAAACGTTCAACGTCCAACGCAAAAACGTCCAACGCAAAAACGCCCAACGCAAAAACGTCCAACCCGGAAACGCCCAACGCAAGCTCACCCCTTCAGGAAGTACTGAAACGCCATCATGGCGGCGGTGGCGAGGACGACCATGACGGCGACGGGGCCCGGACGCGCATCCTCCAGCGCCTCGGGGATCAGCTCCCGGCCGATCATCCAGAGCATCGCGCCGGCGGCGAATCCGAGTCCGACCGGCAGAAGCGGCTGGAAGGCCTGCACGAACAGGAACGCGGGGAGTGCCATGAGCGGCTGCGGGAGGCTCGAGAACACGCTCCACCCGGCGGCTTTCCACACCGACACGCCGCGCGGAATGAGCACGAGACTGATCGCGAGTCCCTCGGGAATGTTGTGGACGGCAATCGCCGCGGTGATGAACACGCCGAGGGTATCGCCCTCGCCGTAGGACACCCCCACGCCGACGCCCTCGCTGAAGGAGTGCGCCGTCATCACGCCGACGATCATGAGCGCCTGCAGGGCGTCAGCCCCGTGCAGCCGGCCGACGTGAAGTTCCTCGTCTCCATTTCCGCCCAGGAAGTGACGGCTGACGATAATCGAAACCGCTCCGATGAGCGCCCCCAGCGCGACCCGCGGAAGACTGCGCATCGCGCCCTCATAGAGAAGCATGAAACTCGCCGCGAGCATGAGTCCGGCCGCCAGCCCGTTTGCCAGCCCCAGGTTGCGACGCGAAATGTTTTTGGCGAAGAAGAAGGGCAGCGCGCCGATCCCGGTCGCCACGGCGGTGACGGCCGCAGCCAGCGTAACGGTGAGCGGGGTAACGGTCATCGGCAGGAGTCGGTATCCGGATGCATCGGTTGCAACCTTCCGGATTCTCCCCTGTTCAGCGCTCCCCGAAATTTAGAACCGGTCCGAGTAAAGGGGGGATTGGGGATTGGGTACTGGGTATTCGGTACTCGGTACTGGGTACTCGGTACTGGGTATTGGGGTTGAGGAAGCGGGACCTGCAGCAACCGTGTCCAGGCCAGCCACCACCTCTCGGCGTCCGCAGCACCCCGGCGTCCGCAGCCTCCACGCATCCGCAGCCTCCACGCATCCGCAGCCTCCACGCATCCG
>CAKZLV010000053.1 GCA_937127285.1 uncultured Bacteroidota bacterium
CCGGACCGGCCGCGTAGCGCGCGTAGCGTACCTCAAACTCGCGGAGCAGGCGCAGCAGGGCGGACGCGCGGCGCTCGGCCTCCAGCGCGTGTCGGGTGAGAAGCCGGTGGACGCTCCGGACGGCCTCTGCGTTGTCGTCGTACAGGTCCTCCGCTCGCTCGTCGAGCTTTTCCTCGACCAGGACGGCCGCGCGGTCGAACTGCTTCACCTTGCGCCGGAGCTCTTCAATCCGGTCTTTCGTCTCCCGCACCTTCGCCTCGGCCTCATCGGCCTCCTCGGGGTCGACGTCGCCGACCATCGACCGGGCGGCCAGTTCGTCGGCCTCCGCCATGAGGTCGGACAGCGGGCGGCGGACTTCGCGGGCCTTTGCGTCGGCCTCCTCGCGCTGATCGCGCAGGTCCTGCAGCTTCTCGATGAGGGCCTGTCCCTCGGCATCGTCCTCCAGGCGCGTGATCGAGACGGGAGGGAGGTCGATCGGATCGGTGTCGAAGAGCTTCATGGCAGAGGAGGAAGCAGGAAAAGGAGTCGCGGTTCGAATGAGGTACGGGCTCGGTCCGCGGCCGGTGCGTCTCGTCTTCCCGCTGTCGGAGAGCCCCGGCGCGGGCCGGGGGCGAGCCGCTACGCCGCCTCCGCGGCCGACCGCGGCACCCGGTCCGCCAGAAACGATCGGATCTTTCGAGCGAGGGCGTCCTGTTCGATCAAAAATGCATCGTGCCCGTGCGGGGCGCGCAGCACCTCAAGGGTTGCATTCGGAATGTGCGTGGCCAGTTCCCTCTGTTCCTCCAGGGGATACAGGACGTCGGAGTCGATGCCCACGACGAGGGTCGGCTGCGACAGGGAGGCGAGCACGTCCGGGTACGACCCGCGCCCCCGCGACACGTCGTGGGTATCCATTTGCTTCGTGAGGGCGACGTAGCAGTTGGCGTCGAAGCGGCCGTTCAACTTCTCCCCGTGGTAGCGGAGATAGCTTTCGATGGCGAACGGGGGCGAGCTGCCGGCCGGGGTGCCGTTGTCCGGTTGCCGGCTCCGGCCGAAGCGCTCCTCGAACGACGCCCGCGAGCGGTAGGACACCATCGCCATCATGCGGGCGCTGGCGAGCCCCTCGGAGGGGGGAGCGTCCGATGAATAGTCTCCGCCGTTCCAGTTCGGATCCGCATAGATGGCCTGCCGCTGCGCCTCGCTCCACCCGATCTGCCAGGGCGAGTGGCGCCCGCCGACGGCGATGGGGATGAGCGAGCGGACCGTGCTTCCGTGGAACCCCCACTCAAGGACCTGCATCGCGCCCATCGAGCCGCCGACGGCTGCGGCAACCTGCTTCACGCCGAGGCGCCACAGGAGGCGGCGGTGGAGGCGGACGGTGTCGCGGATGGTGGTGTCGGGGAAGGCGGCGCCGTAGGCGGTGCCCGTGTCGGGGTTCTCGGTGACGGGGGAGGCGGTGCCGTACGGCGATCCGAGGGCGTTCGGGCAGACGACGAAATAGCGGTTCGTGTCCAGCGCCTTGCCCGGACCGATCAGTCCCTCCCACCAGTCGGAGGCATCGGCGCTTCCGGTGAGGGCGTGGCAGACGAGAATCACGTTGTCGGCCGAGGGGGCGAGGGTGCCCCACGTTTCGTAGGCAACCGGCACGTCGCGCAGGACGGCCCCCGATTCGAGTTCGTGCCGGTCGAAGGTGGCTGTGGGCATGGGTGCGGTGGGGGTTGGGCGGATGAGCGTGCGGGTGGATGGGTTGCATCATCCGGCTTATCGTCGCAGGGCCTGGTCGAAGTCGGCCTTGATGTCGTCGATGTGTTCGATGCCGACGGAGACGCGGACGAGGTCCGACGTCACGCCGCTCGACTCCCGCTCCTCTTCGGTCAACTGCTGGTGCGTGGTCGAGGCGGGGTGGATGACGAGCGTCTTCGCGTCGCCGACGTTGGCGAGGTGGCTGGCCAGCTCGACGTTCTCGACGAACGACTGTCCGGCGTCGGTTCCGCCCTCGACGCCGAAGGCGAGCACCGCGCCGTACCCGTGCTCCAGGTACCGGGAGGCGACCTCGTGGTAGGGGTGGTCTTCGAGGCCGGGGTAGCTGACCCAGGAGACGGCCTCGTGCTCGCGCAGCCAGCGGGCCAGCTCCAGGGCGTTGTCGACGCTGCGCTGCACGCGCAGGCTGAGCGTTTCGAGTCCCTGCAGCAAGAGGAACGAGCCGAACGGGTTCTGCGACGGGCCGAAGTCCCGGAGTCCCTCGACGCGAGCGCGCATGATGAAGGCGGCATTCACGCCGAGGACGCCGTCCGGCCCGAACGTCTCCCAGAAGTTGAGTCCGTGATACGCGGGCGAGGGCTCGTCGAAGCGAGGGAAGTTGCCGTTATCCCAGGGGAAGGAACCGCCGTCGACGATCACGCCGCCGATGGTCGTCCCGTGGCCGCCGACCCATTTCGTCGCGCTCTCGGTCACGATGTCGGCTCCGTGCTCCAGGGGACGGCACAGATAGCCGCCGGCCCCGAAGGTGTTGTCGACGACGAGCGGAACGCCGTGGCTGTGGGCGACGTCGGCCAGCGCCTCGAAGTCCGGAACGCTGAATCGCGGGTTCGAGATCGTCTCGACGTAGACCGCCTTCGAGTCCTCGTCGAGAAGCGCGGCGACCGAGTCGGGATCCGGGCCGTCGGCGAACTTCGCCTCGATGCCGAGGCGCGGGAAGGTGTTCTTGAACTGGTTGAAGGTGCCGCCGTAGAGGTGGCTCGACACGACGAGGTTGTCGCCCGCCTCCGCAAGGTTGGTTACCGTGAGGAGCTGAGCGGACTGTCCGCTCGAGGTGGCGACGGCCCCGACGCCTCCTTCGAGGGCCGCCATGCGCTCTTCGAAGGCGGCGTTCGTCGGGTTCATGATGCGGGTGTAGATGTTGCCGAACTCTTCGAGCGCGAAGAGATCGGCGCCGTGCTCCGCATCGTCGAAGGTGTAGGAGGTGGTGGCGTAGATGGGGACGGCCCGCGCGTTCGTGGCGGGATCCGGCTCGTGCCCGGCATGAACCTGCAGGGTTTCGAACCGGTGCGCCGGCGGGGCGGCGTCGGCGGCGGTGGGTTCTCCGTTCGGAGAGGCGGACGCGGGGGCGTCTGTCGAGGTGGCGTCGGTCGTACTCATCGGTGTGGGTGGTGTGGGGGGAGAAAAACACGCACCCATCCCGCACCCCGGCTGCCACCTGCTTCGGTGCACGAACGCATGCCGGCCGGAAAGCCGGGCCATCACGATGGTCGGAACGACCGGTGGAAGACGGGCCTCAGCGGCCGAGACGAGGGCCGGAAGCCGGCCCGGACGACGCGCCCGAAGAGAGGCAAACGGAAAAATCCTCCACCGCTCGGGCAAGGCGGAAGAGGATCCGTTGAGACCGGCACAGCGCCGGATCTCCCCTCCGCTCATCTTCCCTCGCGGTTCGTGTTGCGAGGCAGGAATTGGCACCTTCGCGGGTCGCTGGGAGCGACCGGGGGTTGCCAGGACATCGTCGGGCCTGCACCCTCCGTCCTTCGGGATGAGCTGAACCTCGAAGCGTACATCGGCACCCGCCGTACAGGAAGGCGGTGCCTGCTCCGAGATTCGATGTTCGATCTATTGATTCGTCACGTTCTGTCTACGAGGCATCGCGCGGCGGGTTCCGACCATGGGGAGATGGGGAGACGGAGAATCGGGGAGACGGGGGGGCGGGGAGAGGGAGAGCGGAAAGGTGGGGACATCGGGGTAGCTCGTGGCATGGAGCGTAGCCCCCGTCGTGGGTGTTGCCGATGAATCGATGAGGGGAGGAGACGATGAGTCGAGGGAGCAGGGATGCGGAGAATTGTAGAGGCGGGCCGGCCTCTTGCCGCCGTTGTACCCGGTCCAGTACCCCCAATACCGAGTACCCAATACCGAGTACCCAATACCCAACACCCACGAACCAACAAAAAAAGCGCCCTGCCGGAGACGTGGGGCAGGGCGCTGAGGGCTGACCTCGTCACCCGCTAGCGGAAGGCCAGCGAGTGAGAGGATCGGCGGCACGACGCAGCAGACGACATCCGTCGGGAAGAGTCGAAGGAAGCTCTCCGGCGAATGTCGGGAGAGGATCGGGACTCTTACTGGATCTCGATCTGCTTCCGTGTGCTGCCTTCCGTCTTGGGGACGTTGATGCTCAGCACACCGTTGTCGTAAGCCGCCTCAATGTTGTCCGCATCAACGGTTTCCGGAAGCGTGAACGTCCGGTGGAAGTTGCCCATCGCACGCTCGACGCGGACGTAGTCTTCGTCCTCGTCCGTGCGCTCCGACGAGCGCGTTCCACTGACGGTCAGCGTGTTGTTCTGGAGGTTGATCGCGATGTCCTCCTTCGCCATCCCGGGCACGTCGAGACGGATGCTGTATGCATCGTCCGTCTCGATCAGATCGGTTTGCGGTGCCCAGACGGCCTGGTTTCCGTCTCCGCCGCTGCGGCCGAAGAAGCGATCGAAGATGTCGTCCACTTCGCGCTGAAGATCGCGGAGCGAACGACTGGACGTTGTGCGCGTCATCTGCGTCATTGTGATCACCTCGTCGTTGGCTCGTTCGAATTCTGGGGAACTCGAAGGAGTCAACGATCGGGCAGCGGAATGACACGTCGAGAGCCCGATCATCACTGCATGGAATGATAAAAATGGCCGCTGAGCACGTTTCGGGCGAGATTTACGAGAATGTGATAAGCGGCGGCGGGGATGGAGGGTGGAGGATTGAGAGTAGAGGATGGATGATGGAGGGGCGACTCCGGAACGGCTTCGGTTTGGGAGGGCCGGGTGTGTGAGGGCAGAGGCGCTGTGCGTAAGAACGGTCTCCCGCCGGTGACGAAAGGCCTCCTGACCGCCTCGGGACGGGCGCCAATGCGGTAGAAGGGAAGACCGAAGCCGTAGAACTCGACGCCAATCCTGTAGAGGTCCACACCAACCGTGTAAAAGTCCACTCTGACGCTGTAGAAATCGACTCCAACGATGTAGAAGTCCACTCCAACTCTATACCACTCCAACCGTGTAGAAATGCACTCCAACGCTGTAGAAGTCATCTCCACACGGTAGAAGGGAGGGTCCGAGGAGAGTGTGGGAGTGTCCAGAAGTTTGTGTTTGGTCGTTTTCCTCAAGTTCTCTCCCTGAAGAGGCTTCTTCCAAACCCGGATCCGGGGAGGGGGCAGGGGCGAGCGGTTTGCTTTGCTTGTTGCGGACACGTTCTTCTCTGCCGAGACGGTTGGGCCCACGTCCCCTCCCTGGAGAGGGAGGGACAGGGTGGGTAGAGGGGCACTGGCACCGACGGTTGGCGCTCTCTTTCGCTGGAGCGTCCCTCCGCGTCGCATCACCGTCCGAGGCGCCCCACCGCGAAAGGTCCGGGACAGACGTTGGCCCGGTCGCTCGATTGATTGATTCGGCACGAACGCCAAGGCCCTGAGTCCCTTCTCCAGAGGGAGAAGGACAGGAAGAGGGGATGGAATCGGCC
>CAKZLV010000054.1 GCA_937127285.1 uncultured Bacteroidota bacterium
CCGAGCCTCCGCCCGGTCGAACACGCCGTCGTCTTTCAGGTCAATGAGTGACAGGTCAATGAGTGACAGGTCAATGAGTGAGAACTGTTTGGCGGACGGTCTGCGGTCCCCCGGGATGCGTCGTCGCCCTGCTCAGAGCGGTGCGGCGTCGCAGGTCGTGCCCCCTTCGATCACGGCGCTTCGCTCGGCTCGGCGTCGCATCCCCTCCGCAACGGGTTCTGAGGGGCACGTTCTTCGAAGAGCGCCCCGCCTTCCGAGCGTCGTCGCAGCCCCGATGCTGCACGAACCCCGATGCACGAGCCGACGAGATCGTCGCGACGGCGACCGGCGTCCACATTCGGCCGGATAACCTTTACCGGGTAAACTTTACTGGGTAAACTTTACCGGGTAAACTTGGCAGGGGCCTTGCGCGGGTAGGAATCGACGGGTTGACACCATCCCACATACCACGGCCTACGACGTCTTATGCAGACATCTCCTACACGTGCTCGCCGGCTCGGCAGATCGGTTCTCCTCATCGCCGCTCTCTGGGTGGGAGGGCTCCTTGCGCCGGCTCCGGCCGCCGCCCAGCAGTCGACGCTGAACGAAGCGAAAGACAAATACAAGTTTGCCGACTACGAGGCGGCCGTCACCCTCTTTTCGGACGTTGCGCAGAACGAGCAGGCTCCGGAAGAGATGCGGCGGACGGCCCTTCGCTACCTCGGGCGCGCCTACATCGCCCAGAACCAGACCGACCAGGCGAAGCAAGCCATCGAGAACCTCGTGACGATGGAGCCGCCGATCGCGAAGTTGGACCCAGACGTCGAGCCTCCGCCCATCATGGATCTCTACTACCAGGTTCGCAAAGAGGTGGAGGGAGGGTATGCGGTGAAGCAGCAGGATCCTGGCCTGCAAACGCTTGCTGTTATGGACTTTACCAATAACTCGATCGGTGACCGCGAGCGCTGGGATGGGCTGCGCAAAGGGCTTCCGTCCCTGATGATCAATCGCCTGAATGGCGGCACGGACCTGAGGGTGATCGAGCGCGAGCGCATCGAATGGCTGCTAAACGAACTGGAGCTGCAGAAGAAAGCGGATGTCGTCGACCAGTCGACGGCGGTGCGAACGGGGAAGCTGCTGGGGGCCAACGCGGTGGTCTTTGGCAGCTACATCGTTCACGACGACGAGATGCTGGTGCAGGCTCGGGTTGTGAAGGTGGAAACCGGCGAAGTGTTGCTCGGGGAACAAGTCAACGGAAGCCCGGACGACTTCGCCACGCTCGTTCGCGACCTGAGCCGAGAGGTGACGCGCTCCCTTAACGTGGAGCTAGAGGAAACCCAGACCGGGATGTCGGAGACGAAGTCGCTCGATGCTATGATGGCCTATTCCGACGGCCTGGCTCTGCTGGAGGATGGAGAGTACCGGGCCGCCTACGAGAAATTTCTTCAGGCCCTCGACTATGATTCCGGCTTCAAAAAGGCGGAGCGGAAGGCCCGGAGCCTCAAACCGATGCTGGCGACGGCGGACGTGAAGGGCGCGCTGCAGGACCGGGACGACTAAGAAGCCGCAACGGGTCGGCCAAGGTGCCGCCGCACGCCCGATCGGCTGGTCTCCTTGCTGAGCCGGGCGGCCATCGATATCGCCACCGCCATCGGGGCCAGCCTGACCCCGGCCGAGCGCGATGCAATCAACCGGACGTCTGCTGTGCGTTTGGCCGCGATCCGGGCGTATGGGCGTGGCCCAACGGCCGAAGACCGGGGGCATTTTGACCGGGCGGTGTCGCAGTACCGCCGGGCGCGGTCGCTCGATCCTTCCTTTCAGGCTCCTGACCGCGCCCTGGAGCGCGCCCGGAGTCTGCGCCGGGCGGCCGGTTCGCGGAAGGCCGTGCGGCGGCGGAGGACCCGGGGCGGGTCGGCACGGCCGGGACGGTGAGGGGGCCGGCACTGGAGGCCAAAGCGGCGGGGAGCTCCCCCGGTGCTGTCGATGTTCTCTTGTGGTCGTTAAAGTTGGACGGAGATCCGATCTGATTGAGCCGAAATGCCACGTAGACTTTACGTTGGGTGGTTCGTAGCCGTATGTTCACATCGTGGCAAATCGGTGGGCGTTCTCGGACGAAGAGTTTACTTCTTCTTCAAGGGTTGAGCCATCGATCTGCATCAATTGTAACGTATCTTGAACTCGATTCTCATCCCGATCTGCCCGGTGATCGTCCGGGTCGCTCACCGCTGAACGCCGCGTAGGTATGCCGCAGATATTTCCGAAAAAGGCCAACGCCCTGCCGCTCCTCTCGATAGGCGGCGCACTTGTGGGCGGGGTCCTGTTGATTTTCCTCGTCTGGTACTACTTTTCCCCCGAGTTCACCGTGGTCGGGTATCAACCCGAACAGCCGGTGCCGTACAGCCACCAACTGCATGCCGGTCAGTTGGGGATGGACTGCCGCTACTGCCACAACTGGGTCGAAAACTCCAAGCACGCCAACGTCCCGCCGACGCAGACGTGCATGAACTGCCACAACCAGATCAAGACCCAGTCGCCCAAACTCGTCGAGGTGCGCGAGAGCTGGGCGAAAGACCAGCCGATCGAGTGGGTGAAGGTGCATCACCTGCCCGACTACGCGCATTTCAGCCACGCCGCCCACGTAAAAAGCGGCGTCGGGTGTGAGACCTGTCACGGGCGCATCGACAAGATGGGCGAGGAGGGCGTCTACCAGGCCGAGCCGCTGTCGATGGGCTGGTGCCTGGAGTGTCACCGCCAGCCGGAGCTCTACCTGCGCCCGAACGAAGAGGTGACGACGATGGGGTACGTGCAGCCGGCCGACTTCGTCGATCGCAATCTGGAGCGCATCCGGGCTGAGGGCATCCAGCCGCCCACCAACTGTTCGGCCTGCCACTACTAGCCCACTCCGGGCCCACTCCGGGCCCTGCGAGCGGGCCCCCACACGTCCACCACGAGCCCACCACGAATCCCGTCGATTGTCGAAGGTCGAGTGTCGGATGCAGCGAGAGAACAGGGGGACGTCGGCACTTGGCACGCATTCGGCATTCGAAACTCGAAATTCGACACGGTAGCAGAGTATGATTGAGCTTGATGTCATCGATCCGGAAGAGGCCGACCGGGAGGCGTCGACGTACCGCTTCTGGCGCGACCCGGCCGAGCTGTCGTCTTCGGACCATGAGCCGGACGACCCGCACGCCGAGTTTCATCCCGGCCAGAGCGACCCGCCTGACGGCGCCTCGCGTCGCCAGTTCCTGCAGTTGATGGGGGCGGCGATGGCGATGGCCGGCCTGACCGGCTGCCGCCGCCCGGCCGAGAAAATTCTCCCCTATGCCCGCAAGCCGGACGAGGTGATTCCGGGCGTGTCGCAGTTCTACGCTACCGGAATGCCGTTCCGGGGCGTGCTGCGCCCGATCCTCGTCGAGAGCCACGAGGGGCGGCCGACGAAGGTGGAGGGCAACGGCGACCACCCGGTCGGGCAGACGGGCACGAGTCCGTACGAGCAGGCATCCATCCTCAACCTGTACGACCCCGATCGCTCGGCCACCGTCCTGCGGGAGGGCAGCCAGGCGGGATGGAGCGACTTCGTGTCGTTCTGTCGCGAACGGGGCGCGGCAGCGTCGAACCAGACGGCCGCCGTCCTGGCGCCCCCGAGTTCGTCGCCGACCCGCCGGGCGATGCGCGACCGCCTCGAGGGTCGCTTCGGAGACGTAACCTGGATCGACTATGCTGCCGACGGTGACGACCCGGTGAAGCTGGGCATGCAGCAGGCCTTCGGTCGGCCGCTGCGCCCGCAGTACGCGTTCGACGACGCCGAGGTCATCTTGAGCCTGGATGCCGACTTCCTCGCCGGCGACGACCGCAACTTCTTCCACCACACGAAATCCTTCGCCGAGAGCCGCCGCATCGAGTCTACCGACGACGACATGAGTCGTCTCTTCGCGGTGGAAAGCACCTACACGACGACCGGCAGCCTCGCCGACAACCGCCTCCCGCTCAAGGCAAGCCGGATTCCGGCGTTTGCCGCGGCCGTGGCGGCGGAGCTGGGCGCCGGCTCCGCCCCGCAGGCCGACTGGACGGAGCGTGAGCGCCTCTACGCCCGCGAGATCGCTGCCGACCTTCGCGCCGCCGGCGGGCAGGGCATCGTCCTGGCCGGCGACGCCCAGCCGCCCGAGGTGCACGCCCTCGCAGTGGCGATCAACCAGCAGATCGGGAGCGTCGGCCAGACGGTGACGCTGCTGGAGACGGACGAGCCGTCGGCCGACTCGCAGGAGGCCGCCCTGGCCGACCTGGTAGACGAGATGCGCGCCGGCACCGTCGACCTTCTGATGATGGTCGGCGTCAACCCGGTCTACGACGCCCCCGCCGGCCTCGACTTCGAGGGAGCGATGCGCAACGTCGGCACGACGATCCACGCCGGCCGCCTCGTCGACGAGACGGCGCGGGCGAGCCAGTGGCACCTGCCGCAGGCGCACTACCTCGAGAGCTGGGGCGACGGCCGTTCCTACGACGGCACGCTGTCGATCGTCCAGCCGATGATCGCGCCGCTCTACGACGACGCCCACTCCAACATCGAAATTCTGAACGCCCTTGCCACCGGGATGGACACGGCCGGGTACGACCTGGTTCGCGAGCAGTGGCGCGGGCAGTTCATCACGTCGAACTTCGAGGACACCTGGCGCCGCGCCCTCCACGACGGCTACCTGGAGGACACGCGCTTCCCGACGGCCTCTGTCGGCCGCGCCTCGGATCCGCAGATCGAAGCCCCGCCGGCAGGCGACGACGACCTGGAGGTCGTCTTTCGCCTCGACCCGACGGTGCTGGACGGCCGCTTCTCCAACAACGCCTGGATGCAGGAGCTGCCCGACCCGCTCACGAAGATCGTGTGGGACAACGTCGCGCTCATGAGTCCGGCCACGGCCGAAGACCTCGGCCTTGAGCGCGTCTACACGAACGGCAACTACGAGGTGGACCGCATCGAGCTGACCGTCGACGGCGAGACGGTCGACCTGCCGATTTGGGTCCTTCCCGGCCTTCCGGACGGAACGATCAACGTGACGTACGGCTACGGCCGCCAGATCTCGTCGACCCGAGAGCCGCGCAGCACGCCGTTCTGGGACACGGACGACCAGACCGACATCTACAACTATGCCCCCATTGCCGGCGGCATCGATGACGGCGGCGAGCCGATCGACGTGATCGGATCCAACGTTTCGCCGCTGAAGCCGGTGGGCTCCCGCGTCGCCACCGGCGCAAGCGTGTCGAAGAGCGGCTCCGGCTACCTGATCGCCTCCACCCAGGAGGAGACCTCAACGTACGACCGGCCGATCGTGCGGTGGGCGACGCTCGACGAGTTTCGCGAAAACCCTTACTTCGTCGACGACGTCGAGTCGCCCGTTCCCGGTGGCGGTCACGGCGGCGATGGGCATGGCGGTGGTCACGGCGGCGATGGGCATGGCGGCGATGGACACGGATCCGGCGCCGGGCACTCCGGCTCCGGTGACGGGCACGGCGGAGACGGCGCCGCCGCCGGCATGGCCGTAGGCGGGGACGGCGCCGCGCAGGCCGACTCGGCCGCCGCCGACACGAGCGGCGACGGCTCGTTCGCCCTCGGCCCGGTCGTCGGTTTGGAAAGCGGCCCGGACGGCCACGGCGCCGACAACGTTCAGGGCTTTCGGGACT
Organism: uncultured Bacteroidota bacterium; assembly: GCA_937127285.1. Taxonomy (GTDB): domain Bacteria; phylum Bacteroidota; class Rhodothermia; order Rhodothermales; family Salinibacteraceae; genus CAKZLV01. The sequence goes on from CAKZLV010000054.1 coordinate 5,656, forward strand.
ACCCGACGCTCTGGCAGGACAACCATCCGAAAGATACCCCCGACTATCGCGACAACCCCTACTACGACAACCAGTGGGGAATGGTCATTGACCTCAACACGTGCACCGGCTGCAACGCCTGCGTCGTGGCCTGCACGAGCGAGAACAACGTGCAGGTCGTGGGCAAAGACGAGGTGAGCCGCGGCCGTCACATGTACTGGTTGCGCAACGACCGGTACTTCGTCAGCCACGAGGGGAACGAGGACAACCCCGAGATGATGACGCAGCCGGTCATGTGCCAGCACTGCGAGAACGCCCCGTGCGAGTCCGTGTGTCCGGTTGCCGCCACGGTGCACTCGCCCGACGGCACGAACCAGATGGTCTACAACCGCTGCATCGGCACGCGCTACTGCTCGAACAACTGCCCGTACAAGGTTCGGCGCTTCAACTACTTCAACTGGACGAAGACGCTGCCGACGGAGGTGCAGATGGCACAGAACCCGAACGTGACGGTGCGCTCGCGCGGCGTCATGGAGAAGTGCTCCTGGTGCATCCACCGGGTGCGCGACGCGCAGAGCCAGGCCGACAACGAGGGCCGCGACCTGAAGCCCAACGAGATCGAAACCGCCTGCCAGCAAGCCTGCCCGACCGACGCGATCACGTTCGGCGACCTCAACAACGCCGACAGCGACCTCGTTCAGAAGAAAAAGAACCCGCGCCGGTACGAGCTGCTGGCCTACCTGAACGTGAAACCGCGGCTTTCCTACCTCGGCCGCGTCCGCAACCCGAACCCGCGCATTGCCGAGTACGAAACTGGAGAATCGACGGAGGAGGGCCCGGTGGCGACGGCCTCGTAACCGCCCTCGCCCCGCGCCGCGTGCTGCGCCCCCTCCCGGACCGTGCGGCACCGGCGAACCGCCCCGTGGCCACCCCCCCCGTGGCGAATCACCCCTTGGCCAATTGCGCCCTGGCGAATCACCCTTTTGAACGCAAGCAACAGTCCCGTGGCGAACTCTGACGATACATCCACGGCTACGACCGACCCGACGCCTGACGGCGCCGACTTCCACGATCGGGAACCCCTGATTAAGGGCAATCTCTCGTTCCACGACGTGACGGAGATTGTAGCCAAGCACACCGAGAAGCAAACGCCGCTGGCGTGGTACCTGGCCTTTACGGTGGCCTCGTCGATGGCCCTGATGCTGGTGCTGATGCTGGCCTATCAGGTGTGGAACGGCGTCGGCGTGTGGGGCAACAACCAGCCGGTCGGCTGGGGCTGGCCCATCGTCAACTTTGTCTTCTGGGTGGGGATCGGTCACGCCGGGACGCTCATTTCGGCGATTCTCTTCCTCTTCCGGCAGCGGTGGCGAACCTCCATCAACCGCGCGGCGGAGGCGATGACGCTCTTTGCCGTCATGTGCGCCCTCATCTTTCCCACCTTCCACGTCGGCCGCGTGTGGGCGATCTACTGGACGCTGCCCATCCCGAATCAGATGGAGATGTGGCCGCAGTTCAAGAGCCCGCTGCTGTGGGACGTCTTCGCGGTGTCGAGCTACTTCCTGGTGTCGCTCGTCTTCTGGTACATCGGCCTCGTGCCCGACCTCGCCACGCTGCGCGACCGCACGAACAAGTTCTTCCGGCAGAAGGTGCTGGCTTTCTTCTCGCTCGGCTGGACGGGCGCGAACCGCCACTGGCGCAACTACGAAAAGGCCTACTTGCTGCTCGCCGGCCTCGCCACGCCGCTCGTCCTGTCGGTCCACTCCGTCGTCTCGTTCGACTTCGCCGTGTCCGTCCTTCCCGGCTGGCACACGACCATCTTTCCGCCTTACTTCGTGGCCGGGGCCATCTTCTCCGGCTTCGCGATGGTGGTGACGCTGATGGTGATTGCCCGCAAGATCTACGGGCTCGAAAACCTCATCACGATCGACCACCTGGAGAAGATGAACATCATCATCCTGGTGACCGGCACGATCGTGGGCTTCGCCTACATCACGGAGTTCTTCATGGCGTGGTACTCGGGCGTTGAGTACGAGCAGTACGCCTTCCTCAACCGCGCCTTCGGGCCCTACGCCTGGGCGTACTGGATCATGATGTCCTGCAACCTGATCTCGCCGCAGCTCTTCTGGTCGAAGAAGCTGCGCCGGTCCATCCCGGTGATGTTCACCCTCTCCATCGTGGTGAACATCGGGATGTGGTTTGAGCGCTTCGTGATTACGATCACGTCGCTGCACCGCGACTTCCTGCCCAGTTCCTGGGGCTACTTCGAGCCGACCTGGGTCGACATCCTCACCTTCGTGGGCTCGTTCGGGCTGTTCTTTACGCTCTTCCTGCTCTTCCTGCGCTTCGTGCCGATGGTCGCCATCGCCGAGGTGAAGGGCGTCATGCCCGAGGCCGACCCGCACTTCTACGAGGAGGGCGACGGCCGCCCGGCCGGTGCCAACGTGCCGTACATCCAGCCGGCCGAAGAAGCAAGCGACCGCCCCGAAACCGGCGAGACGCGCCGCGGCACCGAGCCCACGGGATAGGCTCCCGCACACAACCTCCGCCCTCCGGAGGGGACTCCCTTTTTCCCCTCCGGACGAACCGCTAACGGGATTGCTTCCCTCTCTGCCATGCTTGACGAACTGACGACCGAAGTAAAGGCCTCGATGGGCATCTACGAGAGCGATGCCGAGCAGGTATACGGCCTGCTGGCGGAGTTCTCCAACCCCGGCGAACTGATGCACGCCGCCGAGGCCACGCGCGAAAAGGGCTACCGCCACTTCGATGCCCACAGCCCCTTTCCCATCCACGGAATGGACCGCGCGATGGGGTTGGGCAATTCGAAAGTCGGCTTCTTTGCCTTCGGCGGCGGGGTGACCGGGCTTGCCACCGGCTACCTGCTGCAGTGGTGGACCTCGGCGGTCGATTACCCGATCAACATCAGCGGGAAGCCGTTCTTTGCCGTCGAGCCGTCTGTGCCCATTATGTTCGAGCTCACCATTCTTTTTGCGGCGTTCGGCGCCGTGGCCGGGATGCTCGCGCTCAACGGCCTGCCGCGCCCGTACAACCCGCTCTTTTACTCCGATCGCTTCCGCCGCGCCACCGACGACGGCTTCTTCCTGCACGTCGCCGCCAGCGACCCGCAGTTCGACCCCGAGACGACCGCTCAGGACCTCCGAGAGCTGGGGGCTCGGCACGTCGAGCTCGTTCAGGACGACGGAAGTGCCGAGGTGTAACGGCCGGCGGCCCCCGACACCCGCCCGACCCGCGATCCCGGCGCCTCGCGCCGGTCGACGTTCCTCTTGAGACCTGCTTGATCCGATGCGTACGTACCTTCTTCTCCCTCTTCTCGCCACCGCCCTCCTGCTGGCCGGGTGTCGCGGGCATCGGTCCGGCAACGAGCCGTTCCACCCGAACCCGAACATGGACTTTCAGGAGAAATTCCAGGCGCAGGAGGCCAACCCCCTCTTCGCCGACAACGCCGCGATGCGCAAGCCGGTCTCCGGCACCGTAGCCCGCGGGCTCCTGAAAGAAGACACCCAGCTCTACACGGGCCGAACGGACGCGGGCGAGTACGTCGACCAGATCCCCGTGCCGGTGTCCCGCGCCTTCCTCGAGCGCGGACAAGAGCGGTACAACATCTACTGTGCCGTCTGTCATGGCCGCACGGGAGGCGGGAACGGAGTCATCATGCGCGGAGACTACGGCTACACCCCGGCCACCAGCTACCACAGCGATCGCATTCGCAACGTCACGGACGGGTACATCTACGACGTGATCGCCAACGGCATCCGCAACATGCCGGGCTACTCCCAGCAGATCCCCGTCAAGGATCGCTGGGCGATCGTTGCCTACGTGCGCGCCCTGCAGCGCAGCCAGAACGCCGACGAGACCGATGTGCCGCAGGACGTGCTGACGGACTTCCAGCAGGGGCGCAGCGCCAACATGGAGGGCCAGCGCACCGGAACGGGCACCACGCCGTAGGCGGGCGCGGGCCGCCGCCTCGCGAATCCGGCCGGCGCCTCCCGGCCCCGCCCGGTGGCCCGACGCCACCCCTCCTCTTCAACGAGCCATCACCGCACCACGCCACCGACCTCTCATGGCCGACTCTGTAGACCGAAATAGCATCTTGGGCTGGCTCGTCGACCCGCTGTCTTCCACGCGCGCGTCGGCCGAGGCCGCCTTTCAGTTCACCGCCGACCGTCGCGCCTGGCTGGCACCGGTCGGGATCGGCATTGCGCTGCTCGCCATCAGCGCGGTCGGCTCCGTGCTCGATCCGAAACAGTTCTTCTTCTCCTACCTGACGGGCTGGTCCTTCCTGCTCACCACCGCCGTCGGGGGTCTCTTCTTTTTGTTCTTTCAGCACCTCACCAAGGCGGCCTGGAGCGTGACGACGCGCCGGATCAACGAAGCGCTCGTATGGGCCTTCCCGCTGCTGGCCCTGCTCGGCATCCCGATTCTCTTCGGGATGCACGACCTCTACCACTGGACGCACGCCGAACTGTACGACCCGAGCAGCCCGCAGTACGACGAAATCCTGGCCGGCAAACGGTCGTACCTCAACACGCCGTTCTGGGCGATCCGCATGGTGCTGTACTTCGCACTGTGGACGTTCATCTCCTACCGGCTCTACACTCTCTCCGTCCGAATGGACGTGGAGGGACCTGGGGAGGCCGGCGACGGCATCCCGGCCCAGCTGCGCAGCACGAGCGCCTGGGGCCTGCCCCTCTCGGCGGTGGCGACGGCCTTCTGCAGCTACGACGTGTTGATGTCGACCGACCCGCACTGGTTCTCGACCATCTTCGGCATCTACTTCTTCTCCGGCGGCATCCTGGCGGCCGTCTCGGCAATCGCTCTCTTCGCCCTGCTGCTTCAGCAAACGGGGGGCATGCTCCAGGGAGCAGTCACCGCCGAGCACTACCAGGACCTCGGCAAGTTCATGTTCGGCTTCGTGGTCTTCTGGGCCTACATCGCCTTCTCGCAGTACATGCTGTACTGGTACGGCGGCATCCCCGAGGAGATCGTCTGGTACCAGCACCGCCTCGAAGGAGCCTGGGCCTGGCACAGCGCCCTGCTCCTGGTGATGCACTTCATCGTCCCCTTCCTCATCCTCCTGCCTCGCTTCACGAAACGGTCGACGCCCATCCTCGGAGTCATGGCCGTGTGGCTCATCGGCATGCACTGGTTCGACATCCACTGGATCGTCCGACCCGTCATGAGCGACGCCGCCACCTTCCACTGGCTCGACTTTACCACCTGGTTGGGACTGACGGGGGTCTTCGGCGGCTTCGTGATGTACCGCCTGCGCCGCCACGCCCTCGTGCCGCAACAAGACCCGTACCTGGCCGACTCGCTGCACTTCGAAAACACCTAGACCCCGCCGGGCCCACCCCCGCTCTCCCCGGGCAGACGGGCTCGGCGACGCGGCGCATCCGGCCCCCACCGGTCGAGCCCCGACCAACCTCCGGGGGCCGCCCCCGTTTCACTTTCGTTGAATTTCACGCGTAGAGGCAACCTCCCGGTCGTCCCCCTGCGTACAGGTACGGCACAGGGATAACTTTAGGATCTATGGACAACACGGACACCGACATTGCCGCTCCGGCTTCGCCCGTTCTCAAAACCCCGCGCGAAGCGGCCGTCGTGAACGGCGAAGAGGTCACGTTCGCGTGGCAATCCGTCGACGACGCCACCTCGTACGTCCTGCAGGTCGCTCGCACCGCGACGTTCGACGACCTCGTGTTCGAAGAAGACCTGGGAGACAAAACGGCGGTCACCGTTGCGGATCTGTTTCCTACGGACAACCGGACGTTTTTCTGGCGCGTGATCGCGCTGAACGAGGCCGGCAACAGCGGCGGCGGCTCCGTGGAGAGCTTCATCGCCACCACTCCAGAGAAGGCCGATCAGCACCGGGCCGGCCCGCAGGTGGCGGAAGAGATGGGACCGGTCACCGAACTGGTGCGAGCCGCCGGCGAGGGCATCTCCGCCCAGATGCTGGAGACGGAGAGTCGCTTCGAGAAGGAAAAAGAGCAGGGCGTCGCCTACGAAGGCATCGCCAGCGGACAGATCATGGCCATCACCCTCTCGATCCTGATCGTCGTGGGGGTTGCCGTGGTGATCGTCTTCGTCCTTACCACGCAGCGCGCCAGCATCGCCCAGGACGAAGCAGCCGGTGCCGGCGGCTCGGCGGATCTGCAGGAGGAGGAAATCGAGGCCGCCCGGGAGCTGGAGCGATACGAGATGCTCGACGAAGAAGAAGGCGTGTATCGAATCCCGATCGATCGGGCCATGGACATCATCGCCACCGAAGAGTACCAGCGCCAACAGCAAGAACCGGACACCGCACAAACGCCATAGCACGCCGTTCGGCCGCCGGCTCCCCCGTGTCGAGGTCCTCCGCGGGCGCGACGGCGCCGCCCCGGTCCCGCCCGGCCGTCGGGCGGCGTCCGAGCACCCGTCGGATCTCCACGACCCTGCGAGGAACGGGTCCGCATTCCGAACCGATGCCGCCATGTATCGCCGCTTCCTGTACCTTGCCCTTGTCGCTTCTCTCGCCGGCAGCGCGGTCCTCCCCGATGCCGCCGCCCAGCGCAGCGGCCAGTCGCGCAAAGAGTTTGAGGGCGTGGGCGTAGAGCGCCACCTCGGCGATTCGGTCCCGACGGACCTGACGTTCCGGAACGCGGACGGCGAGCCCGTCTCGCTCGGCCGGTACTTCGACGGCGAAACGCCCGTGGTGCTGAACCTCGTGTACCACGACTGCCCCATGCTGTGCGGACTGATGCTGAGCGGGATTACCACCACGATGCAGACCCTGTCCTGGACGCCGGGACAGGAGTATCGGGTCCTCACCGTCAGCTTCAATCCGCGGGAGACGCCGGAACGGGCCCGCAAACAAAAGGACACGTACGTGAAGCGCTTCGGCCGCCCCGAAGCCGCCGCCGGCTGGCACTTCCTGACCGGAAGCGAGGCCTCCATTCGTGCGCTCACCGATGCGGTGGGCTTTCAGTACCGCTGGATTGCCGACGAGCAGGAGTATGCCCATCCCACCACGATCATCTTTCTGAGCGGATCCGGCACCGTCACGCGGTACATCTACGGGATGGAGCTTCCAAAGGGAGACTTTCGCAAGGCCCTCGTGGAGGCCTCCAACGGGACGGTCGGCAACCCCGTCGACCAGATTGCAATGTACTGCTTTCAGTTCGACCCGAAGAAAAATACGTACACGGCCAATGCGTTTAACATCATGAAGTTGGGAAGTGCGGTCACGGTCCTTATCTTGGGCGTGTCGCTCTTCGTGCTGTGGCGTCGCGAACGCGACGACCTGGAGACGAGCCAGAGGAGCACAGCCGAAAGCCGAAAAGAGGGACCGCCGGAGCCGGCGTAACGCCTCCTTGCACCCGTGCCCGCCGATGGGGCAGCAGCGCGTCGCAGCGGGCGCTCGGACAAGGCGTTGCGCGCCCGCGTCCGCTCGGGTTCCTCTCGCCCCGCCCGTTCGCGCTTCTCCGACCTTCTGCGCATCCCCGTACCCCTCCGCATCCCCGTACCCCTCTGCTTCTCCGTACCTCTCCGCTTCCCCGGCCGACGCCCGGTGCAGAGCGCCGGAAGCGGCGCACCGAGTATTCACCAAGTCCACCCGACCATGGGCGATTCAGGCACTTTTTGGTTACCCGAGCAGGCCTCGACGATTGCGTCGCAGGTCGACGGGCTCTTCTATTTTGTCACCTGGGTCAGCGCCATCCTCTTCGTCGGGGTGGTGGCGGCGATGCTGTACTTTGCGTACCGCTACCGCCGAACGCACCCCAGCGAGCGACCGACGCCGGTGAAAGAGAGCAAGCTCCTGGAGATCTCCTGGATCGTCGTGCCCACGATTCTGGTGCTGCTGGTCTTCAACTGGGGCTTCAAAACCTTCATCGAGATGAACGTGGCGCCGCCCGATGCCTACGAGATCCGGGCGGAGGCCAAGAAGTGGAGCTGGCTGTTCACCTACCCGAACGGCACGCAGTCCGACACCCTCTACGTGCCGGAAGGGCAGCCGGTAAAGATGACGATGAGCAGTCAGGACGTCATCCACAGCTTCTTCATCCCGGCCTTTCGGGTGAAGCACGACGTCCTGCCGAATCGCTACTCCTCCGTCTGGTTCGAGGCCACCAAGACGGGCACGTTCGACCTGTTCTGCACCGAGTACTGCGGAACCGGCCACTCCGATATGATCACCCAGACGAAGGTGGTGTCGCAGTCGGAGTTCGACGAGTGGGTCGAGTCCGGCGGCGGCGCCAAAGACCTGCCGCTCCCCGAACTCGGCAAGCGCCTGTATTCGCAGCAGGGCTGCCAAGCCTGTCACAGCATCGACGGATCTTCCATGGTGGGTCCGACGTGGCAAAACCTGTACGGAAAAACCGGGCATGAAATGGAGGACGGAGCGACCGTGACGGCCGACGAAAACTACCTGCGCGAGGCCATCCTGGAGCCCGGCGCTCAGATCGTGGCCGGCTACCAGAACGTCATGCCCGCCTCCTACTCGAACTTGTCCGAGCGACAGCTCACCGCGCTGATCGCCTACATGAAAGAACTGAGCACCAACGAGGCGCCTTCCGGCGACTAGCTCGCGCCGGGTGTTCACGGCGCCCCTCCGGCCCTCATCCACCGGCCCCATCCACCGGCCCTCATCACCGGGCTTCCCGACACCGCCCTGACCGACACCACACCGTCCCGAGGATCCCATGAGTACAGATGCTTCCGCCGCCGCGGTGCATGCGCCCGAGGAAGGCGCGCACGGCGAAGACGAGAACTACCTCAATCATGAAACCGGGCTGTGGTCGTGGCTGACAACGCGCGACCACAAACGCATCGGCATCATGTACTGCCTCTCGCTCGCCGTGGTGTTCTTCGCGGCGGGCATGCTCGCGATGGCCATCCGCGCCGAGCTGATCGCGCCGGGCCAGACCGTCATGGATGCAGACACCTACAACCAGGTGTTCACCATGCACGGCATCATGATGGTCTTCCTCTTCCTCGTGCCGTCGATCCCCGCCATCCTGGGGAACTTCGTGCTGCCCCTCCAGATCGGGGCGAAGGACGTGGCCTTTCCGAGGCTCAACCTGGCCAGCTGGTACGTCTACATGGCCGGGGCGATCATGACGATCGTGGCGCTGGTCACCGGCGGCGTGGATACCGGATGGACCTTCTACACGCCCTACTCCTCGTCGACGGGCGGCGGCATCCTGTGGATGACGGCGGCGATCTTCGTGGCGGGCTTCGCGTCGATTTTCACCGGCATCAACTTCATCGTCACGATCCACAAGATGCGGGCGCCGGGCATGACCTGGAACCGCCTGCCCCTCTTCATTTGGGGCCTCTACGCAACGTCGATCGTGCAGGTGCTGGCCACGCCCGTGATCGGGATTACGATGCTCTTGCTCATCCTGGAGCAGAGTCTCGGCATCGGCATCTTCGACCCGGCCCTGGGGGGAGACCCGATCCTCTTCCAGCACTTCTTCTGGTTCTACAGCCACCCGGCGGTCTACATCATGATCCTGCCGGCGTTCGGCATCCTGAGCGAGCTGATCGCCACGTTCAGCCGCCAGCGCATCTTCGGCTACCGGGCCATCGCTCTGTCGTCGGTGGCGATTTCGCTGCTCGGCTTCATGGTGTGGGGCCACCACATGTTCGTCTCCGGGCAGTCGGCCGTGTCCTCGATCATCTTCTCGCTGATCACCTACCTGATCGGCATTCCGTCGGGGATTAAGGTCTTCAACTGGGTGGCCACGATGTACAAGGGCTCCATCTGGCTGCAGACGCCGATGCTCTACGCTCTCAGCTTCCTCTTCCTGTTCACGATCGGCGGGTTCACCGGCATCATGGTGGGCGTGCTGGCGGTGGACGTCCACCTGCACGATACCTACTACGTCGTCGCCCACTTTCACTACGTGATGATGGGCGGCTCGGTGATGGCGCTGCTCGGCGGCATGCACTACTGGTGGCCGAAGATGACGGGGAAGATGTACAACGAGACGCTCGGCAAGATTGCCGTCGCCCTCATCTTCATCGGCTTCAACCTGACCTTCTTCACCCAGTTCATCCTGGGCGCGCAGGGCATGCCGCGACGCTATTACGACTACGTCGAGAAGTACGCCCCGCTGCACGAGCTGTCTACCTACGGCTCCTGGGTGCTCGGCCTCGGCCTCTTCCTCGTCCTCGGCTACGCCATCCACTCGCTGTACTGGGGGAAGAAGGCGCCGGCCAACCCGTGGGCGGCGGCCACGCTCGAGTGGACGAACGTCGCCGCCCTGCCGGATCCGCACAACTTCCTCCGCACGCCGCTCGTCACCCGCGGCCCGTACGACTTCCACCTGGCCGACGAGGTCTTCGGCGGCGGGGACGGCGTCGGGGACGGCCGGGCAGCGACCGCCGGTACGCTCGAAGCGCCGAAGCCCGCTCCCAGCGCGCCGGAACCGCAGGAGTCGCACTGACCCATCGCGACGGCGCTGGTCGGCCTCTCGGCGGCCGGGCCGGTGCCCCGAAGATCTCCCCTCCGAATTTTCCGCTCCCTTCCCATGGCTACGGACACCGCCACCGCTCCGGCGACGACCGAGACCGATCACGACCACCCGGCGCATCTCGAGCACCATTTCGTTTCGACCGAGCAGCAGTTCGATTCGGCGAAGCTCGGGATGTGGCTGTTCCTCATCACCGAGATCCTTCTGTTCGCCGGGATGTTCGTCGCCTACGCGGTCTACCGCCAGTGGCACCCGGAGGCGTTCCTGGAGGCGAGCGTGACGCTCGATCAGTTTCTCGGCACCGTCAACACGATTGTGCTGCTCACGTCGTCGCTGACGGTGGCGCTCTCGATCCACTACATCCAGAAAGACGAGCAGTCGAAGAGCTTCTGGAGCTTGATCGCGACGCTGGCGCTCGCCGGCGTTTTCCTGGTGATCAAGTATTTCGAGTACACCGCGAAGTTCGAGCACGGCATCTACCCCGGGGCCCTCTTCGATCCGCACGGCGCCAAGTACGAACCCCTCGCCAACATTCCCTACGTGGCGCAGTTCTTTAGCATCTACTTCGTGATGACCGGTATTCACGGCGTTCACGTGGTGGTCGGGATGGGGATCATCGCATGGATCGCCAGCCGGGTGTACCGGGGGCACTTCGGCAGCGACTACTTCACTCACGTCGAGTTGACAGGACTGTACTGGCACCTGGTCGACATCATCTGGATCTTCCTCTACCCGATGCTCTACCTGGTGTAACCGGCTTTTTGGCCGCGCGCTGATCCTGTCGCCCTCACCGGTCCGCTTGCAACCCGCCTCCGTTTATGTCTCAAGGCCATCACATCATTCCGCAACGCGTTCTCCTGGGCGTCTTCGGGAGCCTCATCGTGCTCACCGGGGTGACCTACGGGCTCGCCCAAATCAACCTCGGCGTCCTCGAGGTGCCGGTGGCGCTCGCCATCGCCAGCACGAAGGCGGTGCTTGTCGTGATGTACTTCATGGCGCTGAAGTACGACAACCCCGTCAACACGCTCACCTTCGCCGTAGGGGTGATCTTCGTCGGCATCTTTATCACGTTCACGCTCTTCGATACCGCGTTCCGCGGAGACATTGGCAACGTGAGCGAACAGACCGTCCGCGAGATTCAGCGTGAGGAAGAAGAATTGCAGCGGCGGCAGGAGGCGCTCACCCCCGAGCAACTGCGCGTTGCACCGGCCGACTTCGAGAATGCAGAGCCCGACCCGGAGGCCGGCACCGGGGCGGACGCGGACAGGGGTGGATCGTCCGGCGGATCGTAACCCCCGCACCGCGGGGCGGACGCCGCTCGTCGTCCCGATGGAGGACCGCAACCGGAGAGGCCCAACCCGATCTGCGGCACCGGCACTTCCCGGAGCGTCGTGCGGGCGAGCCCCCCCGGCCTCCTGCCGGGAGCCGCGGAGAGACGGCGGCATAAACGGATTGTAACGGATCAAAGGCCGGTTCATCCAAGTTTGTGTTATGCATCCGTGAAAGAAATGGAAGCGCATCCACCGCACGGTCGCTGTCGGAGGCGCGCCGCTCGGGCAGGCGCTGACGACACGGACAGATGGGGCCGGCACAGATGGGGGCGGGCGGCGAACGTCCGGCCCAGAGGCTGGCGACAAAACAGAGTGGGGACGCTGCGACGCCGGCTCGTGGAACGGCAACGGGCTCGTGAGCCGGCAGCGGCATCTTCCCTGCTGGTTTGCGTCCCGTCTGCCCATGCGGCGCGTTGCGCCGTGCCGCACGCCCATGCACGCCCATGCACGGCTGCACAGGTGCTGTCTGCGGGTGCCATTTGTTCGCGCAGCCGCCGGGGCAGGGACAGGTGGCCGACGGACGCCGGTTGGTTCGGCGCTTCGATGCCGTCGGTTCAGCCTGCAGGATGGATGCGATACACGTGGGTAGACTCATGTAGATCTGACGCGATCACACCCCATGCTTCTTCTCTTCGCCACCCTCATCGGTCCGATTCTCTTCTTCCTCTTCGTCTGGGTGGTGGCGACGGCATACCGTCTCTACTTTCCGGAACAGCCGCTTCCGTACGAAAAAGACCCGGTCGTCGTCCGGGAGAAAGCAACGGCCAGTGGAGAAAGCGTTCCGGTCGGCCTTCGGGAGATTCGGGCCGATCAGCGCCGGTACCAGCGGCAGAAAGCGCCGGAGTCGTACCACTATGCGTGGGGCGGGTCGGACGGCTTTCCGGAGGGATGGCGCGAAGATCTGTGGCGTCGCCGCAACTGAGCGGGTGAACGAGCGCATCCGCTCCCCGCAGGCGGCTGGCGGGTCCGATCGCTAGGCCGGCAGCTGGTCGTTCAGGTACGCGAGGAGGCAGTCGGCAATGCGCTGCTGCGCCGCCGCGCGATCCTTCTGAAACGACTCATTCTCTTCACCGGCGTGGGCGGTTACCGCCTTGGCGATGTGGCAGGATACGCCGTGCTGGGCGGCAACGTAGGCGAGGGCGTACCCGCTGGAGTCGTTCACGTCCGCGATCCGTTGCCAGTACGACCGGTCCTCCGAATCTTGCACGACGTGATCCTGCGTCACCAGAATGCCCTGCGTGTCCGTCTCAAATGGCACCTCCAGCGGCATTTGCGGGTAGGAAGGAGCCGACAGTTCGATGCGGTCGCCCTCCAGCACGGCCGTGACGCCGACGAGCGCCCCGATGTCGATGTCCTTCGTCAGCGCGGTACAGGTTCCGGCATGTACGAGGGCCGTTACGTTGTGGTCGCGGCAGACTCGCTCGGCATGCAGCGTCGATCGAACCTTTCCCGTGCCCGAGACGCTGACAAGCACGTGGTCGTCATGAAGCGGAGCGTCCGGGCCGAGGTCCGAGAAGCGGCCGTCCGCATACGTATCGACGAAGGGATGGGCTTCTTCCGTAGTTGTAAACACGAGACCGATCATCGAACACCGAGATCCGGGGAAGGTACGAGGGCATAGGCGGTAGGGCATCCGATGCCAACTAAGCATGTAGCCAACCCAATTTCACCCAGGCCAAGTCCATTCACCGGATGAAAGTTACCGAGCACCTCGACCGCGCTTCCGAGCCCCTCATCTCGTACGAAATCATCCCCCCGAAGCGAGGCGGATCGGCCGAGCAGATGCTGGAGGTGGTCGAAGAGTTGATGCCCTTCGATCCCCCGTTTATCGACGTCACGAGTCACTCGGCGCAGGTAACCTACAATCAGAAAGACGACGGATCCTGGAAGCGGGTGATCAAACGGAAGCGGCCGGGAACGCTCGGTCTCTGCGCCGCCATCGAGGCGCGGTTTGGCATCGACACCGTGCCGCACCTCCTGTGCAACGGCTTCACCCGAGAAGAGACGGAGGATGCGCTCATCGAGCTCAACTATCTCGGGATTGACAACGTCCTGGCGATTCGGGGCGATGACAAGGGCTACGAGAAGCCGCTTCCCGACAACCGCTCGCGCAACGAATACGCCGTCGACCTCGTCCAGCAGGTAGACGACATGAACGACGGGGTCTACCTGGAAGATCTCATGGATGCGGAGCCGACGGACTTTTGCATCGGCGTCGGCGGATATCCGGAGAAGCACTTCCAGGCGCCGAACCTGACGTGGGACATCATGCGCCTGAAGCAAAAGGTGGAGGCGGGGGCGGACTACGTCGTCACGCAGATGTTCTTCAACAACGACTACTTCTTCCGCTTCGTCGAGCAGTGCCGCGAAGTGGGCATCGACGTCCCGATCATCCCGGGGTTGAAGATCATCACCGGCAAGCACCACCTGCAGACGCTTCCCTCGTTCTTCCACACGGACATTCCGGAGGCGCTGGCTGCCGAGATCGATGCCGCCGACCCGGAGCACGTCGAAGACATCGGCGTGGAGTGGGCCCGGCAGCAGGCCGAAGAACTCATGCGCGAAGGCGTTCCGTGCGTCCACTTCTACATCATGTCCAGCGCCGACACGGTCACGAAGGTCGTCGAGCCGATGCGCGAGATGGCCTAACCCGAATTCTGAAGCAGAATTCGGGGTTGTGGGGGTTGGATGAGAGCGAGGATGGAGAGACGGAGGCACAACACGCGTATCCATCCCTTCGATGTTTACACCCGGACGGAGCGTGCGGAGTTCGGACAATCGCAGTCCGACGCACGAGGCGAAGAAGAACGGACGGCGTTTCAATGGAAAACGCTCGGAGACGGACGGTGCGTCCGCTCCGAGCGTTTTTGTCGTTTGGGCATGGAGGCGTGGAAATTCCGCCCCACTCCGTTTCTAATGCGCGTCCTTGTCCGTGCTCCGCAGCTGCGACTTATACTTTTCGAGCTGACGCCGCAGCGCGTTGACGCACTTGTTGATGGCGGTGTCGTACGTCTCGCCGTTGTCGGTGGCCGAGAGGCGCTTCTGGTAGACGTCGATGTTGATCTCGGCCGTCTTGTTCTCGGCCGGCGAGTTGTCCTTGCTCAGGATCACGTGTGCGCTCACGATCCCGTCGTAGAAGCGCTCGAGTTTCTGCGTCCGGTCCACGGCGTACTGCCGTACGCGGTCGCTGATGTCTACATGACGAGCGGTTACCTGAATGTCTTCATCCATGGGTCTGTTCGATGGGTTGTCTGGTTCCGGCGGCGGGGTCGGCCGCGGGGTCACCGCGCGGGATCGGCGGAGCCGTTCGAGAATCCGCCCTCCCGGTACACCGGCCGGAAAAGCGAGCGATGAAAGAGTCCAGTTGAAAGAACGAGCGTGCGGAGGCGCGTCCGACGACGGCGTAGATCGAGGCTGCCGTCCGAACCCGCCGTCCTCACCGCCCGAGAACGCCGAACCCAAGAAAAGGGGTTCCGTCATCTGTTAGCATACCGTTACGAGACAGGCCGTCCGTTGCTCCGATGCCGTCCATCTTTCGGATCTTCGCCTCGGTCGCCCCGATGCACTTTTTCGGTGCGAGCCGGGCACCGATGCATGCATCGAGCTTGGGGGCGGCTGGGAGCCGGTTCCCGCCTCAGTCGGACGGAAACGCTGCCAGGTAGCGGTCTTCCAGCCGGTGCATGGTGCGGTTGGCGTCCTTCGTCTTGTCGGTGTAACCGAGGAGGTGCAGCACACCGTGGACGATGTAGCGGCATACCTCCTCTTCCAGGGAGGCCCCGAACTCATCGTGTCGTTCCGCGGCTGTTTCGACATCGACGTAGACTTCGCCCTCGACGAGAGGCGGCGGGGGCGGGTCGGCGTCGGCGGGCTCCGGCGGACTGGCCGGCTCCGAGAAGCTGAAGGCGAGGACGTCCGTGTTGTAGTCGTGCTCGAGATAGTCTCGGTTGAGAGAGCGAACGGTTTCGTGGCCGGCCAGAACCAGGCTCACGTGGCGAAGCCGGCCGTCCTCGGCGTCCACGACGAAGCGAACGAGATCCGCCAGGGTGTCGGAGGAGAGACCCCCGGTGTCGTCGGGGGCAAGGGACGGAGAGACCTCGATGTGGACGTCGTCGGCGTACGGAGAAATATCGTCGGCGTACGAGGGAGAATCCATGCGGGCGTAGAAGTCGAGGCGAATGCGAGAGGAGTGTCGAAGCGCGGTCGTCGCCGTACAGCTGGAAGCGGTTTCAGAACGAGTCGCCGGCCGGAGCCCCCGGTCCCACCGCCGGTCGAGCCGTCTCACCGCCGGTTGGGGGGCGGGGGAAGAGGTGGGGGCGACGGGCCCCGGCCAACGGCCAATCAGAACGAGGCCGTGGATGGATCGGTGCCGGTATCGGGCGAGAGGTTGGAACCGCGGTCTTCGCTGTCCCGGTCCTCACTGTCCCGGTCCTGCGCGGGGAGGTCGGGCGTGCGCTCACTGACATCCGGTGAGTCGGTGTCTTCGGGCAGCGGCTCCGACGTCGATTCCGGCTCCGGAGCGGAGGATTCTTCCTCCTCCGGCAGCACGTTGAGGGCGTGGAGGCCTTTCGGCCCGTCTTCCATCTCGAACTGCACCGTCTGGCCCGTTCGCAGCGTCTTGAAGTCGTCCTCCGACTGAATCTGCGAGTAGTGGACGAACACATCGTCCCCTCCCTCCGGGTGGTTGATGAATCCGTAGCCTTTCTTGGCGTCGAACCACTTCACGGTGCTGTGGTGCGCGTGCTCTGGTGTGGACATGGGTCGTCTCCTGGTTGACAAACCGGCCGGCGGTGCCTCCGGGTGGCGCAGCGTCGTAAAACGCCGTCGCGGCCCGGGGGCGTGCGAGCGCGTGCTGCCGGAGCAACGACCCAAACCGGAAAACCCGACATCCACACACGCATCCCGGCAAGGGTGCCGACGCCGGGACCGCTGTCATCGGGCGCCGGTCGTCAGCCGATAGGATGCACCTCGTGGGACAGATCCTCCCGTGGCAAGGATCGGCAGCTGGTGGCAGCAGCGCATCCGATGCGGACGGGATTCATCATGTACACGACCAATCTCCGAAGCCGCCGCATCACCGAGGAGCACTACGGTACATGACGGATGTAGTAGAATATAGACCGGGATCTCGCTCCTGTCAAGGAAATGTGTAGATTTAATGGAGCAAAAGGTAAGATGCCCTCGCGGGCGGCCCAGCCGCGTCGGCGCGGGCACCGGTGGGCCTCTGCGGTGCGGATGGGCCGCGGTCGAACCGCCGCTTACCGAAGCTCCCTGCCTCCCGCTGCTCCGTACCGGGCACCTCTCAACCGAAGACGCTCCGCAGGACGATCTCGTCTGAGGAGGGTCCCGTCCGAGGGAGGCCCCGTCTAAGGAGCATCCTCTCACGGTGGCATGTGCTGGGGGCGACGTCCGGGGCGTGCGGCGTCAGTTGGACGACGGCGGGGCGCCGCCGGCTGGGGGCCCGCTCTGCGGCTGCGAGCCGCCCGACGCGCCGGGCGACGGAGACGCAGGCGAGTTCGAAGGTTGTTGGGGCGGACCGAGAAGGTCGGGCTGGGTCGTATCGGAGCCGGTGGCCAGGCCGAACTGCTGCCGCACCCGGTTCGGCACGGGGAAGGGAGCGTCGGCGAGGATCCGGTCGATCTTGCGGTCGAAGGTGTCCAGGGTCTGCGCGTTGCTGGAGGTCAGGTACGAACGGAGGAGGCCTGCGTATTGCAGCGCGTAGCCGAAGTTGCGGCGTCCC
The DNA here is from genome assembly GCA_937127285.1 of uncultured Bacteroidota bacterium. Taxonomy (GTDB): domain Bacteria; phylum Bacteroidota; class Rhodothermia; order Rhodothermales; family Salinibacteraceae; genus CAKZLV01. Next base: position 23,178 of record CAKZLV010000054.1, read on the forward strand.
CGGGCGGTTCGAAGCTCGTGGAGGACGAGGGGTTGCGCCTGCTTCATGATAGACGCCGCCCGCTCGGTGTTGCCCGTGGCCTCGAAGGCCCTCGCCGTCAGCAGATACGTCTGCATGTCGGCGGGAATGGTGGAGAACGGGACGTCTTCGACGAACTGCGTCATCAAGGAGTCGGCCGTTTGCACCCGGCCGCGAGCGGCCAGTTGCTCGGCGGCCTGCGAGAAGTTGAGACGGTAGCCGTCGATCATCTTCCGGGCGTTCTCGTCGAAGTAGACGTCCGGATCCCGCAGGTTGGTAAACCGAAAGTCGCTCATGCGGTCGACCGTCAGCCCGGGTACCACGCGTCCGAACCGCTCGTCATGGCGAACCGGGACGACCCGATAGGCCTGGCCCTCCAGCTGGAAGTAGTCTTGCAGGTCCAGCTGTCCGGACTGGGCGACGGTCACGGCAAAGTAGACGGGCCGCTTCCAGCCGTCGCGCGCGTTGGCACGAAGGATGTTGTAGGCCACCTGGTCGGCCACCTGAAGCATGCGGCGGTCCTTTGCGAACGGACGCCCGGACAACTTCCACGACATCGGGCTCTCGATCTGGAGGCTGTCTGGAGAGGAGGGGGGGAGGTAGACCTCCGAGGTGCGTTTCAGGGCGGAGCGACTCACCGGCAGCTGCACCTGCCGCGGCTGGAACGGGATCGGTCGGAGCTGATCCACCTGGTCGTCGCTCTCGTACGTCATGGGGATCGGCTCCGACGCGTAGGCCTGCTCGTTGCGCAGCTGCTTGATGTACCACTTCGTGTTCAGGAGGGACAGGTTGACGACGCGAACGTCCGTTCGCACCCCCTCCACCTCCTGAAGATACCAGAGGGGGTAGGTGTCGTTGTCGCCGTTCGTAAAGATGATCCCGTCTTCGGCGACGCTGTTGAGCATGTTGTAGGCATAGTCGCGGGCCACGTAGCGGCCGGATCGGTCGTGGTCGTCGTAGTTCTCGGCGGTCATCCATCCGGGAACGACGGCGAGCAGCAGGGCGGCCGTGCCGACGAGCGGGATCGTTTGGGCGAGGCCCTGCATCGAGTCGCGGATCGACTCGTAAACCATCTGGATGATGCCGCCGGCCCCGATCCCGACCCACAGGCTGAAGGCGAAGAAGCTGGCGACGTAGGAATAGTCGCGCTCGCGCGGCTGCATCGGCGTCTGGTTCAGGTAGACGATGATCCCGATGCCCGTCACGAGAAACAGGATGAAGACGCTAAAGGCGCGGCGCCAGTCGCGGCTGAAGTGGTAGAACGCCCCGAACAGGCCGAGGAGAAGCGGCAGGGCGAAGTAGACGTTGCGTCCGGCCTGTTCGCTCGGCGTCTGAAAGGAGGTGGACGAGGGGGGGTCGAGCACCGGGATGCCGGTGATGGCATCGGCCCCCTGCCGGTCCGACGCCTTCCCCGCGAAGTTCCACAGAAAGTACCGGACGTACATGTGGCCGATCTGGTAGTCGAGGAAGAACTCCAGATCCGAGTCGTAGCGCTCGTACACCTTCCAGTGCTGCGGGTCGATCGAGTGGCGACGCGGGAACCACGTCTCCTCGCCCTCCTGTGCCCGGGGCACCTCTCCGGTCTGGTCGTTATACGTCACGCCCTTGAGCAGCGGCGTCGACCCGTACTGCTCGCGCTGCATGTAGGAGATGAACGACTCCACCGTGTCCGGGTCGTTCAGGTCGATGTTCGGCTCCGTGGCGCTGCGGACGAAGATGAGGGCGTAGGAGGAGAAGCCGATCAAGACGACGGCGGTGCAGAGGACGGCGAGGTTGGCCGCCTTCCACCCGCGCTTGTGGGTGGCGTAGATGGCGTACACCAGGAGGCCCGACAGCCCCAGCACGGTCGCGAAGGGGGCACCGGTGGCGTCGAACAGTTCGGGAATGCCGAGAATGATGCCCGGGTAGATGGCGAAGAAGAGAAGGGCGGAGAGGACGCCAGTGGCTACGATGCCCTGCCACCGCTTCCGCGCCGACCACTCGGTCCGATCAAACTCGGTGAAGAAGACGATCAGGGCGATGAAGAAGAAGGCGAGCAGGTTGAGCAGGTGAACCCCGATCGCGAGGCCGAACAGGTAGGCGATGAGGACGAGGTAGCGGTTGGCGTCCAGGCTGAACAGGTGGCGGCCGCTGCCCCGCAGGGTTTGCTCTTCGAGGCGCGCCTCTTCGCTCCAAACCATGATCAGCCACACGACCGCGGCCGTGAAGAACATGGACAGCGCGTAGACCTCGGCCTCCACGGCGTTGAACCAGAAGGAGTCCGTCGCCGCGAAGGTGAGCGCGCCGACGACGCCGCTGGCGAGGGCGATCACGTGGTGCGACGTCGTCCGCTCCCCGCCTTCCGGCTGCCAGCGCCGCACCAGGCGCACGATGATGAGGTGGGTAAACAGAACGACCCCGGCACTGGCGAGCACCGAGATCATGTTCACCGCCAGCGCGACCGTTTCCTCTGACGGCGCCAGCATCGAGAAGAGCCGCCCCACCAGCATGTAAAACGGCGCCCCCGGCGGGTGCATCACCTGCAGTTTGTACACGCTGGCGATGAACTCCCCCGCATCCCAGAAAGAAACCGTCGGGGCCACGGTGAGAACGTACAGCACCAGGCTCCACGCAAACACGAGCCCGGCGACAATGCGATCGATTCTCTTCTGAGACATGCTGACGAAGCGGTGAATCCGAAAGCAAGCGGGAGGGAGCGGCGGAGGGAGCGAACGAGCGACGGCCGTTCATCTCAACGTCCCGCCGTTGTGCCGGGCGCAGGCCGGGCCTACCAGTCCTTTTGCGTCGCGTCGAGGAGCGCCTGAATCGTTTTCATCTCCATCTCTCCGTAGTTCATCGCAAAGGCTAGCTCGCCGCGGTTGTGGAAGATCCAGGTGGAGGGCGTCCAGGTTACCGGAATGCCGAGAAAGGTCTTCCGGCGATTGGCTTCCTGGTCGCTCGGTCCCAGATCCGGCTGTTGCAGCGTGACGATCCGGTCCGTCGGCAGGTCGTACCGGTTTAGGAGGGAAGACCCCGGCTCGGCGTCGTTCCAAATGTTGACGAAGACGAACGATACGTCGGGGTTGTTCTGAACGAGGCGGGACCATCCCGACTCCAGTTCGCTCTTGGCGTTCGGACACCAGGGAGCCCAGAAGTGAACGACGTGCACGCCGTCCTGCCCGATCCGTTCCTGCACGCGAGACTCCGCGCTTGTCTTCGGCGTCACCTCGACGGCCGGCCGGTCGCTGGCTACCGGAACGCGGTACGCCTCCGGGGCACCGCCGGAGGCGGCCTGTGCCGCTTCTGCGTCCGCCGTCTCGGACCCGCCGGTGGAGGCCAGGTTCAGCGCGCCGGCCTGACAGGCGGAATCGTCCGCTGCACGGTCGTTTTGTGCCGACGCCGGCAGAGAGACGACGGCCGAGAGGGCGGCCGCCATGAACACAAAGAGCAAACGAGAAAACGAGGAGCCGTTCACGAATCTGCGGAGACTGGTGGGGAAGGAAGAGCGACAGGAGGGCCGGAAGGCCGGGCGTGGATGCGACGCAGGGCAACCGGGCGTCGGTTCCGCTCCACGGGGAAGCGGTTCGTCCGTGCCGATTCGTCCGTGCCGAAGGTTCCGGCTGCACCCCGGCCGGGCAGCGCCCCCGACCGGCAGAGCCCCCGACCGGCAGAGAACCCGCAGCCGGACCGTCTCGTGCAGCTTCGATGCCGCCGGCCCGGGCGCGGGGTGGGGCGGTTCACACCGGATGCCGGAGGGAGAAAGAGCCGTTCCAGTACACGCGTCGGCATCGGCGAGCCCGGCATCCGCGAATTGGGCATCTGCACGTCCGACTTCTGCGAACTCGATACCCGCGAACCGGACACGCGAAGCCAGAGGCAGGATCGGCCGTCCGCCCCAATCAGTCGTCCGACCCGCCGACCACGAACACGAACTCTCCCCGGATCGAGTCAAGCGCTGCAAAATACGAACGGACTTCTTCGAGCGTTCCGTATCGGACCTCTTCGAATTTCTTTGAAAGTTCCCGGGCTGCCGCCGCCGGGCGTTCGGCGCCGAACGCCTCGATGAAGTCGTCGAGGGTTCGGAGGACCCGGTAGGGAGCCTCGTAGAAGACCATGGTGCGCGGTTCTTCCGACAGGGCGGCGAGGCGGGTCTGCCGACCCTTTTTCTTCGGCAGAAACCCCTCGAAGACGAACCGATCCGAGGGCAAGCCGCTGGCGGTGAGGGCGGGAATGAGCGCCGTCGGGCCGGGGAGGGCGGTCACGTCGAGGTCGGCCCGTCGGGCCTCGCGAACGAGATAGAAGCCGGGATCGCTGATTCCGGGCGTCCCGGCGTCGGAGATCAGCGCGATGGTCTGACCGGCGCGCAGCCGGGCGATCAACTCGGTCGACTTGTCGCGCTCGTTGTGTTCATGATACGACGTTGTGGCCGTGTCGATATTGTAGTGCGAGAGAAGTACCCCCGACGTCCGGGTGTCTTCACAGGCAATGAGGTCGGCCTCCCGAAGAATGCGGACGGCTCGGTACGTGATGTCCTCCAGGTTCCCGATGGGGGTAGGGACGAGATACAGCACCGGCGAGGGGGAAGATTGGAGAAAACAATACGACAGGGAGCAATCCGACTTTGGAGCCGACCCACGAGCCGGCCCGCACACCGTCTCGCACACCGGCCCGCACACCGGGGGCGAAGGCGGCGGAGACATCACGACCTCGGTGCGTCTGCATCCGCGCTGGAGGGAGACGAGCCGCGGGCTTCCGGGGGCGGCTCGCCGTCGCCGGAGGGATCGGACGGAGGGGCGGGCGGATTGTGGGCGGAGGGGGGAGCCGCATCGGCATCCGCCGAGGCAGACGGGCTCGCCCCGTCGAGGGCGGCGTTCTCGTCCGGCCCGGACGACGAGGACGACCCTCCGATCCGTTCGTGAATCCACTGCCAGGCGCGGTGGCGCAGGGGGGGTGTGGCTCGTAAGTCCTTGACGACGTACACGACCAGCCACGCGCCGCCGACGATGGAGAGCACGTTGGCAATCCACATGCCCACCCAGGGGGGCAGCAGTCCCCGGTCGGCGAGCTTTTCGCCCTGGACGAGCGTAATCCAGTAGAACATAAAGATGCCGAGGGCAATGGCACCGATCGTCGCCAGCCCGCCGCGACGGATGCTCAACCCGAGCGGCGCCCCGATGAGCATAAACACCACGCAGGCGATGGCGATCGAGAACTTCTTGTAGATCTCGACCCGGTAGCGCTGTACGCGCTTCTGCTTCCAACTGATGGTGCGCTCTGCGCTGCTCAGGCCGCTTTTCGCCGAACGGAGGGCCTGAATGGCCTCCGAGGCAGCCGCCCGTTGTTCGCGGCCGCTGAGGCCGGTGAGCGCAACGTAGGGGCGGGTGAGGCCGGCGTCCGCCCCGTTGCCTGCCCGGGCGGCGCCGGGGTTGGCGGCCGGAGACAGTCGCGGCGGCCGGTCCGCTGCCTCCGGCACGTCCGTATGCTGCACAAGGTCCTGATAGAGAGCGTGCGCCTGTGCGTCCACCTCGGCCTCCAGCGAGTCCACGACGTCGATCATCGTCCACGTCCGCATCGTGCGGTCGGAGCGGGCGCCGTCGCGAGGGGTGCTGCGCTCGAAGACGAACTCGCTGAGGTCGAGCCGCAGCTCGTGGCGAGAGAACCGGAGGTGCTCGTAGCGCCCGTCCTCCCGCGGCGAGGCGGCGGGAAGGCGGCGATGCATCTCCCCGTTGAAGAGCTCCAGGGTGAGGGTGCGCCGGCCGTCGGATGGGGCGATGCGACCGCTGTCGGCGCGAATGAGTGCCTGGCGGTTGCGTCCCTCCGTGTAGTCGTAGATGGTGACGTCGTGCAACCGGTTCGTTCCCTCCGGTCGGTCGCGGACGAGGATGCTGTAATCGTCGATCCCGCTGTAGAAGACACCCGGTTGCAGGTCGAACCCGGGCCGCTTCGACCGGATATCGCTCCACAGATAACGCGCCCGGTGGTTCGCTTCCGGAAGCATCACGTTGTTGAAGTACAACATTCCGCCCGTGACCAGGAGGGCCGCAATCATCGACGGCCAGACGAGCTGCGCGAAAGAAATCCCGGTGCTCTTGATGACGGCGTAGTACTGCGACTCTGCCAGCCCGCCGAACGTCATGAGGGCGGCCAGCAGAACGGACATGGGGACCGCCAAGACGAGCATGTACGCCAGGTTGTAGACGATCAGCTCGACGATGACGAGGAGGGGGATGCCCTTTCCGGCGATCTCCGGCAGCCAGCGGATCAAGAACTGCATCAGCAGCAGAAACATGAGCGTCCCCAACCACCCGAAAAACGGGCCGGGGAGCCGGCGCAAAATGATCCAGTGGAGGCGCTTCATGGAGGTCCCTGGACGAAGGGTCACTCAACGGACGGATGCCACCGGCCGACATGCCTAATCGGCCCGGTTCGACGAGAGGGTCGCCCCCTCGTGCCGCAGGGGTCGAGACGGAGGAGGGGCTGCGGGGAGGGCAAACCGACAGCGTCCCGGTAAACCGGCGAGGCGGGGGCCTGTTCGAGCCGGGACGCCGTCGCGATCCGACGCCAACCAAAAAAAACAACTCCCCGCCCGGTGGCCGGACGGGGAAGCAGAAGCGACGGGCAAAATGGACACCGAGGTGGGGACGGACCGTGCCGACTCGCGTGACAGCAAACGACGCGACGCCGACCGGGGCACCGAGACCCGGGGGCTAACCGTTGCGGTTCCAAGCTGCTCCCGGCCCCCTCCGACTGCCCCGGCATCCTTCAGCACCGGCACCTACCCACCCAGGTGATCGCTCCGAATGCGGTGCGCGATCACCTTCGGCGACATGCTCATCTTTTCGATCTGTCCTGCGGCCGCTTCGTCTTTGTCTTCCCCCTCGTCATACCCTGCCTCCCAGGTATACCATCGCGTGGTCCCCCACTTGTAGGGATTGCTGGTTCGGTTTTCCCCGTTGCATCCTGCTTTGTATCCTTCGATCACGATGTCTGCAAGTTCGTCAGAATCGCTGCTGACGCCTGGCTCGGCCATAGGGTCGGTCGGGTTGGTTGTGAATGAGGAAGAGCAAACGAACGAAACGCAGTGAACGAAACGCGATGGCGCGCGACGCGAACGCGCACGTCGGGTGCGGACGAACGACGAGCGGAGAGGGCCGCCCGGAAGAGGCCCGGCCCGTCCCGGCACGTGGCCTCGGATCCTGAAGGCCCGTCTCTAGTGGCAACCGCCGCGAAGACCGCTCGTCCAGTTCTCCGAGGCTCCGGATCTCCGAGGCTTCATCGCCTCCGGGATCTGATCTTATCCGGGATTCTCAACTCTTCAGGATTTCACAGTACGACACTACCGAACATCCGTACAATCCGGCACCGGTGATCGTCTGTCCGTTGCAGCGGCGCCTCTGTGCCCGGAAGGCCACGTCGTGGCTTGTGGAGCGGGGCTTTCCTTGACGCCGGCAGCCGGATGTACGCGAGATCGCTGCCGCCCCCCGGCCCGCAATGGGGGGGGATGACGCGAGTTCGCAGGAGGCGAAAAGCGACATCCCGCAAACAGGAGGAGCCCGTATAGGCGGTGGCGTGCCGGGACCAAAACGATTTCGGACCGTCTCGTCTTAGCATTTCGTTAACGAATACGACCTGAACACGTTCAACGGGTAGGTAGGGGTACGGTTGCGCTCTGGAAGAACCCGGGCGGTGCGATGGCCGCGATGTCCAGCGGTTACAGGATCATTACGTGTGGAGGGTCGGGTGGAGAGAGCCGGGTTGATGACAGCCGGCCTCCCGGCTTGCCTTGCGCAGCGATCCGACCACTTTCGGTGGGTACTGTCCGCCGGTCGGCGCGATGTGAAACCCTCCACAAAAGAATCGGAAAAGCTTGTTGTAAGGGCTTTCGGATCGTGCGAAGGGGACTGCGGGTCGGAAACCCACCCCGTAGCAGGCGTACACACGACCGGATAACGCGCACGTTATGAAGTTGCTCTCCCTACCCCCACCCACCCGATCTTGATCTCCCTCGCTCCGCCACCGACGAGGGCCTGAATTGACGGGGTCGATGATCAGCTCAGATGCCGTGTTACTATTTCCGCGAACCGTGCGTCTATATCACTGGGGAAGTTCGTCTCGACCATTTTGGGGTCGAGAAGTCGCGGACCACTGGCTCTGCGCATCTTCCCTCTGCACGTACCCTTCTGCACATGCTCTAAGTTTTCTATGCCCATGCCCGACCGATACCCGACGGATGAAGCTGCGAGGCACGACGACGCACTCGAGGGCACGGCCCGCGACGAACCGTCAATCTTTGAAAAGTGCCACCGCTTCTTCGACGCGTCGGGCGACTATGCGAAGGTCAAGAAGGCAGACCTCTACCCCTACTTCCGACCCATCGAAAAGAACGAAGGGTCGACCGCCATCATGAACGGCAACGAGATCGTGATGGCCGGGTCCAACAACTACCTCGGCCTGACGGCCGATCCCCGTGTGAAGGAGGCCGCACAGCACGCCGTGGAGAAATACGGCACCGGATGCACCGGCAGCCGGTTCCTGAACGGAACCCTCGATTTGCACCTCCAGCTCGAAGAGCGCCTTGCCGAATTCATGGGCAAGGAGAAGGCCGTTGTATTCTCTACGGGTTATATGACCAACGAGGGGGTCCTGGAGGCCGTCGCCGGTCGCAACGACATTATTTTCTCCGACAAAGACAACCACGCGTGCATCAACAGTGGGACGCGGGTGAGCCTCGCGGAAACCCGCCGCTACCGCCACAACGACATGGAGCACCTGGACGAGATGCTCGCCCGGGCGGACGATGATCAGCCGAATGCTGGCAAGATTATCGCCACGGACGGCGTCTTCTCGATGAGCGGCAAGATCGCGCAGGTGCCCGACCTGCTGGAGGTGGCCGACCGGCACAACGCCGCCCTGATGCTCGACGACGCTCACGCCATCGGGGTCATCGGGCCGGGCGGTACGGGATCGGCGGCGACGTACGGCCTGAAAGACCAGGTCGACATCATCACCGGTACGTTCTCGAAATCCTTCTCGTCGCTGGGCGGGTTCGCCGTCGGCGACCGCGACGTCATCGAGTACATCCGGCATGAAGCGTCGACGCACGTCTTCTCCGCCTCGATGCCGCCGGCCAACGTGGCGACCGTCCTGAAGTGCCTGGACATCCTCGAGCAGGAGCCGGAGCGCCTGGAGCGCCTCTGGGAGATTTCGTCCTACATGCGAGACGGCTTCCGGGATCTCGGCTTCGACGTCTGGGACAGTGAAACGCCCATCATCCCGGTCGTCGTCGGCGACATGGAGACGTGCTTCCGCTTCTGGCGCAGCTTGATCGAAGAAGGCGTGTTCGTAAACGCCGTCGTGCCTCCGGCCGTGCCGCAGGGACAGGCGCTCATGCGGACCTCCTACATGGCGACCCACACCGACGAGGAACTCGACCATATCCTGGAAGCCTTCCACAAGGTCGGCACGAAGCTGGGCGTGATCGGTCAGAACGGCCACACCCATCAAGCAGCGGCGTAAGAGGCTGCCCGGACGGCGAGGCGACCCTGCCTACGCCCTCACCCTTCGACACCGCCCCTCGATATCGCCCCTCGACACCGCGCCCGGTATCTCCCACCGACTCGACGCCGGCCGGCTCGATCACCCCCTCCCTACACGCAGAGGCTACCGTTCGTCCCGGCGGTAGCCTCTTTCGGTTGCGCCGAGCGCTCCGTCTCTATGATGCCCTCTACCACTGCTTCCTCAATCACCGTTCATCCCGTATCCGGACGGCGGGAGCGGCAGCGCTTCATCGACGTCCCGTACGAGTTTTACCCGTCTCGCTACCCGCAGTGGGTGCCTCCCCTGCGGCGCGACGAGAAGAAAACCCTCGACCCCGGCACGAACGCCTTCTTCGAACACGGCGACATCCAGCTGTTCCTCGCCGAAAACGAAGCCGGTGCCGTCGTCGGGCGCGTGGCGGGCATCGTCAACGGGATGCACCTCGACACCCACGACGACGACACCGGCTTCTTCGGCTTCTTCGAGTGCATCGAGGACTACGACGTGGCCGCCGCCCTTCTCGACGCCGCCACGGCCTGGCTCCAGGATCAGGGGCTGGATCGGGTCCGCGGCCCCGCCAACCCTTCGCTGAACGATACGGCCGGCCTGCTCGTCGACGGCTTCGACCGCGAGCCCTCCATCTTGATGCCCTACAACCCGCCGTACTACGAGGACTTCCTCACGCGGTACGGGTTCGAGCGCGTCATGACCATGTGGGCCTACTACGTTCACAAAAAGTACGTCGAGTACGACCGCCTGCGCCGGGGGGCCAATCTCGTCAAGCGCCGCACGCCCGGCCTCGACATCCGGTCGCTCGACATGAGTCGGTTTGCCGAAGAGGCCCGGACGATCCTCGACATCTACAACGACGCGTGGTCCGACAACTGGGGCCACGTGCCGATGACGGACCGGGAGTTCGAGCAGCTCGCGGACGAGATGAAGCAGATCGTCGAGCCCGAGATGGTGTTCTTGATCGAACACGAGGGCGAGCCCGTGGCGTTCTCGATCACCCTCCCGAACATCAACCAGGCCCTGAAGCACGTTCCGGACGGCCGCCTGTTTCCGCTCGGCCTCCCGAAGCTCCTGTTGCACGCAACGTACAGCGTGTACGAATGCCGGATGCCCCTCATGGGCGTTCGGCCCGCGTATCAAGGGAAGGGGCTGGATGCGCTGCTCGTTCTCGAAACGATCGAAAGCGGGCCGCCGAACGGTTTCGATGCCTGCGAAATGAGCTGGGTCCTCGACACGAACGATCGCCTCAAAAACCACATCGAGAGCCTCGGCGCCGTCGTCGATAAGGAATACGCCCTGTTCGAACTCCCGATGTCGGCCGCCGGCTGACGCCACCCGCCCGTTTCTCCGACGCGCATTTTTCGAATCACCCGCCCCGCCCCTGTGGACGCCATTCAGTTCGTCTATTTCGACCTCGACGACACCCTTCTGGATCATCAGCACGCCGAGCGGGAGGCGCTGGCCGACGTCCGACGTCGCTACCTGGAGGTGTTCGGGACGCTCTCCGTCGACGAGCTGCAGGCGCGCTACCACGCCATCAACAGCCCCCTGTGGCGCCGGTATGCCGACGGCGAAATCGATAAGCAGACGGTGAAGCGCGCCCGCTTCGAGCGTCTCGTCCGGGACGTCGGGGCCGATCACGCCGACGCCCGGTTGATCGGGCGCTACTACCTGCAGCGCTACGCCGAGCACTGGGCGTTCGTCGACGGGGCGCGCGAGGCTTACACGACCGTTGCCGACCGGCGACCCGTCGGGATCCTGACGAACGGCTTTGCCGAGGTGCAGGCCAAGAAACTCGATCGCTTTCCGTTCCTCGGCGACCGGGCCGATCAGGTCGTCGTCAGCGAAGAGGTGGGCGTGATGAAGCCGGACCCGGACATCTTTGCCCACGCGACGCAACAGGCCGGCGTGGACGCCGACGAGATTCTGTACGTGGGCGACTCGCGCCGGTCCGACATCGACGGGGGACGCCGGGCGGGCTGGACGACGGCCTGGTTTGCCCGCAACGGAGAAGACACGGGCGACGTCGAGGACGATGTGTTCGTCTTCGACGACTGGTCGGCGTTCCTCGCGCGCCTGCGGGGAGAAGAGGCGTAATCCGAACTCCGCATGCTCCGTCCGGGGGTGGACACTGGAAGGATGGATGGATGAAGGAGGGATGTGTGGACGTGTTGTGCTTCCGTCCCTCCACCCCGCCACCCGTTCTCCCATCTACCCCCGAACTCTGCTTCCGGATTCGGTATAACGCTTCCCGAACACGGTCTCAGCCCACCGCTGGCAGGAAGTGGGGGCGGTCGCTATCCAATCACCGACCCGATTTGCCGGAGGAAGACCGTCACCGACCGCGGGTCGAGGAGGATCGTCAGCAGGACGCCGCCTACCGCGCCGCCCAGGTGTGCTTCGTGGGCGATGCCCCCGGCCACGCCGTCGCGGCCCTGCCGCAGGGCGTAGATGGATCCGACGACGTACAGGACGGCAAAGAGAATCGCCGGCATCGGAATGATAAACATGATGCCGAGCATGGCGAAGGGGGCGTAGAGGACGAAGGCGAACACGACGCCGCTTACGGCCCCGGAGGCGCCGACCGCCGAATACCCGGGTTCGTCGCGGTTCAGCGCGAAGGTCAGGCCGTGGGCTGCCAACTCGGATCCGAAGTAGAGGATCAAAAAGCCGGCCGGGCCCAGCACACTCTCCAGCTCGGGCCCGAAGAAAAACAGCGTGAACATGTTGAATGCCAGGTGCCCCGTGCCCACGTGGACGAATCCGGCGGTGAGAAACCGGTAGTACTCGCCCTCTTCCCAGATGCGGCGGGGCTGAAAGGAGAGTTCGGCCAGCATCGACCGGTCTCCGGAGAGCGCATAAAAACTCACCCCCACGTTGAGAAGAAGGAGGGCGAGCGTGATCGGCGCTTGAAACAGAGCGTCCATCGAGCAGAGAGAGGAGGATCGTGAGGGGAGGCGGGCAGGGGCTGCCTGCCACCGGCGAGAGACCGCGCGCCGAGCCGCGTTCGGCGGCCGAGACGCACGTCTACGCCGCGACGGCCGACCGGTGCTCGATCATCGACTCGAAGATGAGCCGGCCGTCGTCCGAGCCGAGCAGGTCTTCCACGCAGCGCTCGGGGTGGGGCATGACGCCGCACACGTTGCCGGCCTCGTTCACGATGCCCGCGATGTTGTTGACGGACCCGTTCGGATTGGCGGCCGGCGAGACGGTGCCGCCGGCGTCGGCGTACCGGAAGACGACCCGGTCGGTTGCCTCCAGTTCCTCCAGTACGTCTTCGTCGGCGTAGTAGCGCCCCTCGCCGTGGGCGACCGGAAATTGAACGACATCGCCCGTCTGCCCCCGCTGGGTGAACGGTGTGGCGTCGTTCTCAACCCGGAGGTGGACGTGTTTGCAGGTGAAGCGCAGTGACTCGTTGCGCATTAGCGTGCCGGGAAGCAGGCCGGCTTCACAGAGAATCTGAAAGCCGTTGCAGATCCCGAGGACGAGACCGCCGTCTTCGGCGAAGCGGACCACGTCCTGCATAATGGGGGAAAACTGCGCGACGGCGCCGGAGCGCAGGTAGTCGCCGTACGAGAACCCCCCGGGCACGATGACGGCGTCTACATTCCCGACCTCCTCTTCCTGATGCCAGATAAACCGGGCGTCCTGCTCCAAAACGTGCTTGGTGGCATGGTAGGCATCGTGGTCACAGTTGGACCCGGGGAAGACGACGACTCCGAATGTCATGAACAGGGAGGGGGTAGGGGAAGGAGAAAACGAAGGGGGACGCGGCGCGCTCCTGCGGCGGCCCCGTCCCCGAAGGGAGCGGCTACGATGTCGAGGGCTGCACGTAATCGAGCCAGGAGGAGCCGTCAACGTAGTCTTCGATCGCGCCGGGGAGGGAGAAGTCGCGATAGGACGTCAGCATTCCGTCGACACGCGACCGGAAGGCGTCCAGGCAGTTGGCAACCAGGTCGCTGCGGAAGCCCCGGTCGCCGAGTTCGATGACCATTTCCATCGTCAGCACCCGGCCGAGGATGCGCCCGAGATCGACCATCTTCCGCTGCGGAAGCGAAAAGTCGACCTCAAAGTCGAGCGTGTCTTCGAAGTAGTCGACTGCGCGGTGGGAGAGGTCTTGAGACTTCAAGAACTCGTACAGGTTCGTCTCCTTTGCCTGGCGCATCGACTTGAGCACCGACTCGGTGATTTGCTGGTACAGCACGTCGTTCGAGCCCTCAAAGATCTGGAACGGGCGGCTATCCACGACGCTGCGCCCGGCGACGTGGTCGAGGCGGTAGCCCTTTCCGCCGGTGAGTTGGAGCAAAGATTGCGAGGCGTTCTGCATCAGGTCGGTCACGACCGACTTGATCGTGTTGGCCTCCAGCGCTTTGCCGGCGAGGTTTTCGTCGAGGTTCGCGTTCTCGCTGGTGTGCAGGCACATGGCCGAGCACGCCGTGTAGGCCGCCTGGATGTGGGCGATCCGCCGCTTTACCTGGTCGTACCGGATGAGCGGCTTCCCGCCGACGACGCGTTCGCGCGCGTGCTGAATCGCCTCGTCGAGCAGGCGCTTCAGAAAACCCATTCCCATGCCCGGAAACTCGATCCGGCTGCGGTGCAGGGTGTCGAGCATCATCTTGATGCCGGTGCTCTCCGGCTGCAGCCGGTGTTCTTCCGGCACGTCGATGTCGACCCGGTTCCGGCCGTAGGGGATCATGTACAGGCCGAGGTTCTCGTAGAACTCCTCGACCTCCACCATCTGCTCCGGGCGGTTCATGTCGGCAACGAAGAAGTCGATGTCCCGGCCGAGGTCGCCGTTCTTGCCCTGCCGGCGCGCGGTGATCAGCCAGAAGTCCGCCCAGCCGGTCAGACCGGCCCAGTGCTTCGTGCCCTCGACGTGGTAGCCGTCGTCCGTCTCGGTGTACGACGTCTCCATGTGAAGGGCGTCGGTTCCGTAGGCCGGCTCGGTGATCATGAGCCCGCCCATGTTCTTCTCTTCGATGAAGCGCTCGAAGACCGAACTCTTGATCGCGTCGTGGCCGTACTTCGTGAGCGGCTGCAGAAACAGCGCGCCGTTGATCCCCAGCGTCAGCGACAGAGCCAGAGATTCGTACGACGCCGTTGCCAGAATCGACTGGCACTCATGTACGTGACCGCCGCGGCCCCCGTACTCCTCCGGGATGAAAACCGACAGCGGCGTGAGGGACTGTACCTCCCGCATCATGAACGGGGGCAGACCGCGCTTGGCGCTGTGGCGATTGTAGTCGGTGCGTTTGTTGAATACGGTGTCGAGCTTCTCCGCAAATGCGTCGCGAAATGTTTGGAAATCAACCGACGCGCCGAGTTCCTCGGACACATACGAGGCGATGCTCATGGGTGCGGTGGGTTACGCGGAATACCTTCGAGAACTTCAGAACGTGCGGCCCGGCAACGGAATCACCAGGCTCTTCACCCTCGCGTAACGGACGAGGGGGGAAAAAGATCAAAACGGCTCGGCAAACGGACAAACGAAACCGTAATATCGGTCGGTGCTGATCCTACCGGTGTCCCGACGCGATTCGGGAGGCCGGTGCTCTGGGAAGCTGGTGCTCTGGGAGGTCGGTGCGTCGGGTCGGATCGAGAATCGACCGCGGACGATCGATCCCGCCTCCCGGGTCACGAATGATCGGCCGGCTTTTCGAACACAAGAAAGTGCTGGCGGGGAAGCATGTCTCGTGTGGCGACCCAGTCGAGCCCCACCGCCTTCATTTCCTTTTTCGCCTGCGCCTCGCTCATCTTGTGGAGACGCTTGATCGGGACGCTCGGGTCCTCCTTCCGATATTCGACGAGATAAACGCGTCCTCCGGGAACGAGGGCGTCGGCGAGGTTCTGCATCATCTCCCGCGGATGAGAGAATTCGTGGTAGGCGTCCACCATGAGTGCCGCGTCCACTGAGTCGCTGGGAAGGGACGGATCGGTAATGCTGCCCCGTACGAGGGTCACGTTGTCCCGTCCTTCCCGCTGTTTGCGAGCGCGCATCTTGTCCAGCATCTCCGGCTGGATGTCGACGGCAAACACCCGCCCCTCCGGAACGCGCGGCGCAATCCGAAAGGTAAAGTATCCGGTTCCGGCTCCGATGTCGGCCACCACGTCGCCCAGGGCGAGGTTCATGCTGTCCACGACGAGGTCGGGGCGTTCCTTCTCGTCGCGGGCCGCTCGCTCCAGCCAGGCGGCACCGCGATGGCCCATCACCTTGGAGATCTCCCGGCCCATGTACACCTTCCCGATTCCGTTCCGGCTGGGCGAGACCCGGGTGTAGACACCGGAGGTGTCGGCCGTGTCGGCAGCCGCGGTGCGTGGGCCGGCGGCGGACGCGTCGGTTCGCGCGTCCGCGCCGCATCCGACCGCGAGCAGCGCGACCGCAAGCAGGAGCGCGGGAACGACTCGCCCCGCCCGTTCGAGAGTCCCCGGGCTCTTCCGCGACCCGTCGCCGGCGGGCGGCCGAAGCGAGCCCGGCGGGTCGGAACGGGACGCCGCAGCGGAGGATGAGCCGGCGTCGGCGTCGCTGACCCCGCTGTCGGGATATGGACGCCAGAACGGTTGCAGGGGATGGTCCGATTGAAGCATGACGGAGACGGGAACGTGGGAACGGCGGAAAACAGCCGAGCGAAGTGTGGCAGAGTATTTGGTGTATCGTAACGCGACGCATCCCCCTCCAGGTTCAGGGACTGTCTGAACGTTGATACCTGGGGCTAGGCACCGGACCGTTTCGACATCGACCGCTTGTGCGTGCAAACCATCCCCTCGGCCGTCCTCCCGGACTCCAATCCCGGACGGGAATTCGCCGTGCTCATTGCAGGATCTCCTCGCTCTGGATCTTCTCGTTCAGGACGTCAGGAGGGAACGGAGATCCCTCGCTCTGGACGTGGACAAACGGTTCGGCAGCTACCGTCCGGTAGCCGGGCCCGAGGGTTGAATCGGGGGGGAGATCCCAGCCGGGCAGCGCACGTGCGGGCAAGCGCCAACCAGCAAGCGCCAACCAGCAAGTGCCAGACAACCGTGGGGCAACTGCTGGGCCTGGAGTGAAGCCGGCCGGTCCGGTGCAGCCAGCGGCGCTCGGCGGAGACGAGAGGCCCCGGCCCGCCTCTCATTTGTCCCTCTGGCACAGGCCCCTTTCCTTGCTTTTGCGCCTATTTCCACCACTCACGTCCGGATATGGATTGGTTCCATCTTTCCGTCCTCTCCCGGCTGCGCGATCCCGCGTCCACCGGCTGCCCTCCCAGGGGCCCGGCGGCGAACGGAACGCGGCGGTGGCTTGCAGGACTGTGTCTTCTCGCGATTCCGCTACTCGTTTCTGCCTGCGGGGGGACGGGGGCGGCGACGGAAGGTGAGCCGACCGCGTCCCGCGACACGGCGGCTGCGGAAGGGCGCCGGATGGAGGGCGGCTGGGGCAAGCAGGCGCGCCGGCCGGGTCAGGAGGTCGGATCTCCCTTCAAGGACCCGACCGAACTCACCCCCGACCAGCGCCCCGAGTCCTACACGCGGTCGTACAACCGAGACTCCCTCAAGGGCACGCAACCTCTCGTCATCCCGCGCGCCGGCCGGATGCCGTTCGACGATCCGGGTGCGTCTCCCATCAGCGGCAGCGTGCGGGTCACGGACGACGGACGCATGGTTCGCCTTCCGGCGGGAACGTTTCTGATGGGGCTGACCGACGAAGATCCGTTCGACATGCAGAATGCCGGGCGCATTCGCGTCTCGATGTCTCCGTTCTACCTCGACCGGTTCGAGGTGACCAACGCCGAGTACCGTGCCTACCTCGACTCGCTGGACCGGTCGACCCGCCGGCAGCGTCGCCCCGACTCCACCGTTTGGGAGTCGCAACAGGCGGGAATCACGTGGCAGAACTACTTCTACAGCAACACCTACGCCGATCATCCCGTTGTAGCCATCACCTGGAATCAGGCACGGGCCTACTGCCAGTGGGAGCGAAAGCGACTGCCCACCGAGGCGGAATGGGAGTACGCCGCCCGGTCGGGCGAGATCGGGGGCATCTATCCCTGGGCCGGCTTCAATCCGCAGACGCGCTCCGGACGGTATCTTGCCAACTACGACCCCGGGCGTGCCGGGCAGGACGCGGACGGGCATGCTTTTACCGCACCGGTGGGCTCCTATCCGCCCAGCACGTGGGGGCTCCACGACATGTCAGGCAACGTAGCGGAATGGGTGGCAGACACCTACACGTCGACCTACGCGCAGCACAGCGACCTCAACCCGTACTGGCAGGAGGCCAATGAACCGCGACACGTCGTCCGCGGCGGGTCCTGGTCGTCGAATGCCTTCCGCATCGGCGTCGGGTTTCGCGACTACGAGGCGGCAACCAATGCGTCTTTGCAGATCGGATTCCGCTGTGCCGTCGACCCCGGTCGGTTCCCGAAGCGTCGCCCGGCCGCCGCCCAACCCTAACGCACTCCTACCGTCCGGATGGCGGTCGTTATGCCCGAGAGGGGATGCCAGAAGGGCGAGACTGGGCGTCGACCGCTCCGGCATGCCGAGCCTCCAGCGCGGTGAGCAAAGACGCGGTGAGCGGAAACAGGGTGAGATTAGAAGTACGGGTGCAGGCGGTCGTGGGCCGCGGGCTTTACGCCCATCTCCGCCGTGTTCTACTCTCCCGGATAGGGCACCTTGCTGACGCTTACCGGCAGCGTTAGCTGCTCGTCGACCGTCTCCAAGCGAACGGTGACGGTGGCCGGCTCGACGTCCATGAGCGCGTGCCGAAGGTCTTCGGCAAAGTCCGTGGCGTCCGGCTTCAAGGTAAGGTGTAGAGAGTACCCCTTCGGGTGATCGACGTCGTCGCCCGGGTGCGGCGTGGGACTCACGACGCCGTCGTCCAGCGCGTCGGTCACATCGATCGCCGTGTCTGCGCCGGGTCGTTTCCAGGTTATCGACTGAATGTGCATGAGCAGGAAGGGAGAGAGGAAAGGAATCCGTCAGAAGGCCGAATGCGCATGCGAGCCGTATCCATGAGTTCCTTACAGCAGCTTCGCGACGAATGGCGGGAGCAGCTTCGGGAGGCGAGTGAGCAGGCCACCCGGCGGGTGGCCGACATGGACATCGCCAACCTGAGGGCGCTCCGGGCGACCATCCGAGAGGAGAAAGACGATGTCCGCAAGCGCCTTCCGGGGCCGGGGGCCGTTGCCGTCGCCGAGCCGATGACCGCCGACGAGCAGGCCCGGCACGTTCGCGACGCCCTTCTTCATGCCGCCCTGCAGGTGCGTGAACAGATCGTCACCCACGAACTTCGGCGTCGGGCACGGGGGCCTGCGGGCGTCGAGGAAGACCTCGCCGTTCCGGAAACGACCCGCCGTCTTGCGCGCCTTGCCTGGGACGTCATGGGGCGGGCCGAGGTGAAAACCGTCGAAGACGTCTTTCGCGAGGTGGCTGCCCGGGCAGATACGGAGAGCCACCTGACGGTCGTCGAAACCTGGCTGACGACAAGAAACCCGCACTATACGGAAGCGGCGGATACAGCGTCTTGGGCCGATCTTCGACGGGCGGTGCTGCTGGCGCGTGTGTAAGTACCCCACGGGTAGCACCTCACGAGTAGCACTCCGTTGTAGGATCTTACGGGTATCCGGGATGCCCCGAGACACGCCGGGACACCCCGGGACACCGCTATCCGCCGGGACACCGCTATCCGCCGGTTTGCAGGGACGGACCGATCCGCCCCAGGACCTCGACATGCGGCCTCGACATGCGGCCTCCACATGCGGCCTCACGAGAGGCCGGTCCCGCAGGTCGACTGGCTGCTTCGGGCCCGATGGCCGAGACACAAGTTATCAGAGGTCCGCGGTCCGTTTCCTGTCCAGAATCGATTTCCTGTATCCTAGAACGGAAGTTCGTCGTCGGGTTCGAATGTTTCGTCGTCGGCCGAGGCGGACTCGGACGCGCGCTGACCGCGGGAGGGACTGCCCGCTCCGTCCGGTTTCTGACCGCGCTTCGGCGCGCCCCCCTGCCGGCGCTGGTCGAAGCTGTCCTCGCGCGTCTGGTCGAAGCTGCCGTCGCCGCCGGCCGGTGCCCGGTCGGTGGCCCGGTCCAGAAACATCACTTCCTGCGCTTTGACCTCGGTGGTGTAGCGCGTGTTGCCGTCGCGGTCTTCCCACGACCGGGTCTGCAGCTTCCCTTCGAAGAAGACCTGCGAGCCCTTCGAAAGATACTCGTCGCAGATCTCCGCCAGCCGAGCCCAGGCCACGACGTTGTGCCACTCCGTCTTGTCGACCTGGTTGCCATCGCGGTCCGTATAGGACTCGTTGGTGGCGAGGCGCATGTTGCAGACGGCCGTCCCGCTGCCGGTGTATCGCAGCTCGGGATCTTGGCCGAGATTGCCGATCAAAATGACTTTGTTCACTCCGCGTGCCATAACGATACCCTCTTCGTTGGAGAATGATAGGAAAGCCGGTGCCGAGGCGGGTTGAGGATCGACGGGGCACCCTCTGCCCGGTGCCACCCCTGCCCGATGCTGTGCGCGCTCACATGCGCGCCCACGAGCCCATGGGCTCCGGCAGAGGCAGACATCGCCCCACAGATCGCTTGTATGGGCGAATGCCTCAAAATGTCCGGCCCGGTGGCGGGCCGCACCGGCTGAAGGCTCTCGCCTCCGGTCGACGCCGGCCTGTGTCTTCAAGACACATGGGTCGGCGAGATATAACGTCGCCCCCGACCTGCCCGCGATTTTTTTGCTCGCGCAGCTCGTCCCGTTGAATGCTTGTTGAATGCTTCGGGTGGGGCGGATCGAGGCGACGGAATGGGATGCCGGGATGCAATGGGCGGCCGGGACGGCAGGAGAGGGATTGGAGGGGGCGGCCGGTTCGCCCCCGGCGACGGGCAGAAAAAACCGAGTAGACATAAGAAAACCGGGTAGGTACGTTCACCCAAGGACGTACCCACCCGGCACCATGCGGAGGCCCCGCAATGGCTGTATGCACCACAGAGCAGTCTTGTAAAAAGAGGCATCCAAGACTGCACCTTCTAGAGGAAACAACGTACGTGCCACAGCCGGCCGACCGACTCAAAGCCCGCCGTACCGCCGATGCGTGGCGGCTGGAGACGGGGTTCCCGGATGCCGTCGTAGGCTCTAGCATACAGGTCTGTACAACAGAGCGGACAGGCGGGGCTGCATCGGCGACCCGTGGGTTTCCGCTCTCACCCGTGGTCTTGCATGAAACCTCTCGTGTCGATACCATTCACCCGTACACACATACCGATCCCCGCAGCCGATACGCCAGCCCGTTGATCCCCGGTGAATTGACCCGCGTACCCGTCGCAGCGGAGAGATGCCGGAAACCGCGGGGACGGGCGTCCGGTACAGCCCTCCGGTGCGCCCACGGGTCCCTTGTATCCAATCCAGTCCTGCTTTTCATGAACGACGACATGCGCAACCGCCCCGCACACGTCGGTATCTGGAGCGCACTCGCCGGTGGAGCCGTCGGATTTGCGCTCGGGATGGTGTTCGCCCCCAACCGCGGCCCCGACACCCGGCGCCGCCTGGCCTACCAGCTCGAGCGAACGCTCGGCCAGGCCCGGGCGCTCATCCGCCGCTTCTCCGCAACGAGCGTCGACAGTGAGGCGCGCCAGACGCGCGACGCCCTCGTGGCCGACGCCCAGGCCCGTGCCGACCACATCCGCGACGACATCGACGCCCTGCTCGACGAGCTCCGCCAGAAGAGCTCCACCTCCGGCGCTTCGACCGAGCCGTCGACGGACGATCGCTAGCGCGCTCGCTTCGTCCTCTCGTCCTCTCCGCCTGCTTCGGGCTGGACGCACCGTTCCGGAGCCGCACGCGCCGCTCCCCGCCGTCCGACTCCGCTCGTGCCGACTCTGCTCGTGTCGGCTCCGTTTCCACAGGATCCGGGCCCTGCTCGGTCCGTTCCGCGCGGGTTGTCGAATGAACCGGCGTCGGGGCGTGCACCGGCTCCGCCTCGCCGGCCTGCCGCCCCCGCGACGTGCGGAGACGGTCTGGCCGGCATCGACTTCTTCGACCTGCTCTTCTCTCCCGACTGATTCCGCCTCGCCTACATGCCCAACCTCACGGTTCTCCTTTCCCCCGCCGAACGCAAACAGCCGGGGGGCAACCCGTTTGCACCGGATATGTTCGACTACCGAACGTCCGGTACGTTCAACTACTACGACGAACTGAATCCGGAGCGGCGGACCGTCATCGACCGGCTGCAAGAGGTCATCGATGCGGAAGAGGAAGAGGTCATCGGGGAGATCCTGGGGATGGAGGGTCCGGAGCTTCAAGAGGCCATCCAGGTCGACTCCGAAATCTACGACGCACCGCTGATGTCGGCCCTGGATCGCTACAGTCCGGGCGTGATGTACGCCGCCATGGACTTTGCCAATCTGCCCACGGGAGCCCAGCGCCGGCTCCTGGAGAACGGCGTCATTCTGTCCGGCCTCTTCGGCCTCCTGCGACCCGACGACCTCATCCCGAACTACCAGCTGGGCATGGACGCGGAGATCCCGGGAATCGGTCCGGTGGCAGAATATTGGAACGACTCCATCAGCGAAATCCTCAACAACAACCTGGAGGATCGCTGGGTCTGGGACCTGCTTCCGGAGGTGCACCGCGGCGCCTGGACCGACGAGCACGCCTACGAGGCGCGCGTCGAGGTCGCGTTCCAGCGGGTGGAAGACGGAGAACGAGTAGACGTAACGGGGCAAGACCTCGACGTTCAACGCGGCCAGTTGGTCAACTACCTCGTCCGCGAAACCGCCGAGGACCTGGACGAGCTGGCCGAGTGGGAAGAGCACCCGGACGGGTACGTCTTCGACGAGGCGTCCACCACCTACGACGACGAGACGCGAACGTGGACCGTCGTCATGGTTCGCGAGTAGCTGCGGGTCGCAGGATGGGCCGCAGTGCGAGTCGCATGGTTCGCGGGCGGCACAGACCTCAAATCGAGGCGG
The DNA here is from genome assembly GCA_937127285.1 of uncultured Bacteroidota bacterium. Taxonomy (GTDB): domain Bacteria; phylum Bacteroidota; class Rhodothermia; order Rhodothermales; family Salinibacteraceae; genus CAKZLV01. The sequence continues at coordinate 45,651 of CAKZLV010000054.1, forward strand.
TCGGAACGGGAGACGGAGGCCCCGCGCACCGTCCGCGACTCCGCGTACCGTCCGCCGGCCGCCCCGTGCGGACCACACGAAGGCGGATGAACGTGGGGGAAGCCGGCCGGGAGCGGACCGGACGCTCCCGTCTCCCTCGTCGGATTTGCGCTCGCGTCTCCGGCCCGTCTCTGCACCGCCGGGGGAGGGGCGCCGCCATCTCTCTGCGCGTCCGCGATCCTCTGCGCGTCCTCGACACGCACTCCCGCCACGCATCACCGACGAAGGCACGATGGAACCGCCAGTGATCATCGGCATTGCGGGCGGCTCGGGGTCCGGCAAAACGACCGTCCTGCGCCGCATCGTCGGAGCGCTCGACTCCGACCGGATTGCCGTGTTGGACCACGACGCCTACTACGAAGACCTGTCCCACCTTCCTCCGGACGAGCGCTCCGCGTTCAACTTCGACCATCCCGATGCGCTCGAAACGGACCTGCTGCGCCGTCATCTCGACCGCCTCGTGCAGGGGCAGGCCATCGAAAAGCCGGTCTATGATTTCACCACTCACACCCGGGCCGACGAGACGGAAACCGTCGAGCCCTGCTCCGTCATCATCCTGGAGGGCATTCTCATCCTGGCGGAGCCGATTCTGGAAGAGGTGATGGACATCAAGATCTACGTCGATGCGGCGGACGACATCCGCCTCATGCGCCGGATTCGGCGCGACATCCAGGAGCGCGACCGGAGCATCGAGGGCGTTCTTCACCAGTACGAGCGAACGGTCCGCCCGATGCATCTTGAGTTTGTCGAGCCGTCGAAGCGGAATGCCGACGTCATTATTCCCCGCGGTGGGCACAATCACGTCGCCATCGAAATGGTGCTTGCACGCATCGAAACCCTTCTCTCCGGCGACGATGTCGGCGACGATCTTCCGGGCGTGAACCCGCCGCCCCGTCTCTCCCAACAGAGCAGGGCGTCGTAGCTCTCTGGCGTGGGGCTTCCTGGCGCGGGGCTTCCTGCCGCGGGGCTTCCTGGCGTGGGGCTTCCTGGCGCGGGGCCATGCCCGCGTCCGAGCAGACGTCCCCGTCCCTCTGCGGATGGCGGCCGATGGAGAATCCGCCCTCGGATCAGTAGTGCCAGGGCACGTCCGACCAATCGGGCGGACGGTCTTCCAGAAAGGCGTCTCGCCCCTCTTCCGCCTCTTCCGTCCCGTAGGCGAGCCGCGTCGCCTCGCCGGCAAAGATCTGCTGCCCCACCATCCCGTCGTCCACCATGTTGAAGGCGTACTTCAGCATGCGGATGGCCGTGGGACTTTTCTGGTTGATTGTCGCCGCCCACGCAAGCGCGGTGCGCTCCAGGTCGTCGTGCGGCACGACGTCGTTCACCATGCCCATCTCTTCCGCCTCGTCGGCCGAGTAGTTCTTACCGAGGAAGAAAATCTCGCGGGCTTTTTTCTGCCCGACCTGTCGGGCGAGAAGGGCGGATCCGAATCCGCCGTCGAAGCTCGCCACGTCCGGGTCCGTCTGCTTGAAGACGGCGTGTTCGGCGCTGGCGAGCGTCAGGTCGCAGACGACGTGCAGGCTGTGCCCGCCCCCCACCGCCCATCCCGGAACGACGGCCACCACCACCTTGGGCATAAAGCGGATCAGGCGCTGCACCTCCAGAATGTGCAGCCGGCCGAGCCGAGCCGGGTCTCGCTCTCCGCCCTCGTCGGCATACTCGTATCCGTCCGTGCCGCGGATGCGCTGGTCGCCGCCGGAGGAAAACGCCCACTTGCCGTGCTTGTCGGACGGGCCGTTCCCGGTGAGCAGGACGCAGCCTACATCCGACGTCTGGCGGGCGTGGTCGAGTGCTTGATAGAGCTCATCCACCGTCTGCGGCCGGAAGGCATTCAGCACCTCCGGCCGGTCGAAGGCGATGCGGACGGTCCCATGCTCGGCCGCCCGGTGATAGGTGATATCGCGAAAGTCGAACGCCTCGATCGACGTCCAGGCGTCCGGGTCGAACAGCTCAGAAACCACAGGTGCAGAGGCAGAGAAGTGAGGGCAGCGACGTGCAGAGGAGGAAGCGGCCGCTCCCACCAGGAGGCGGTGAGGCGGTGGGGCGCGGGCCGGTATAAAGGGCCGGTACAAAAGGGCCGGTACAGAAGAGCGGGCACAGGGGCCGACGCAGAAGAGACGGTGCGCATTAATCCATGTCCTCGAGGATGCTCCAGATCTTTTCGATCTCCTCGGTGGACGCCTCTTCGTCCGGATCCGCGCTCTTTCTCGACTTCTTTTTCTTGGTGGGATTTTTCTTGGTGCGATCGGAGGCGTCGGATTCCGTCTCGTGCCCATCCGATGCGTCCTCGCGCGCCTTCTGCTCCGACTTCTGGCGCTGGACGTCCCGCTTGATGGCCTCGAACTGGGTATCCGGTTCGTCGGCAGACTCCGCCGGCTCCTCCGCTGCGGCGTCTGCCGCCGGGGCGTCGGACGTCTCATCGGAGGGGACTGCCTCCGCGGCCTCGGGGTCGGAGGTACTGCCGGGTGCTTCTTCCTTGTCCGGGGGTGCTGGGAAGAGGGATTGCATCGCCTGTTCCAGATCGTCCTTCTCGTCGCCGTCGTCCTCCTTCGTGAGGGAGAACCCGGCGTCGTCGCTCCGCGAATCCGGCTCCTCAACCGGGGGCTCCGCAGCATCGGTCGCAGCGGTCGGCGGAGCGTCTGCGTCGCCCGAACGAGGGATGCCGGTGTCCTGCGGGTCGGGAGGGGTCGGAGAGGCAGAATCGCCGACCGGGTCGGGGTCTGTCCCCGAACCCGGTTCCCCCTCTGCTTCTGCGGCGGGGGACTCGACTTCTGCAGAGGGCGGCTCAACCTCTGCCGGCTCGTCGCGCGATTCGTTCCGGTCGTCGCCTGCATCGGCCGGCCCGAAGGCGGAGGCAAAGTCGATGTCGTCGACGTCTTCCGTCTCCGCGGGCTCCGTCTCTGCGTCGCCCCGGGCGGTGCCTGCCGGGGGAGGGGCGGCTTCCGAAGTCGATTCGGCGGTCGACACCGGAGCGTCCCCCTCCGAGGAGGAAGATTCGTCGGTCGGGGCATCGCCGGAAGAGGCGGGCGGCGTCTCGCCGACGGGGGGCTGCATCTCGGCCGTCTCCGCCGGTTCGTCCGCAGGCGGTTCCGACGCCGGCTTGTTGTCGAAGAAGGAGAAGTCATCGTCCGGCCCCTCAACCGCCTCTTCCGCGGGATCCGCATCCGAGAAGGCGTCGTCGTCCAGGACGCCGGCGAGCGAGTCCTGCAGGTCGGCGAACTCTTTCTCGAAGTCGTCGGCTTCGCGGCCCGCGTCGCGGTCGTCGGCTGCCCCCTCTTCCGGTGCGTCTTCGGCGCGACGCTCCTCCGCGTCGGTCGGCTCGGCAGGGGCTGCGGCTTCTTCCTCTTCGGGCTGCGTGATCTCGTCGGTGACGTCTTCCATGATGCCGGACGAGAAGTCGAGCGTGTCCGGCTCGTCGGCCGGTGCGTTCTCGGTTGACGTATTCTCGGAGGGGACGTGACGGGTCGGGGGATCCACCGTTTCGTCCGGGTCGGCGTCGGGGGCCGGCTCCCGGAACGTCGGCGGCTGCATCTCTTGCGTTGATTTCTGCGGGGGCGGAGACTCGGCCGATGGAGAGACCGGCGTGGGGGAGGCCGACGAGACGTCCGGAGACGGCCCCGAGGACGCGCTCGATGGCGTGGGGGCGTCCGGGGCGGGAGCCGGCTCCTCCGCAGGTTCGGGCGCTGCCTGGGCGTCATCGGCCTGCCGATTCGGCGGAGACGAAGCGGCTTCGCGCTCCGCCTTCTCTTCGGCAGCGACGTCCTGCACGGCCGAAGCGACGGCCGCCGATGTGGGCTCCGCGCTCGGGTCCGCCTCCGACGCCGAATCGGCGTCGCCCGGCGAGGGGGGCAACGCGGAGCGGTTTGCGTCCGTTTGTTCGGAGACGTCCCTCGGCTCCGGCGCGTCCGACGGCGGTTGCCGATCGGCCGGTCGCGGCGAGGGGTCGGGAGGCGACGAGAGCTCGGAGGCGGTGCTGGAGCGGGCGGAGGGCGACGGGGCGTCCTCGCCCTCGAAGTTCTCGAGGATCTCCAGTTCGGAATGGAGGAAGCCGCGCAGGCGGGCGACGACGGTGCGGCGGCGGGAGCGGATCTCTTCGGATTCAGCCTCGAGGCGGGCGCGCCGCTCCTCGGCCTCCTGCTTCACCTCGCGCGCCTCCGCCCGGGCCTCCTGGACGATCGTCTCCGCCTTCTCCCGCGCGTTCTCGATCTTCTCTTCGGCGTTGCGGCGGGTTTGCTCCAGGGCTTCCTGAAGGGCTTCTTCCACCCGCTTGTAGTGCTCCATCTGGTTCTGGAGCTCTTCCACCTTGTCCTCGAGGCGGCGGTTCTCGTCCCGCATCTCCTCCCACTGCGTGGCCACCATGTCGAGGAAGGTTTCCACCTCGTCGGTGCTGTAGCCGCGCAGGCTGCGTTCGAACTCCTGTTTCCGAATGTCGAGCGGCGTAAGCTTCATGGCAGTCGCGTTGAGTCAAGCAGCAGTGAGCCGGCAGAAGAGAGGGGCGGGTCGGCCGTCGAACTGGCCGGGGCTGCGACGAGGCCGATCCCGACCTGGAAGGGGAAAGCAGGCACGAAATTGTCAGGCTGCGGCACCGGCCGAAGAAAGCCCAGGCCGAAGAGAAACCGCGCCGAAGAGAGGGCGCGCGGCGACAGCACGGCCTCCTTTCGCGACCCGCGGCACGGCCTGTCGCCGGGAACCCGGTGACCGCACCTGTATCAGAGACGCAACGATCACGCCACACTGATGAACGGTTCTCTCCACACTACGAAACCCGGGGGGTTCGGGCAACACGGAAGCGGGCGAGGTTCCTCATTCTTTTTTATTTCACAAAGCCGTCTGCCCCCTGTTTCATCCCGTCTGGAGATTCTCGTCTTCCGAACCCGGATGTCGACCTTGAACCGGCCGGGGCGGGGGGCGAAGCGAGACCGGTCGAGCGACCGAGGAACGCTCAGTCATAGTCGCGGGGACCGAAGATGGCGCTACCTATCCGCACCATCGTGCTCCCTTCCTCGACGGCGATTTCGAAGTCGCCGCTCATCCCGATCGACAGTTCGGCCATGTCGACCTGCGGGTTGGAGGAGGCATCGTAGGTATCGAAGAGTGCCCGCGCCGTCTGGAACTGCTCGCGGACGACATCGCGGTCGTCGGGGTCTTCGATGAACGACGCCATGGCCATCAAGCCGCGCACGTCCAGCCGCTCGTACTCGGCCATCCGGTCGAGAAAGGGATGCACCTCCTCGGGCGACAGTCCGTACTTCTGGTCCTGGCCGGTGATGTTGACCTGCACGAGGCAAGGGATCGCGCGGTCATTGTATCCGGCTCGTTTGTTCAGTTCGTCGGCCACGCGCTCGTTGTCGAGGGCGTCGAACCAGTCGGCATGACGGGCCACGAACTTGGCCTTGTTCGTCTGCAGGTGGCCGACCATGTGCCACCGCACGTCGCCCCCCTCGTTCGCGCCGGGGCGGGCCTTGGCCTTGTCGCGCAGTTGCCGCGCCCGGTTTTCTCCGAAGTGGGTGAGGCCGGCCTGCGTGCCGGATTCGATGGCGGACATCGGGAAGGTTTTCGATACGGCAACGATCGTCAGGTCGCTGCTGTCTCGGCCGGCGCGCTGGCAGGCCTGTTCGATGCGCTCGCGCACGTCGGCGACGCGGTCGGCCACTGCCTCCGCGCGGGTTTGCTCGACGACCTCCGGCGTAGCCTCCGGAATTTTGTTCATCGGCACAGGGAAATGGAGAGAGAATCAGAGCGTCGGCTATGGTATCGACTGGAAAGAGCGGATGATCCCGCTCCCGCCCGCGGCCCGGCTCTGCGTCGGCCCTCACCGAGCCCGCGCCGCTGCACACGACACGACCTCCTGCCGCCGGATGGCCACGCGGATGCGGATAGGCCGGCAAACCGCCCAAGAGTCCCCGTCCTTTCGTAGAGTCCCCGTCCTTTCGTGCGTCTTTTCCTGCGGGGAGGGTTAAATCGACGGGTTCCCCTCCGTCCGCACCTTGTTGCGGAAGTAGGCTTCCAGGTCGTCGAGGGTGTCTGGGTCCGTCGGGGCGTCGCGGACGATCGACCCCTCTTCCAGGATGGCGATCCGGTCGCAGAGGGCGGCGACGTGGTCGAGGTCGTGGCTGGAAACCACCACCGTGGCATCGGACGGCCGGGCGGAGAGATGATCCTTTAGCCAGATCTGCGATCGGGGGTCGAGGCTGGCAAACGGCTCGTCGAAAACGAGCAGATCCGGGTCGGGAAGGAGAGCGGCAACGATGCCGGCTTTGTTTCGGTTGCCCTGCGAGAGGTCCCGGATGTACTTCGTGGTCTCTCCGACCGGCTCATCGGTGTAAAAGTCGGAATAGGCCTCCAGGCGGCGGTCGATCTCCTCGTCCGAGAGGTCGTAGGTCGACCCGACGAAGTGCCAGTACTCGTCGGGCGTGAGGAAGTCGATCAGGACCCGCTCGCCGAGGAACGAGCCGGTGTCTTTCTTCCAGGCCACGGTTTCGGAGACGGACGCGCCGTTCAGGGCAACGCTCCCGTCGTCCGCTTCGATCAGGTCAAGCAGGAGGCGGAGGAAGGTAGTTTTGCCGGCTCCGTTGTTGCCAACGAGGCCGAAGACCGTTCCCGAGCGAACGGTCAGGTCGGAAATCGACAGGTCGAACGCGTCGTAGCTCTTGTGCAGCGATCGGGCCGTAATCGTCATCGGAGAGAACCATTCGCGCGAACGGAGAAGGGGAGAACCGGACGGGGAACCGGACGGAGAGGCCCAGGAGGCTGCGGGCGTCGCGTCGCAGGCCCCGACCCGCGGTTCCCGACCCGCGGTGGGAGGCTCGACCCGCGGTTGGGGGCTCGACCCGCGGTGGGGATCTGAGACCGTCGGGATCAGGCGGTCTCGCCGTGCGGGTTGCGATGCCGGGCAACGGCGACGGCCACCTCGATGGCGCTGCGCATGCTGCCGGGCAGCGCCATCCCCTTGCCGGCGATTCCGTAGGCCGTTCCGTGATCCGGGGAGGTGCGTACGATGGGGAGGCCGGCGGTGTAGTTGACGCCGTGATCGAAGGCGAGCGCCTTAAACGGGACGAGCCCCTGGTCGTGATACATGGCGAGGACGGCGTCGTAGCCCTGATCGAGTTGCGTGGCGAAGAAGCCATCCGCCGGCAGCGGGCCCTCGACGCTCATTCCCTCCCCGCGGGCGGCGTCGATGCTGGGGCTGATGATCGCGTCTTCTTCGCGGCCCAGCACGCCGCCGTCGCCGGCGTGCGGGTTGAGGCCGAGGACGCCGATCGTCGGATCCTCGATGGCGAAATCGGTGGTGAGCGCGTCGTGAATGACGCGCAGTTTTTCGAGGATGGCCGCCTGCGTGATGCCGTCCGCCACCTGCGCGAGCGGGACGTGTCCGGTGACGAGGCCGACGCGCAGGCCGCCCGCGACCATCATCATCGTGGTCTTCTCCGCCCCCGTCCGGTCGGCGATAAACTCGGTGTGGCCGGGCACGTCGTAGCCCGCCTGCTGGATCGCGTCCTTCGAAATCGGGGCAGTGACCATGGCGTCGACCCGGTCGTCCGCGCACAGGTCGACGGCCGTCTCGACGGCGCGCATCGACAGGCGGCCGCCGTCGGGGGTGATGGCGCCGAACGAAACGGGAGGCGCGTCCGTCCGGGCAACGTCCAGGACGGCCACCTTCCCGGCCGGAACGTGTTCGGGAACCTCGTCGACGACGTGAATCTCCAGGTCGGAGAACCCGAGGATATCGGCGTGTACGCGCAGAACGTGGGCAGAACCGATGACGACCGGCGTCATCGCCGGCATCAACTCCGGGTCGTCGAGGCTTTTGAGGACGACCTCCGGGCCGATGCCGTTCGGGTCGCCGAGGGTGATGGCTACGCGGGTGGGTTCCCCGTCGGACGTGGGTGGGTCGGGGCGCTGAAAGGTAGGACGCTGGATGGGCATGGGAGGTCGATCCGGGGCGGCGGGCTGGATGATCGAGACAGCGAAGAGGAAGAGCGGCTGAGCGGGATGCGTGAAGCTGTGCCCTAAACGGACTATATCTACCGAAAGGTCGTGCCCGGTGATTCGGTGCGTCGCCCCGTGACGGGGCGGGCGGCGTTCCGGATCCGGTTCTGCCGGGTGTTCTCGAACGGATCGCGAACGGATCGCGAACGGATCTTGAAGAGACAGGCAGCGCCGCCCGGGACGGGTGCGGGTTCGGTCGATTACGAATCGCGGTTCTGTCGGATGGTCACGGCGTCGTTCAGGTAGGTGAGAAGCAGGCGCACGCCAAAGCCGGTGCCGCCTTCGGGCCGGTACGGCTTCGGCTGGGTCAAGAACGCGGGGCCGGCGATGTCCAGGTGCAGCCAGGGCGCCTCGCCCGTAAAGTGCTCCAGAAACTTCCCGGCGGTGATGGCGCCGGCTTCCGAGCCGCCGACGTTCTTCAGGTCGGCCACCGAGCTGTCCAGGTGCTGTTTGTACGCGTCGTACATCGGGAGGGGGTGCACGCGGTCGCCGGATCGTTCGCCGGCGCGCTGGATGGCGTAGAGTCGTTCGGCGGCATCCTCGGTTTCGCTCGTCATGACGGCTGCGGCGTCGGCGCCCAGCGCAACCACCTGCGAACCGGTGAGGGTGGCCAGGTCGATGACGAGGCGGGGATCGAGCGACTGCGCGTACGAGAGGGCATCGGCCAGAAGGAGGCGTCCTTCCGCGTCGGTGTTCATCACCTCGACTGTGGCACCGGAGTGGATCTGAATCACATCCCCGGGAACGTACGCTTTGTTGCCCGGGCGATTGTCCGACGCCGGGATGAGCCCCACCACGTGCAGGGGCACGTTCAGGTCGGCGAGGGCCTCGAAGGCCCCCACGACGGCCGCGGCCCCGCCCATGTCCGCCTTCATCATGTCCATCGACCCTTTGGTGTCCTTCAGCGACAGGCCGCCGGTGTCGAAAACGACGCCTTTGCCCGCCAGGACGATGGGGCGGGTGTTGACGGCGTGGTCGGGCCGCCAGGTCAAAAGGGAGAACGTCGGCGGCTCGAAACTCCCCCGGTTCACGGCCAGAAGGCCGCCGAACCCCTCCTCGCGGATGCGGTCTTCGCCCCAGGTGTCGACGTCGTATCCGTGCCGGTCGCCGGATTCCCGGATGGTGGCGGCGAACTGACGCGCCGTCTTGTCGTGCGGCGACGTGTTGACCAGGTCGCGCGCGGTGCAGGTTGCGCGGGCCAGGGCGGTGCCGGTATCGATTCCGTCCCGAACGGCGGCGCGGTCGACGTCGCCCGCGACGTGGAGGAGGATCGACTCCAGGTCCGGGGCGTCATCGTCCGTTCGGTATCGCCGGTACCGGTAGCCGCCCAGGATGAGGCCTTCGACGAGGGCCTGTGCGATGATGCCGTCGTTGAGGTCTGCCGGCGGAACGATGCAGGCGACGGAGGCGGCGGTGCGATCGATGGCCGCCTGCGCCCCGGCCGCGGCTCCCTGCCGCAGACGCTCGCGGTCGAGCTCCGCCGGGTCGCCGAGGCCGACGAGGGCGATGCGCGGGACGGCGTCCGCTTCCGGATACACCAGCACCGAGGTTCCGGTCTCCCCGTCGAAGTCCTCAACGGCGCGGCGCAGTGAGTCTCCGAGGGGGCGAGCGAGGGCCTCGACCCGGGGCGCGGCGGGGCGAGACGAGAGCGGGAGGACGAGAAGGTCGACCTCGAGATCGGCGAGGGCGTCGGTGGTGGCGGCGACGGTCATGGAGAAGGTGGGGTGGCGGACATCCAGTGGAAGAACCTCGTGCGTGATACGCACGGACCGGTTCAGGTTTTCACGGTCGGCCGTCGAGCGGTCGGGCAAGCCGCACCCGCCCGGCCCGCTCCGCCGCAGGCAGACGACGGATCCCTGCGGGTGTAAATCTCCGTAAATGGCCCGGAGACGAGAGGAGAAGGCAGGCCCTGGGGCATCACTTGCGTGCGCCGCCCGGTACGACCTGCGTGTACGCGAACCGCGGCGGCGCGCCGGAGACCTCGCACGCGCACCCGCCCCACGCGCACCCCACAGGCACGCGCTGTTAGAGCTATTAGAGACGCAACAGCCCCGGATTCGCAGCGGCTGGCAGGCAGGGCCGGAATCGGCCGCCCTCCGTTCCGCATCCGCCCAGCCCGTGCTCTTCTCGCCTTTTTCTCGCCCCTTCCTCTCTCAACGCGACGCCTCCCATGGCCTTACGACGAAGCGAGACCTTCACCACCCCGAACGGCCACGTCATCCCGCTGGACGCGGCGGCGACGGTGTTTCCGCACGGATCCACCGTTGGAACCGTCCTGGCGCCGCCGGAACTGGCCTGGGAAGACATCGATCGGTTTTACACCCAGCCCATTCAGTGCGGGGTGTATACCGAGAACGACGTTCCGCTCCTCGTTCTTCACGTTGTGGGCGAGTGGACGGAGGTGGCAGCCCTGAATACGCGCCTCTTCGACGACGACACGCTGGAGCCTCTTCTGCACCGGGGGACGTTCGCAGGACGCGACACGGTTCCGTTCTTTCTGGTTTCGAGAGAGGACGGAAAGACCATGGCCGAGCGAGCGATGCTGATGCCCTCGCGAATGACCGAGTCCCTCGCCCGAGCCGCCGAGCGCCAGCACCGGCGCTTCATCAGCCGATCCTCCGTCGAACGGGCCGTCCGGTCGGTTCGCGATGCCTACTCCACCGCCGACCTCATGCAGAAGGCAGGCATCCAACCCCTGGCCCCGGCATCGTTCGGGTAGAGGGAGAAGGATGGATCGCTCCCGTTGGTCGCTGGGTGTTGGGTACTGGGTACTGGGTATTGGGTACTGGGTATTGGGTACTGGGTACTGGGTATTGGGTACTGGGTATTGGTCATTGGTCACTGGTCATTGGGCATTGGGCTCTGGGTAGTGGTTTTTGACGCGGTGCCGTTCATCCATCCCCACCCCCCGTCCTCCTTCCACCCGTCTCCGAAGCGTCCGAAGCCCCCACAGCGTCCAAAGCCCCCACAGCGTCCAAAGCCCCCACGCCCACACGCTCCCACGCTCCCACGCCCCCCCGCTCCCACGTCTTTCCCAATCTTCAACCTTCCCTTTTCTATTTCGACGGTGCGCCTGTTACCTTGCCTTTTGCTCAGTTCCCTTTTCATGATTCCCCGATGCTTATGAACGGGCGTTTCCGTGTTGTCCTGGCTTTTCTGACCGGTGTTCTCCTTCTCGCGTCCCTGCGCCCCGGGCCGCTGCAGGCGCAGGAGGTTCCGGAGCACAACCTGGAGTCGTTCGAACCGCTGGACCTTCCGGACCCGAACGAGTTTCGGGCCGGAGACGGGCGGCCGGGGAACGAGTACTGGCAAAACGCCGCCGACTACCAGATCGATGTGAAGCTGGACACGGCGTCGAACACGCTGTCGGGCCAGCAGTCGATCACCTACACGAACCGCGCCCCGCAGGACCTCGACCGGCTCTGGGTGCAGCTGGAGCAGAACTACTTCCGCCCCGACAGCCGGGGGGCGCGCGTGGTGCCGTCCGACGCCCGCTTCAGCGGGTTCTTCGAAGGGGCCGGCTACGACATCTCCGACGTCCAGCTCCGGCGCGACGGCGAGACGATCGATCCGTCGTTTGACGTGGAGGGGACGCGCATGCTCGTCGAACTGGCCGAGCCGCTGGCGGCGAACGGAGGAACCCTGACGCTCACCCTCGACTGGTCGTTCGAGATTCCGAAGTACGGGGCCGACCGGCACGGGCGACTCGACGTCGACGAGGGGACCGTGTACCAGCTGGCGCAGTGGTACCCGCGGATGTACGTGTACGACGACGTGAACGGGTGGAACCCGCTGCCCTACCTCGGGCAGGGCGAGTACTACCTCGAGTACGGCACCTTTGAGGTCAACATTACCGTGCCGCGCAGCCACATCGTGGCGGCGACCGGCCGGCTGCAGAATCCGGAGGAGGTGCTGACCGAGACGCAGCGTGAGCGTCTCGACGAGGCGCGCGGCAGCCGCGAGACGGTCCACATCATCACCGAAGAGGAGGCCGGCACCGGCGCGACGCGCCCGGACGGCGACGGCCCCGTTACCTGGCGCTACGAGGCCGAGAAGGTTCGGGACTTCTCCTGGGCGTCCTCGCAGGCCTTCATCTGGGACGCGGCCGATGCCGAGGTGGAGGGCCAGGAGGTTCTTGCCCAGTCCTTCTATCCGCAGGAAGGGATCGGGTCCGATCAGAACCCGGGCTGGGAAAAGTCGACCGAGTACGTGCAGCACAGCGTTGAATTCTACTCCGACACCTACGCCCCCTACCCCTATCCGAACGCGATCAACGTTGCCGGCATCGTCGGCGGGATGGAGTATCCGCAGATCATGTTCTGCTCGTACGAGGCCCGGGGTCGGGGCCTCTTCGGCGTCACCGACCACGAGTTCGGCCACACCTGGTTTCCGATGGTCGTCGGGACGGACGAGCGCCGCTGGGTGTGGATGGATGAGGGCCTGAACACGTTCATGAACCAGTACTCGGCCCTTGCCTACTACGGCGACGGCAACGTGCCGCCGCGCCGCGCCCTCCAGAACCTCTCCCGGGTCACGGCCAGCACGATGAAATCGCCGATGGGCGATCAGCCGATCATGATTTATGCCGATCACATGCGCGATCAGGCCCTCGGCTTCCTCGCCTACCGCAAGCCGGCCAACGGCCTGATGCTGCTGCGCGAGTACGTCGTCGGTCCCGAGCGCTTCGACGCCGCCTTCACCGCCTTCATCGACCGGTGGGCGTACAAGCACCCGAAGCCGGCCGACTTCTTCCGCACGATCGAAGACGTGACGGGAGAGGACCTCGACTGGTTCTGGCGGTCCTGGTTCTACGAGACGGACGTGGTCGATCACGCCGTTGCCAGCGTGCAGACGCGCGCAGATAGTTCCACCACGGTCACCGTCAAGCAAAACGGAGACCTCATGCTCCCGATCACCGCCCAGATGACCTTTGCCGACGGCTCGACGGAGACGCGCCGCGTTCCCGCCGAAGCCTTCTTCACCCAAGACACCCACGACCTGACGGTAGCGGAAGGACGCACGGTCGAACGCGTCGTGCTCGACCCCCAGCAGATCCTTCCCGATGTCAACCGCCAGGATAACACGTGGTCGGCGTCCGACGCAGACTCCGACTCCGGCGGCACCCCCGCGGGCGACACGTCGCAGCGATAGCGGCTTCCGCCTCCCCCCCGTACGAAAGGACACCCGCACCAGTCGGCTGCCGGGTGTCCTTTCTGTTTGGGATCTGTCTGTTTGGGACCTGTTTGGGAGCCGCCTGGTCATCCGCCGGCGGCTTCCGGGGGCGCTGGCCTTCCTCCTCGTGTTTCCCGTTCGATAACCGAGACTGTCTTCATGCCCTTCTCGCTCGCCCTTCTCCGCGGCCTCCTCGGTCTGGCGGTGTTTGTGGGCATCGCCGTGGTGTTCTCGACCAATCGGAAGGCCATCGACTGGAAGCTCGTCGGGGCGGGGATCGGGCTGCAGATTGTCTTCGCGCTTCTGGTGCTGAAGACAGGACCCGGCGAGATCGTCTTCGACACTCTGGCCGGCGGATTCCAGGAACTGCTCGAGTTTACGTACGAGGGGACGAAGTTCATCTTCGGCGAGCTCGGCAACCCCGAGAAGGGCAACAACTTCGCCTTTCAGGTTCTGCCCACCATCGTCTTCTTCGCCTCGCTGATGAGCGTGCTCTACTTCCTGGGCGTCGTCCAGCCGCTCGTGAAGGGAATGGGCTGGCTGATGCAGAAGACGCTGGGGATCTCCGGGGCGGAGTCGCTTTCCTCCGCCGCAAACGTGTTCATCGGACAGACCGAGGCGCCGCTCGTCGTCGAACCGTACGTCGAGCAGATGACGCGGAGTGAGTTGATGACGCTCATGGCCGGGGGCATGGCTACCATCGCCGGCGGCGTGCTGGCGGCATACATCAGCTTTCTCGGTGGCGATTCGGAGGCAAGCCAGGTTCTCTTTGCCAAGCACCTGCTTTCCGCGTCGATCATGAGCGCTCCGGCCGCGATCGTAACGGCGAAGATCCTCGTCCCCGAGACGGAAGAGCCCAAGACGCGCGGCGAAACGACGATGAACGTCGAGAAGGAGGACGACAACGTCATCGAGGCCGCTGCCAGCGGAGCCAGTGAGGGCCTCACGCTGGCGCTGAACGTGGGGGCGATGCTCCTCGCCTTTATCGCGCTCATCGCCGTTATCAACTGGGTGCTGGGCGGGGTCGGGTCTTTGACCGGCCTGAACGCCGCCGTGGCGGAGGCCTCCGACGGTCGGTTCGAGGGACTGACGCTGCAGGCCGTCTTCGGATTCGTTTTTGCCCCGCTCGCGTGGGCGATGGGGGTCGAGGCGGCCGACATCCTCAGCTTCGGCACCCTCCTCGGCGAAAAGGTGGCGGTGAACGAGTTCGTGGCCTACGCGTCGCTGCGAGACCTGAAAGACACGATGAGCGAACGGTCGGTCATTATCGGCACGTACGCCCTCTGTGGGTTTGCCAACTTCTCTTCGATCGCCATTCAGATCGGCGGCATCGGCGGCATCGCCCCGTCGCGCCGGAGCGAGATCGCCGCCCTGGGACTGCGGGCCGTCCTGGGCGGGGCCCTGGCCTCCTGGATGACAGCCTCCATCGCCGGCGTGCTGGTGGCGTAGGGGGAGCGTGGGGGCTTGGGAGCGTGGGGGCTGGGGACGCTTGGAGGCTGGGTGTGGGGGAAGGGGGGATGGATGAACGGCACCGCACCAAAAACCAGTACCCAGTATCCAATGACCAGTGACCAATGACCAGTGACCAACACCCAATCCCCCAAACGAAAACGCCCCCGACGCGGGGAGCGCCGGAGGCGGGGAGGGGCGGAAGCGGGGAGGGCGGAGGCTATTGCGGGGCCGGGAAATTGATCGAGAAGCGGACCCAGGAATCCACCGGCTGCCACTCGCGGTCGACCTGTACGTAGGCCGGGTTCCACCGCCGCTTCGTGGCTCCTTTCATGGCGATGGCATTCAGGGTCGGGTGCGTGCCCTCGATGACTTCGATCGCGTTGGGCACGCCCGTGACTTCTCCGTTTTCCTCCTGCGTCGCCAGGTGAACCTGCAGTTCGACGCGGCCGCTGGCCTCTTCGGTCCGCAGGCTCTCCGGATACGCCATCTGCACGTCCGACTTCGTCGGCTGCGGCTCGCGGAAGACCTTGTTGATGGCCTTGTAGGCCTTGTTCTTGTACTCGTTCTCGGTTTCCATCTTCAGGCGTCCCTCTTCGGTCACGATGTCCCCGTTCAGGTCCACCTGCCGCAGCGAGTCGACCGCCCGGGCCTCAAAGAGCGAGTCGACCACTTCCGGGTTGTTGCGGTAGAGCTTGATGAGGCTGCGCTTGATCGCGTTGTTGAACTGCTCCTGCGTCAGGCCGGTCTGGGTGACGCTCAGCTCCTCCTGCGCGAACCCCATCTCCTGGAGCGTCCCCAGGTTGCGAAAGGCCGTTGCGGTGTCTACCTCCGCCTTCCACCAGCGGGTCTCGGAGGTCTGCCAGCCGGAGGGCGCCTCGGCAGGGTTGCCGCCGGACGAGCAGCCGGCCAGGACGACGAGAAGGGCAGCGAGCGTGGATGCAATCCAACGCGTGGGAGACATGGACGGGAAGAATTAATGAGCAGGGGATGAGACTCCACAGAAATCAAGTCAGTCCGACGTAACGACGAGCCCGTGCCGAGTTCCCTGGTGCGCGGCTCGGCACGCGAAACTTAAGGTTGCGTCGTCTCACCGGTTCGGGCAATCCCGCGCCCCGATTCTGCGCCCCGACCCTACGCCCCGCCTCGTCCTCTCAGCCGCGGGTTGAGGGCATCGCCCAGAGCGTTGCTCTCCGTTTCTGGAAGGGAAAATTCTCCGGAAAGAAAAGGCTCCGGAAAGAAAAGGCTCGGAAAGAAAAGGCTCTCTGGTTGCTCGTCTTGGTGTTCGTCTACCTGCGACGGGGGCATCGAACCAAGATGGTCCCCATGGCGCGCTCCGGCTATTCAACGAGGACCGGCGTCCCGACCTCGGCCCACCACCAGAGGGCATCCATGTCGCGGTTGCGGAGCGCGACGCAGCCCTGGGTCCAGTTCGTGGCGGCCCCGGTTCCGTCGCCGTGAATCTCGATCCAACCGCCCAGGTCGGTATTCATGGGCGGCATCTCGAACGCCCTCTGCGCCTCCACGATTTGCTCGTACTCCCCCCGCGAGATGAGGCCGCGCCGGAGCCCGCGGTAGGCGTCCTCGGCCGTGGGATAGTTCAGCACGAGGGCTTTGTGGAACTGGCTGTTCGGGTTGCGACGCACGACGTAAAAGGTGCCCTCCGGCGTGCGCCAGTGGTCGCGCTCGCGGGTGCTGCCCCGCTGCTGCTTGTCCGAAAACGCGTTGTACCCGAAGTCGGCCTTGAAGGTGCGCGCCAGCGTGGGGCCGCGGTACACGTAGACGCGCCGATCGGCCTTGGAGACGCGAATCCAGACGTTCGAAATCGTGTGGCGGGGCAGATAGCCCGTGCGCCCGGCATCGGTTTGCACCCGGCACCAGGCGCCCGGGCACTCCAGCCGAGTAACCGGCGTGCGAACCGCCAGCCGGCCGACCGGAGCGGTGGAATCGGGGCGGTTGTACAGCATCGCATCCTCGCCGGAGACGTAGAACAGATCGGCGTCCTCGGGCGCGCGCAGGGCCCGGGAGGGCCGTTCGGACGCCGGGGCGCTGCCGCGCGCAGCGGTCGTGTCTGTGTCGATCGTCGGGACGGACGCCGGAGACCGGACGGCCGACTGGGCGTAGCCGTCACCGGGAAGCAGCAGCAGTCCGACGGTGAGAACAGCGAGCATCCGGACGAGGCGCATGAGAAGCGGTCGGGCAGTCGGTGGGAGAGGAGGGCGCGTCTCGGGAGCGCGTCGTTGA
This sequence comes from uncultured Bacteroidota bacterium, assembly GCA_937127285.1. Taxonomy (GTDB): domain Bacteria; phylum Bacteroidota; class Rhodothermia; order Rhodothermales; family Salinibacteraceae; genus CAKZLV01. The sequence continues at coordinate 62,544 of CAKZLV010000054.1, forward strand.
GGCTTTGGCGAAACGGTGCATCCGGTGCCGGAGAGCGAACGGACAAACTTCGGGCCGTCGCCGGCAGCGGCGGATCCGGTCGAGGGACGCGGGCTCACGCCGATCGCCCGTTCTTCTCGAGGCACCAGCGGTACGCCTCGAGCGTCCCTTCCATCACGGTTCCGTTCGTTACGTGATCGACCCGGTCGAGCACGACGCCGTGCGCGTTGGCGGGGGCGAACGAAGCGCCCACGGCCAGAAGCGCCTCGAGGTCGGCATCGGTGTCGCCGATGTAGGCCATCTCCGAAAGGTCGAGGCCGTATTCCTGCGCCAGCCACTCCAGGCCGTTCCGCTTGGTGATGCCGGGCGGAACGACGTCGACGGAGTTGTCGGTTGCGTAGACCTCCAGGTCCGGCACGTTCTCGTCGACGAAGGTTTCGGTGCGCGGACGCAGGGCGCGGATCTCGTCGGGGTCGGGCGTGACCACCCCGGCCTGCGTTCGCTTGGCGTGGTCGAGCGACAGCTTCGTGTCCGGGATGCAGTCGGTCAAGAACCAGTGCCGCACCTCCTCCAGTTCGGCTTCGATTTCGGGTGTGAGGACCGGGTTCCAGGTGGTTTGCGCCGCCACCGGATCGAAGAGACCGCCGCCGCTCTCGAAGAGAACCGGCACGGTGAGGCCCAGCGCCTGGGTGACGGATTCGACGTAGGCGTAGGCGCGCCCGGAGCAGATGGAGACGGCCGGGACGCGGTCGACCGACCCGGGGGTGGATGCGTCGCGCGCATACCGCCGCAGGGTCGAGAAGCCGTCCAGGTCGTAGGCTTCGTACGGCAGAGACAAGCAGCCGTCGATGTCGGTAACGAAAAGCTTGATCACGGGGGCAGGAGATGTCGGCAGAGAACGTCGGGCGGGGAGGCGGCTACTCGTCGTCCGGGTCCCTCTTTCCACCGTCCGCCGTTTCCTCCATGGCTTCGACGATGGCGTCGGAGATCCCCATGGAGGCAAAGCCGCCGTCGTGGTAGAGCGTCTGCATGGTCACCATGCGGGTGTAGTCGCTCAGGAGCGTCACCGCATAGTCGGAGCAGGAGGCGGCGTCGGCATTTCCGAGGGGCGAGACGCGGTCGGCGAACTCGTACATGGCGTTGAAGCCGTCGATCCCGGACCCGGCCGTCGTCTTGGTCGGGCTCTGCGAGATGGCATTGATCCGGATGCCGCGGTCGCCGAGCCGGTAGCCGAAAGCGCGCGTGATGCTTTCCAAAAGAGCCTTCGCGTCGCCCATCTCCGAGTACTTCGAGAAGATGCGCTTCGCGCCGATGTAGGAGAGGGAAAGGATGGACCCGCCGTCGGCAATGGCGTCGGTCGAGAGGGCGTGGTGGACGATTCGATGGAGGCTGATGGCGGAGATGTCGAGCGTCTTCTTGTACCAGTCGTAGTTGAGATCCTGGTACGGCACGTC
>CAKZLV010000055.1 GCA_937127285.1 uncultured Bacteroidota bacterium
GGCTGTGCCTTGTCTGGCTGTGCCTTGTCTGGCTGTGCCTTATGTAGCTGGGCAATACAACCGTACCCGCCGATGGCCCGAAAGTATCCCCGACGCCGCCCCGCCCTCTGGGAGACGTCCCGGTTTCCTCCGAAACACAAACGCCCGCCCGCCTGCCGGCGGCAGACGCGCGGGCGAGGAAGGCTGACGCCCCCTCAGGCTGACGCCCTCTCCTCTCTTGTCCGAAGAGTCCGGGCCCGGAGAGAGAGTCCGGGGAGAGTCCGGAGAGGGCCCGGAGACCGAAGGGCTGTCGTCCGGGAGCCTGTCGGCCGGGGCTATCGTAGGGGGCTATCATCCAGGGAAACGCCTTGCCCAGGGCGAGAGCGTCAAGCGGTTGCTCAGCCGTCGTACGTCTGCACGCGACCGAAGAGATCGTGCGTCCCCCAGATGCCGCTGCGCAGGCACTCGAGCTGGACGATCTGGCTGTGGTCGACGAAGAGGTTTACATCCGGGCCGTAGTTCTGGACGTACCAGCTGAAGACGTGCGGGTCGGCCGCTTCGAACATGAGGTTCTCTTGGCCGAGCTCGTCGATCATCTGCGCCGGGATCTCCGTCCGCATCTCCGGGACGTTCTCGGTGATGCCCTCACTCTCGATCATCACTTCGTGGACGCCTGCCTCGAGGAAGCGCCGCGCCTGCGCGATGGCCTGGGCCGGATCCTGCTGGCCGATCTGCTCCAGCTCTTCGGTCGTCGTCGCCCCGCCGCCGGCTCCGAACTGGATCCCGACCTCCGGCTTCGCCTTCAGGCCCGCCTCCTGAACGGTATCGATCAGGCGGAGCCAGTCCTCCGTCGGTAGCGTGATGAAGCCGGCCGAGATCTCGACGACGTCGAACCCCAGACGGGCGCACTCGTCGACATACTGCTTCACGGCATCCTCGCCCTGTGTCAAGACGTACTCCATGAAGCCGCCGGTCGAGACCAGCACGTCGTGGTCGTGCGCGAGGTCGAGGAGCGATTGCACCGCTTCTTCCGGCATGAGACTGAACGATCCGCCGGCGAACTTCAGCCCGTCGACGTAGTGGCCCATCGTCGACAGGACGTCCTCCAGGTAGTTCGGGCCCATGACGGAGTAGTACGGACCGCGGATTTCCGTCCGCCCGGTGTCGCGCGGCTTCTCGCCGCGGTCGTTCAGATCCAGAAACTGAAAGGCGCGGCGGGGGTCGCCTGTGTTGGGGGTCGGTTCGGTCATCGGGGAAGCGAGTCGTTGTTCGCAGATAAGCGAAGAGGATCGAATGCACCGGTCGCAACCGGCCGCTCGGGGAAGGTCGTGAGTGCCCTCCCGCACGGCCTACCGTTCGACCGCAGCAAGGAGATCGGTCAGTTCGTGAACCGGGAGCGTCTCGAGTTCATCGACCGCGTCGACCATGTCGGACCGCAGCGCCGCATCGGTGTGGGGCTCGGCGAGGCGAGAAAACTTCTCCGCCACCGTGTCCCACGCCATCGGGTTGGTGTGGAAGCCCTCGAAATCCTCGCGGTGCGTGCCGTACACGGTGTCGCCCACGTGGATGCGGACGTCGCACGGCATCTTATCGGGAAAGGCCGCGCTGTAGTCCTCGTTCTCGCGAATCTCGACTTTCTGCAAGAGGCTCTGCACGTCGTCCGCCGCAATCCGGTCGGAGGCGTACTGTGCAGGAAGCACCTGGTCGTCCAGCAGCGCGACGGCCGTCATGTACGGCAGGCTGTGGTCGGCCTCTTCCTTCTCGCGAACGACGGTCTTGTCGCCCTCTTCCCCGCCGCCGATGATGTGATAGGCGACGTCGAAGGTATCGATCTCGATCCGGTCGATGGCGTGAGGGTCGATGCCCTCCTCCCGCTTGATGGCGAGGGCGGCCTCGAGGGTCGACTGCGAGTGAAACTCGGCGTTGTACTTCTTGATGCTCGTACGGGTCACGCGCTCGAGGTCCTCGGCCGACCAGTCCAGGTCGAACTCACCGGCGATCGAGTGCATGTAGCCCTTGTTGCCCTCGAACACCTCGGGCGGACCCGTGATGCCGCGCCGGGCGAGAAAGGTGGAGTGCGTGGCCGTGAAGCCGGTCTCCGGATACGCCAGTCCCTTCCAGTTGGAAAGAGCACCGGTGCGCGTGACGCGCAGGGCGTTGTGCGCCGTGCCGCTAATCGCCACCGCATTGGCCGTCTGCTCCGGCGAAAGATCGAGGGCCTTGCTTGCCCCGGCCGCAGCGGCGTACTGCCCCTCCACGGTGTGGTCGAAGCCGTGATCGCGCACCGGCGCCTCGTCGCTGAGGCGGCACTGCACCTGGTACGCAACCGCCAGCGCCTCGAGGAGCGCCCGGCCATCTGCATCCGCGTATTCGGCCGTCGCCAGTACCGTCCCCAGGTTGTCGCTCGGGTGACACGTCTCTCCTTCCGCCAGGTAGCTGTCGTTGAAGTCGAGGTACCGGACGAGGAAGCTGTTGTAGAGCGCGGCCCGATCGGGAGAAGCGCCGCCGCCTCCGATCAGCGTTGCCGGGCCGTCGCCGTCGAACTCGTCGACGTGAGCGCGCACGCGGCGAACCGGCTCAGCATCCATCGCACCGATCGCGCACCCGAGCGAGTCGAGCACCCGGGCCTTGAGCTGCGCCTCGGCCTCGGCGGAGAGATCCGCGTAGGAGGCCTCGCTGACAAATTCCGCCAGGTCGTGGACGAGAGCCATAAAACAGTCAAGCGGTTATTCGAAAGTCGGTTGGTGGAAGGTCGGTTGGTGAAGCGCTGGTTGGTGGAAGGTCGGTTGGTCGGAGAGGGGTCGATCGCCGCACGTCGCTCGCGGCAGGATGCTCGCAGGAAGAGCGATCGAGAAACCGTCGCCCGGAAGAGACCCCGCAGCCGCAACCGGACCGCCTCGCCCCGCCGGCAGACCATGGGGGACGGCGGACGGTGCGGTCGCGTTCGTTGACGACGCCCCTCGTCCAATGCCACCCGAAGGTCTGCCGTCCTGCTGTTTTTCGTAACCGGCTTTTCTGCAGGTGGGTTGCCTCATTAAAGACAACGTTGCATTTTATCCGCCCAGGCGTGTCTCCGCACCGGCGCGTGTCAAAACGGCCGGGTGCGGGGGGCGCGGCCGGGTGCGGGGGCAAGCGCGGGGCGTTGGGTCGGCGGAGCGGTCTACGCCGAGAGTTGACGCCGCACCTGAGGGCTGAGGCCTTCTGCCAGAAAGCGGTAGAGGCGGTTTTTCGTCTTCCGGAGTCGCCGGTATGCCTGCTTCAGATTCAGGATGAGCGTGATGCGGCGGTGCAGGCAGTCCATTTCTCCCATCTCGTGCGTCGCCACCGGCCGGAAGCCAAGCACGCGCGTGTGGAAGTTGTAGGGGCTGTGCTCTTCCCCCTCGAACACGTCGGTGACGTAATGCGAGTAGCCGCGCTCGAGCGTATCCACCCCGGCCATGCGCATCAACCAGAAGACCACTCGGATGCGGTGCCGGTACGCCGGCAGCACGGCAAAGCGCCCGATCTCCGCGATGTCGTTGTCACGGATGAACGCATCGACGCCAGCGCCGCCGAAGGACGGCGAGCCATCGGAATGACCGTCTCCGGAATGACCGTCTCCGGAATGACCGTCTCCACCGAGGGATTCGAGTCCGTACTCCTGATACCGGTGCAGCGGAGGGGCGTAGTGGATGCGGACGACGCCGGCCGGTTCGTCATCCACGGTGGCGACGATCCAGGTCACGGCGTCGTCGCTCAGGTCGCCGGCCGGAAACACGTCGCGGGCCGAGTCCACCCACTGTTTTTCTTGCGCATAGGTTGTGGACAGGACGGTATGCGCCAGGTCTCGGTGGTGGCTGGTGGTGGCGCGAAACGCGGTCGTATCGGAACGGAGCATCGGCTCGGGAAGGAGAGGTCCGAAAGGCAGCGAGACGGGACGGCAAAGCAACACGGCGGGGCGGCGCGCTACGAGGCAAAAGCGGGGGCGGGACGCACCCGGTCCGCCTCCCAGGTCGTACCCGAAAGGCGGGCGATGGACTGCATGAGGCAGCGGTGCAGGGTCTTCACGTCGTCGTGGGCCTGCGGTGCGATGGGCTCGCCCACGTGAACCGACAACGGCTCCCGGTCGGAGATCGGCGCACCGGGGTCGGTGTGATCCGGGAAGCGGATGCCGATGGGCAGGACGGGGGTGCGGGACTCATGAGCGAGCCGGGCCGCCCCGCGGCGTCCGCGCAGCAGGCGGGTCGGGTCGCGGTGGGTGGTTCCCTCCACGAAGATCCCTACGGGTCTTCCGTCGTCGAGGCAGCGACGGGCGAGCGGATAGCCGTTGGGCGACGGGGCCAGCACCGTCCGTAGCGGCGTGAGGAAGCGCGGCCGCGCCGGCTTGGTGGCCACCGGAATCACGCGAGCACAGCGGTACAAGAGGTAGACCGGCGGCAGCAGCATGAAATTCCAGTCGGCCAGAAACCGGATGATGCGACCACCGCGCAGCCAGGCGAGAAGCGCCGGAACCAGAAAAGCTTCCGTTCGCTGGCTATGGTTCAGCGCGGCGACGAACGGACCGTCAAGGCTCCGGAGTCGGTCGGCGCCCTCGACCGAGCGCACGCGGTGGCCGAGCGCCCAGACGGTTGCCCGAATAACCCATCGGGTGGACCGGCGGTCAGGTGGGTGCCGATACGAAGCCGTGAGGACGGAAGACAGATCCACGCGGGGGCGTCCAGTCGGTGACCGGGACATGCACCTCTGTAAATAGACGACACTTCTCCGGAAACCATTATCCGAACCGTTACCCCATCATTTTAAAACCGTTATCCAACCGTAAGCATGAGTTTACGTCGTCGGGCGCGCGCATTCGTACGCTGTCGGTGAACGGTTGACGGGCCGCCCCTGGCCGCGCCCTTCCGCCCCTTCCTCTTCTGCCGACGGCTCCCTCGCCTGCATGGACCTTCCGACGATTCTCGACTGGGTGACGGACTACGCCGTGCTCATCGTGTTTGCATGGCTGGCCCTCGAAAACACCTTGTTCCTCGGGTTTATCGCCCCGGGCCTGACGGTGCTGGTCGTCGTCGGTCTTCTCATTCAGACGGGGGATGTCCGGCCCGTCCCCGTTCTCCTGGCCGCGCTGGCTGGCACGTATCTGGGAGACAACGTGAACTATCTCGTCGGGAGGTGGGGGTTGCGACGATTTGGGTGGATCCGCCGGATTCTGGACGACAACGACGACGCCCGCCGCTTTATCGACCGCTACCCACGCGTTATCTACATCTTCTTTCACTTTCCCGTCTACCTGCGCACCGCGTTTCCGCTGACGCTGGGATCGATGCGCTACCCGTTTCGCACCTGGCTGTGGATCGACCTCGCAGCCGCTCCCCTCTTCGTAGCCGCCTTCACCGGCCTGGGGTACGGGCTGGCCCGGTACGTCCTGCAGGTTAACGACCTGGTGACGGCCGTCCGGGAGGTTGCCCGCACGGGCAACGGGATCATTCTCGTGTTCTCTCTTCTGTTTGCCTACGGAACGCTCAAGTTCGTCCGCCTCCTGTGGCGAAGCGCTCGCCGGGAGCCGGATTCGCGGCAGTAGCCCCACCGCCTGCCTGCCCCCCCCGGCGGCGCCCGCCCGCACACGCCCTTCCCGAGACGCCCTTCCCGAGACGCCCTTCCCGAGACGCCCTTCCCGAGACGCCCCAACGGGCCGGGGGCTGTGGAGAGCGTCATTTCAACCGCTCTCCACGACGAACACAGCAAAATTTGGCCGCCGCCCCGGATCACGCTGCGGCGTTGCAGGTTACGCTGTTGTCACAATCGAATGTACCAAGTTCGGTGTGCATCTCCTACATAGTAACGAACCTGTTTTCTAATCGTCACAGGTCGCTTCGCTCCGCTCTCACGACGCCCCCGTACCGATATATGAATCCCTCCCGAAATCATTCGACGGAGACGCAAAACGCGCGGATCCTGATCGTAGAGGACGACCCGGAGGTCGGTGATGGACTGGAGGATTTCTTTTCGATCAAGGGATACAGCGTCTCGCGCGCTGCCGACGGCGAAACGGCCCTGCAGGAAATCACCACCTTGCCGCCGTACGACGTCGTTCTGCTCGACGTGGTGCTTCCCGAAAAGGACGGCTTCGAGATCCTGCGGGAGGCGCGAAAGGCGGGCGTCGACTCGCCTGTGATTATCCTGACCGTAAAGGGACAGGACAAGCACAAGCTGCGCGGCTTCGACCTGGGGGCCGACGACTACGTCACGAAGCCGTTCAACGCCGAGGAGCTGGCCGCTCGCGTCCGGGCGGTCCTGAAGCGCAGCCGCGACGAGGACGATGACGGCAACACATACTCCTTCGGCGACATTACCGTCGACTTTACGAGTCACACCGCCGAGAAAACCGGGGACGACGTCGAGTTCACCACCCTCGAGTTCGACATCCTGGAGTATTTTATCAACCACCGAGGCCGCACGGTAAGCCGCAAGCAACTCCTGCGAGACGTGTGGGGCATCAGCGGCGACATCACCACGCGCACGATCGACCGCCACGTCGCCAGCCTCCGCAAGAAGATCGAGACCGATCCCACCGACCCCGAATACATCGAAACCGTGTACGGGATCGGGTACAAGTTTACGGGGTGAGGAATGTGGGGGCTGGGGAGGCTTGGGGGCTTTGGACGCTGCGGACGCTTGGGACTCCATTTCTCAATGATCATTGAGCATTGAACATTGAGCATTGGGCGTGGATCAACGCTCCCCCAACTCTCAACCCTCAACCCTCAACCCACAACTCATCCCCATGCCCACCGTCCAACGCGGCGACGTCGTCGAGCTGCAAGTTGAGAAGTTTGCCGACGAAGGGAAAAGCCTCGCCCGCGTCGACGGATACGTCGTCTTTGTCGACGGCGCCGTGCCGGGCGACCGCATCCAGGCGTACATTCACCGCACCAAGAGCAACTACGCCGAGGCCAAACTCGATACCCTCCTCGAACCGAGCGATCTCCGCACGGAACCCCGCTGCCGCTACGCCGACGAATGCGGCGGCTGCAAGTGGCAGCACGTGCGCTACGACGCGCAGCTCGACAAGAAGCAGCAGAGCGTCGCCGAGGCCTTTCGCCACCACAGTGACTTCGAGGAGGTGGACGTGCGGCCGACGATCGGATCCGACCGGCCGCCGTTCTACTACCGCAACAAAATGGATTTCGATTTCAGCGCCGACCGGTGGCTGACGCGCGCGGAAATCGACAGCGGGAAGGACTTCGATACCGACTTCGCGCTCGGCCTGCACGTCCCGGGCAATTTCTTCAAGGTGCTCGACCTGCAGGAATGCCACCTGCAGTCGGAACTCTCCGCCCGGATCGTGAACGCGACGCGCGACTTCGCGAAGGAGCGCGGCTGGAAGGCGTGGGACATCCGCAACCACCACGGCTTCCTCCGCCACCTCGTCATCCGGGAGGGCAAGAAGACCGGGGACGTGATGGTGAACCTCGTCACGAACGGCTACGATGACGCCCGCCTCGAGGCCTACGGCGCGTTTCTGAAAGCGGAATTTCCGGAGGTCACCACCTACGTCCACACCAACCACACCGGCAAGAGCCAAAACCCCGAAGGCGAGGAGACGGTCCTCTTCGGGCCGGGCGTGATCGAGGACGAGATCGGCGACTACCGCTTCGAGATCAGCCCGAGCGCGTTCTTTCAGACGAACACCCTGCAGGCCGAACGGCTCTACGAGGTGGCCCGCGACTTCGCCGACTTCCAGCCCTCTGATCGCCTCTACGACCTCTACTGCGGCGCCGGCACGATCTCTCTCTTCATGAGCGGGTACGTGGACGAGGTCGTCGGCGTCGAAATGGTCGAACCCGCCGTCGAGAACGCCCGCGCGAACGCGAAGAAAAACGGGGTCGACAACGCGACGTTCGTGGCCGGAGACCTCAAGGACGTGTTCACCCCCGCCTTTGTGGAGGCGCACGGCGAACCGGACGTCCTGATCGTGGACCCGCCCCGCGCCGGAATGCACAAGGACGTCGTCGGACAAATCGCCGACCTGTCGCCGGAGCGCTTCGTCTATGTGAGCTGCAACCCGCAGACGCAGGTCCGCGACCTCGACCGTCTCAACACCCTCACCAGCGGCGGCTACCGCATCGACGCCGTCCAGCCCGTCGACATGTTTCCCCACACCCCCCATGTCGAAAACGTCGTGCGCCTCACACGGGTGTAAATCGGACGCTTATCCCGATCGTCTGCGTCGATTCGAGGACAAGACCCCCGCCCGCACTCACTCCTCTTTCGGCCAGGCAGTGTCCTCGGGGAGATCCGCGCCGGGCGGTTGAAGGACAAGTTCGTCCGGGAGTTCGTTCACCTGCTCGTCCGGGTTGACGACGGCGACGATCGGCAGGGCGAGGGCGGTGAAGAACTTGCCCATCGCCGCAATCAAAAACTCCTGCTGCAGCTCCACCATGTCCTCGGTGAGCCGGTCGTCGTCGCGCACGTGCCCGTCGATGTCCAGATACAGGACCCGCGGCCACCCCGGAAAGCGCTCCTGGCTCTCCTTCAACAGATCGAAGAGGTCGTGGGCCGCCTCTTCGAACCCGTCTTCCTCTTCGACCACGTGATAGATCGACACCGTGTTGTCGAAGTTCATGTGGATGCCGGGGGCGTCCGGCTTGTTGTATTCCGGCACGAAGTCCGGCATCTCCTGACCCTGATTCTGCGGCTCGGCCATGGGGCGTCGGGGCAATGAATGGGCGTGCGTCGACAGGTCGCGGATCGGTCGCCGATGACCTTCCTGCCGTGGATCCTGCCGTGGATCCTGTATCGAATCCTGGTCGGAGGCCCGCGACGGACACCGGTGGCTGGAGAACGGAATCGACGACCGTCCGTCTCATCGGAGCGCTTCAATGCATCCCGTCGCCGGAGGTTCATGACCCGTCTCCCACCCTCCGGGTTTATCGGGTGCATGCGAGGACGATGGTACGGGGGGCGACGCCGCGTCTGCCATATAGACGCACGATGCATCGTGCGTCCACGTGACCCCGGTTCGGGCATTGGGCCCATCCATGCGTGATTCCCGGTCCGCGGGCATCGTGCACCTCGATACGATTCCATGCCCTCGTTCCGGGCATGGGGCATGCCGATGCGATTCCATAATCCCACCCCGGGCATGCCGATGCGACATTCCCATGATCCCGGTTCGGGCATGGGGCATGCCCATGTGATTCCATGACCCCATTCCGGGCATGGGGCACGCCGATGCGATTCCATGCCCCCACCCCGGGCATGGGGCACGCCGATGCAACATTCCCATGAGAGGGGCACGACGCGTCGTGCCCCTCTCATTGTCGTGCCCCTTCCATCGCGGTGCCCCTTCCATCGCGGTGCCCCTCTCATACGCCGCCGACGCCCCAACGCCCGAACGCAAAACGCACAACCCAAAACCCTCAACCCAAACCCCCGCACCCCGTTACGCCGCCACCTCTTCGGTTTCGGCGTCTTCGTCGTCGGCCATGGCGTCGAGGTCGACGTCCTCGTCGTCCCCGTTCTGAAAGGCGCGGGCGCGCTCCAATTCCTCACGCAGGAACCCGGACGTGTGCGTATCCATCGCCGCGATCTCCTCCGGCGTTCCGGTCGCCACGATCTCGCCGCCCGCCTGGCCGCCCTCCGGACCCAGGTCGATCAGGTGATCGGCGGTCTTGATCACGTCCATGTTGTGCTCGATCACGATCACGGTGTTGCCCTTGTCCACCAGCGCCCGCAACACGTTGAGCAGGTGCCGAATGTCCTCAAAGTGCATCCCGGTCGTGGGCTCGTCCAGGATGTACAGGGTATCCCCCGTGCCCGGACGCGAGAGCTCCTTCGACAGCTTCACCCGCTGGGCCTCCCCGCCGGAGAGGGTCGTGGACTGCTGCCCGAGCGTGATGTAGCCGAGGCCGACGGCGTCCAGCGTCTTGAGCTTGCGCATGATCCGCGGCTGGTTCTCGAAGAACGCCAGCGCCTCTGCCACGGTCATGTCGAGCACCTCGGCGATGTTCTTGCCCTTGTACTCGACTTCGAGGGTCTCTTCGTTGTAGCGATCCCCGCCGCACTCGTCGCAGGTCACCTCCACGTCCGGCAGGAAGTTCATCTCCAGCTTCACGTGGCCGGTTCCCCCACACTTCTTGCAGCGCCCGCCCTTCGTGTTGAAGGAAAACCGGCTCTTGCCGTATCCGCGAATCCCCGACTCCGGCAGCTGCGCAAACAGATCCCGCAGGTAGTCCATCAACTTCGTGTAGGTTGCCGGGTTCGAGCGCGGCGTCCGCCCGATCGGCTGCTGGTCGATCTCGATGACCTTGTCGATGTTGTCGATTCCCTCGACGTCGGCATACGGCAGCGGCACCGTCTTCGCCCCGTGGTGATGCCGGTGCAGAATCGGGAAGAGGGTCTGGTTGACGAGGGTGGACTTCCCCGAGCCGCTCACGCCGGTCACGCAGATAAACGTTCCGAGCGGGATTTCGACGTCCTGCCCCTTCAGGTTGTGACCCGTCGGCCCCTGGAGGACGATCGACTCGCCCGTTCCCTCCCGGCGCTCCTCAGGCAGGGTGATGACGCGGTCGCCCTGCAGATACTCGGCCGTGAAGCTCTTGAAGTCGTAGTGGGCGCTGTCGTACCCGGCGGCGCGCTCGGCGACCTTTCCGTTCCGGGGAATCCCCTCCGGCAGGCCGTCCCCGCCGGCCGTCTCCAGCGCCCCGTCGCCGCGGCGGGCGTCAATCGCCGTCTCGGCCGGGTCGACGACGAGGTCCTCCGGCGGACCCGCGGTGATCACGTGGCCGCCGTGCGTCCCGGCCCCCGGACCGAGGTCCACCACGTAGTCGGCCGCCTCGATCATCTCGCGGTCGTGCTCCACGACGAGGACGGAGTTCCCCAGATCGCGCAGGCTCTTCAGACTCCGAATCAGCCGGTTGTTGTCGCGCGGATGCAGGCCGATCGAGGGCTCGTCCAGCACGTAGAGGACGCCGGTGAGCTGGGTGCCGACCTGCGTGGCAAGCCGGATGCGCTGGCTCTCTCCGCCGGAAAGCGTCTTGGCCGGACGGTCGAGCGTGAGGTAGCCGACGCCCACGCCGATCAAAAAGTCGAGCCGCTCCTTCACCTCCTTCACGATCGGCTCGGCAATGCGCTGCTGGCGGCCGGAGTCGAAGCCGACCTCCTCGAAGAACGCGCGGAGGTGCTGCAGGTCCATGTTTGCGAGGTCGGCGATGGATTTCCCCGCGATTTTGTAGCTGAGGGACTGCTTCTTCAGCCGCCCGCCGCCGCAGGTGGAGCAGTCCATCTTCCGCATGAACGACTCCGCCCACTCGCGCTGCTTCGAGGAGCTGGTGTTCTCGAGCGTGTGCCAGATGTGCTGGTAGAGTCCGCCGTAGCGGTGCTTGTAGCGGACGTTCCGGCCCTTGTAGCTGTAGTCGATGTCGAACTGCTCGTCGCCGGCCCCCTCCAAAATGACCTCCCGCTGCCGGTCGGAGAGGTCCTCCAGCGGCGTGTCGAAATCGAAGTCGTAGGCGTCGGCCACCGCGCGGAGCTGGCTGAAGATCCAGATGTCCCGCGGCTTGCCGAGCGGAACGAGCCCGCCCTCGTTGATCGACTTCGACGGATCGGGAATTACCAGATCCGGGTCGATCTCGTTGGACACCCCGAGCCCGTCGCAGTCCGGGCACGCGCCGTAGGGCGTGTTGAACGAGAACATGTTTGGGGACGCCTCGTCGTAGCTGAGCCCCGTTTCGGGGTCGACGAGGTGGCGGCTGAAGAGGTGGTCGCCCGTCTCCACGCCCTGCGGCGATCCTTCTATCACCTCGCCGACAAGCGTCCCGCTTCCCATCTCCAGGGCCGTCGACACGCTCTTGTTGACACGGGGCCGGATGCCGTCCTTTACGACGAGTCGGTCGATCACCACCTCGACGTCGTGGGTCTCGTAGCGCTCCAGCTTCATCCCCTCCTCGTACTCCCGGATCTCGCCGTCGACGCGGAAGCGCTCGAAGCCCTGGCTGGCCGTCTGCTCAAACAGCTCGCGGTAGTGTCCCTTGCGGCCCTTCACGACGGGCGCGAGGATCTGCAGGCGCGTTCCCTCAGGAAAGTCGAGGATGCCGTCGACGATCTCGTCGTCGGACTGCTTCCGCATCCGGTTGCCCGTCTCGTACGAGTAGGCCGTGGCGGCGCGGGCGTAGAGGAGGCGGAGAAAGTCGTAGACCTCCGTCACGGTCCCGACCGTCGAGCGCGGGTTGCCGGAGACGGTCTTCTGCTCGATCGAGATGACGGGCGACAGCCCGTCGATGTAGTCGATGTCCGGCCGCTCCATCATCTCCAGGAACTGCCGGGCGTAGGCCGAGAGACTCTCCATGTAGCGCCGCTGTCCCTCGGCGAAGATCGTGTCGAACGCGAGGCTCGACTTGCCCGACCCCGAGAGCCCCGTGATCACCACCAGCTCGTTACGGGGGACGTCGAGGTCGATGTTCTGCAGGTTGTGCTCGCGCGCACCGCGGATCGTAATGCGTTCGTGCATGCGGGAGGGAGAGTCCAGTCTCAAGGAGTGAAGGGCAAGACGGCCGGGTGCACCACCGTCAACATCCACGTTACACGACCCGCCCGGATGCGCGTTTCCGGTCGGTGGGTGCTTCGATGTGAGTGGTTTGGCGTTCGGACCGGATATGACGGAAACGTTGGAAGTGCGGCGGGTGGGGACGTGTTGGGGGGATTGGCGTGTTCGGGGGGTTGAGGGGGTACGGTGTTGGGGTGGTTGGGAATCCTGCGGGTGGGCGGGGCGTTCTCGCGTTGAACGTTGAATCGGTCTTTCCTATTTCCATGTCTACGACTCTCGCGATCGTGCAGGAACGGTGGGCGGAGCTCGTTCGCGATCCGGCGCTTCAGGACCTGCCGTACAAGGTCGAGACGAACGAGCGGGGGCAGATCCTTTTGAGCCCGCACTCGAACCGGCACTCCTTTCTCCAGGACAAGATCCAGCAGGTGCTTCGCCGACATGCTCCGGAGGGCTCGACGCCCCCCGAGTTTGCCGTTGCGACTCCAAAGGGCGTGAAGAGTCCGGACGTCGCATGGATCAGCCCGGAGCGACGGCAGGAGATGGAGGCGACGGGCGACCCGACGACGCTCGCCCCCGAGATCTGCGTCGACGTCCTCAGCGAGTCGAATACCGCCGAAGAGATGAACGAAAAGCGAGCCCTCTACCGCGAGGCCGGTGCCCGAGAAATCTGGCTCGTCGAATTGGACGGGCGCATTCGCTTCCTCAGCAACGACGAACAGGAACAGTCGCAGCTGGCCCCGGACATGCCCGATCACCTCTGATTCCACCCACACGCTCAAACGCCCACACGCCCAAACGCCCAGACGCCCACACGCCCAGGCGCCCACACGCCCTCACTCCTCCAGGGCCGCCTCGATCCGGGACGCGAGGGCGGAGGGGGTGCGGGCGCCGCGGTACATGTCGCCGTTGACGAAAAACGTCGGCGTGCCGCGAACCTGTACCTGCTCGCCGGTCTGCATCGCCGTATCCACGAGGGAGGCGGCCGACTGGTGGGCGTCGCTGCTTTCATCGGTCGCGCAGGTGCGCCACCGCTCCCTGTCGATCGACGACCCGTCGAGGTAAGAAGCCGCCCGGTCGATCACGTTGTCCGGCGTCAGCCCGGCCTGGTTGTCGAAGAACGCGTCGTGGAGGGTCCAGAACGCGTCCTCGTCCTGCCGCGCCGCGCACTGTGCCGCAATCGAGGCCGGACGCGCCCACTTGTGCATCGGCAGCGGAAAGTGGGCGAAGACGTAGCGGACCGACTCCGGGTACTGCTCGCGGACGGACTCAATGAGCGGGAGGCTCTTCGCGCAGTAGGGGCACTGGAAGTCGGAGAACACCGTCAGCGTCACCGTCGCGTCGTCCGGCCCCCGCGCCGGAAGCCGGCTCACGACGTCGCCGAGCGCCTCCTGCTGGGCCTTTCCCTCTTCGGCAAGCGCCGCCTCTGCCTCGTCGAGCGACCGGCTCACGTCAACGGGCTCGCCCGCCAGAACGAGCAGCTGCTCGCCGTCGTCGCGGACGAGCACCGGAACGCGGTTGGAGCCGTTCACCGTCAGCGTAGACCGCTGAAAGCCGGGCACCGAACTGGACGACAGAGCGCCCAGCTCGACGGCCTGGGCCTGGCGCAACTGCGGGATCTGCAGCTTTAGGTTCTGAACGATGCGCTCCGTGGAAAGGGTGTCGGTCGCCGGAGCCGGCTGGGACTCCGACGCCTGGCAGCCGGTGAGCAGAATGGCAGCCGTCAGAAGAGCCAGCAAGCGAGGAACCATGAGAATCCAGGGAGAAAGACCAAGAGAAAGACGAGGGATCGACACGACGCCAGAAGCGGTGCCCCGGTCCGAACCGGATCAATCCGAGTCCGCGTATGCTGTGCGCCGACCACGGTTTCCGGCTTCGGCCCCGCATGCGGGAAGCGCCGGCGAAAACGGCTTCTCCTACCCGGCCCCTTCCGCCCACCCTCTCTCTTCGACCGCCCCCTCCGGGATCGACCCGGGATAGGATCGATCCGCAGGTGGACCGACCCGGAATGAGATCACCGCGACAGAGAAAATGGGGAAAACGAAACGGGGAAACCGGTCGGCCCGCACGGACGCGACGGGCACCCCGCTGCAGGCACCCCGCTGCAGGCATCCTGCTACAGGCATCCTGCTACAGGCATCCTGCTACAGGCGACCTGCTCGTTTGCACGCGGCGCGGCAGAGCCGGCTCAGGGATTGTCGTCTGAGAACGACTGCATCACCTGCGTGGCGAGCTTCGTCGTCTTGCCGACGTCCTCCACGCGGCGAAGGCGGTCCACATCCGGGATCCCGCGATGCCCGAACAACAGCGGGTTGACGTCGTCCGTTCGGCGCCGCAGGCGACGGAGGTGGTTCTTGAGCCCGGTGCGGACGCTGGGGGGAACCGTGACCGACCGGTCGGGGTCGGTTTCATCTTTACCGATTTCGACTTCGGAGTTTCGGATGTCGACGTCGCTGGCCCGCAGTTGAATGGCCTGCGTGATCGGAACGCCGCATCGGAGGAGAAGCTGTGCGAACAGGCTCCGCGTCGACTCCGGGCAGCGGCCCTCGAGGCGTTCGGCGTCGGCCTCGTCCTGGATGTGGCGCACATCCGTCAGGTAAAACATGATGCCGTCCAGCGCCCGGTCGCGCTCCACCGGGGAGACGTCCGCGCGTTCCTCCAGATAGGTCATAAAATCGGACACGCTGTCCATCCACAACCAGGGGATCTCGTGACTCTCACAGTAGCGGCGGTAGCAGACGGTCCAGATCCCGTACGTCTGCGCCCGCTTGGCATCGATCCCGACGTCCTGCGCGACGTCTCGAATGGCGATCATGATCTCGATCTCGTCGCTCTCAACGGCAATCGTCGGCTTGCCGGACCCGGACGTGGGAATCATGGTCGTGCGTGCAGCAGTCAAAAGGCACGAGGCGCATACCGGACGCGCAGCGCTGGAGGAGAGCACGCGTTTCGGGCATGCCGGGGCACTGGTTGTGGACCCGATCCATCATTACGCAGGTTGCGCCGCGCAGGTTCGCTCCGAAGATCGCTCCCAAAACCGGACGGCGCGCCAGGAAACCGGACGGCGCGCCCCTCTCGCAGACGCACACCCGCAACACGAACGCTTCAGAGCATACACGCTTCAGAGCATACAATCGAGAAAGACGCCCGCTCGACCGCCCGCTTTCGGACCGGCGGCACACTCCAGACCGTGGCGGGTACACCAACCGTTGCGGATACGCAAAGAGCGGTGCCGGCAGCCTCTCCCACCGCCCTCTAGACCGGAACAGCATCTTGTACGGAACGAAACACACGGGTCTGACGCGCGATCGAAGCGTTCGGCTCGCGCATGGTCTGCCTTCGAATGGACAGGGGGTGCCGAAACCCGTCGTTCCGTTCCCCCCGGGACCGGCGGCTCCTTTCCGGCCTTTCCGCTTTTTCCAGACCGCTCACCGGGGCCGACGAATTCAGGCTCCCCGTTTCAGCGCGAAACGCATGCCGCCGATGCCGCCTGTCCATTCTCCGACTGCCACTCTGAGGGGCTCTCTGCCATGATCGACATTGAGAAGCACGTCATCACCGACGAGTCCGGCTCTCCGGTCGCGGTCCAGATCCGGTACGAAGACTGGCTGCGTCTGGAAGGGTACCTAGCGGCTCTCTCTTCTGAATCCCGTTCGAGCGATCCTGCTCCGGGAGCCGAATCGGAGACGAAGACGCCCCCGGCCGACCGGTCCGCTCACGGCTCGGCGGACCCGACCGCTCCGGAACCGTCCGCTCCCCCAACCGCACCATCGGCCGCACCATCGGCCGGCTCCTCCGCTAAAGCAGGCTTCGACCCTCCACCGTCGGTGTCGGAGGAGGACTCCTTCCAGCAGCGCCTGCTTGAGGAGTGGGAGTCGCTCGATGCGACCTCCTCGGACGACCCGCGCCCGTCGGCGCCGGATCTGGAAGAGGCCCTCGAAGCAGCTCGCGGAGCCTGGTCTCGCCCCGAAGACGGCGAGACGTACCTTCGCGAACTACGCGCGCAGTGGGACCGTCTCTCGTCGTAACCCTCGTCTCTCGGACCCTTGCCTCCCCGCCCTCCATGCGGTCTTACCTTCTCGACGCAATCATTCTCATAGACGTGCTCCAGGACGTTCCCGCGGCCGTGTCCTACGTCCGAACCCACGGAGACGAGGTCGTGGTTTCAGCGGCATCGCGCGCCAGCGTGCTGTCGGGGCTCGACGCCTCCACGGATCACGAGCGCGCCCGGGCCCTGTTCAACGCGATCCCGTGCCTTCCCATTACGCAGGCCGTTGCCGATCGGGCCGCGGATCTCCGGCGGCAGTACGGGTTTTCTCTGCCCGCCGCCCTCGAGGCGGCTGTTGCCCTCGAAAACAGCCTCACGCTGGTCACGCGCAACACGGACGACTTCGATCCGAACGAACATTCGTTTCTCACCGTCCCCTATCCCACCCCGGCGCGTCGCCGCGAGAGACGTTCGTAGCGCGATCTGCCGCGAGGCCCCGCGCGATCCGGCGCTCCTCGCGCTCACCGCCTCCCACTGATTTCTTTCCCCCTGATGTCTCGACTGCCCGTCACGATTCTTCACGAAAACGAGGAGTGGCTCGCTCCCCTTCTCGACGCCCTTACGGCTGCGGACGTCCCGTTCAGAGAGCGGTTCATCGCCGACGGGTCGTTCGACGTGCTGGACGCCCCGCAGGAAGGAATCTACTTGAACCGGATGAGTGCGTCGTCTCACACCCGCGGGCACACGGCCAGCGTTGATCACACCCGCCAGCTTCTGGCCCGGCTCAAGCGCCACGGTCGCCGCGTCGTCAACGGCCTGGATGCGTTCGAACTGGAGATGAGCAAGGTGCGGCAGTACCAGGCGCTGGAAGCCGCCGGCCTCCGCGTCCCACCCACGACGGCCGTCGCCGGCGGGCCGGATGCTCTCGTCGAGGCAGCCCGCACCGTGCCGACACCGTTCGTCACCAAGCACAACCGGGGCGGAAAGGGGCTCGGCGTGCAGCTCTTCGAAACCCACGACGCGTTCGAGCAGCACGTCCGCTCCGATGCCTTCACGCCGTCGCCCGACCACATCACGCTGCTGCAGCAGTACATCCCGTCGAGCGACCAGACGATCACCCGGTGCGAGTTCGTGGGGGGACGATTCGTGTACGCCGTCCGCGTCGACGCGAGCGACGGCTTCGAACTCTGCCCGGCCGAGGCCTGCCGCACCGACGCCAGCGAGAACGGCGCCGCGGCCGCAGCGGACGGGGAGCGGTGTATGGTCGACGACGAGGACGCCCTCTTCTCCCTCCGAACGGACGTGCCCGAGGACCTCATCGCTCGCTACGTGCAGTTTCTCGCGGTCGAGCGCATCGACATCGCCGGGATCGAGTTCATCGAGGACGACGAGGGGCGGCGGTGGACCTACGACGTCAACGGAACGACGAACTACAACCCCGACATCGAAGCGGCCGCCGACCGCAGCGCCTGGTCGGCCGTTGCCTCCTATCTGCAACACGAACGCGAAGCCCTCGCCTCCGTCGTCTGACGACGGATTGGAGGATGGGGTGATCGGCGGAATGGGGGATTGGGGAGACGGGGAGACGGGGAACCGGGGAGATGACGACGATGCACGCTCACCACTTGACACCTGGCATTCGACCTCGATACTGGAATGATCGACGTAGGCATTTGGCTTCCCATCTTCGGCGGCTGGCTGCGAAACGTGGCCGACGAGAAGATGGCCCCGACCTTCGACTACAACCGGACGGTCGCGCAGGCCGCCGATGAGGCGGGCTTTTCGACGATTCTCATCCCCGAGTTGAACCTGAACGACATCGAGGGCCCCCGCGCGCCCAGCCTCGAATGCTGGACGACGACCTCGGCCCTGGCGGCAGTCACGGACGACATCCGCCTCATGGCCGCCCTCCGCCCCGGTTTCCGCGAACCCGCCGTCTCGGCGAAGATGGCCGCCAACATCGACCACATCTCCGGCGGCCGATTCGAAATCAATCTCGTCTCCGCCTGGTGGGAGGAGGAAATGAAGATGTACGTGGGCGACTGGCTCGACCACGACGCACGCTACCGCCGCTCCCGGGAGTTCATCGACATCATGAAGCGGATGTGGACGGAGGCAGAGGTTACGTTCGACGGCGACTTCTACTCCGTCCAGAACACGATCATGGAGCCGAAACCCGTGCAGGACTCCATCCCCGTCTACGCCGGCGGCGGATCGGAGGAGGGCCGCACCATGATCGCGAATCACTGCGATCACTACCTGATGCACGGCGGGACGCCCGACAAAATCGCCGGCGACATCGAGGACATGCGCCGCCGCCGCGCCGAGGCCGGCTTCGACCCGGACGCGATGCGCTTCGGCATGGCCGCGTACGTGATCTGCCGCGACACCGAGGACGAAGCCCAGGCCGAACTGGATCGGATCACGACGATCGACTACGAGGCCGAGGGCTACGACAGCTACGACGACTTCGTGGACAACTCCGAACTCGATTCCGAGGTTGACCTGAAGGACTACTCCGTCTCCAACCGAGGCCTTCGCCCCGACCTCGTCGGGACGCCCGACCAGATCACCGAACGGCTGCAGGAGTACGCCGACGTCGGCCTCGATCTCGTCCTCCTTCAATGCAGCCCGATGCTGGAGGAGGTCCGCCGGATCGGGCGGGACGTGCTGCCGCGACTCGAAGGCGTCGATGTCGCGTAGGCGCACTCACGGGGAATCGGGGAGACGGGGAGGCGGGGAGACGGGGAAGCGGCGAACTCCCCAACACACAACCCACAACACACAACCCGCAACACACAACCAACAACTCCCAACCCTCAACCCGAAACCCAACCCCTCAGTACCCGATGCGGAGGGAGACGACCGGGTAGCGGCCGGGGAGGGTGCGGGCGAAGCGTTCGAACCGGCCGTCCGGGCGGGAGCGGTAGCGCCATTCGACGACGTTGTCCCGGTCGAGAAGATTGAGAAGGTCCACCCGGGCCTGCAGGTGCACGCTGCCCCAGGTCCGCCCGTAGGACAGGCCGGCGTCGACGCGAACGAGCGGGGGAAGCACGTCGTCGCCCGGGTCGGCAAACGTCTCGGCGGGCACCTCGTCGAGCACGGACGACGACAGGCTGGCGGTTGCGAAGCGGGTGGGCGCACAGGCGGAGCCCTCCGTGCAGCGGGCCGGGGCGAGATAGTCGTAGTACGCCTTCCGGTAGCCCCACGGGCGTCCCCAGATCCCGTCGGCGCGGACCCGTGCGGAGAGGCCGCCGGCAATCGGAAGGGTGGCGGAGAGCGTGGCGCGGTGGGGCTCGTTCCACGGCGCCGGGATGCGCTCGTCGCCGAAGCGCTGCGGGACGGTGCGGCGGGCGATGCTGTAGGTGTAGGACGCACGCAGGTCGAGGGCGTCGGCCTCGTAGCGGAGTTGCGCCCCGAGCCCGGTCGCCCGGCCGTCGCTCTCGGCGATGAAATCCGCCTGGTCCAGCGGCTCCTCGGAGGCGAGACCGGTCGTCTCCACCTCCTGCAACGCCGGGTAGTCGATCGCGAGAAGGCGCGGCTGCCACTTGACGTACCCTTCCAGGCGCAGACTCCAGGGATCGGACGGCATCCAGAGCGCCTCTCCGGCGAGGTGCATCGCCCGTTGCGGAGCAAGCGACGCGTCGACCGGCAGCCACATGTGGGTCGTTGGGACGACGGCCGTGGCACCGTCCCGGCTCAGGTCGAATTCGTTCGTGTACTGGCGATAGAGCCCGCCCGCGAGGCGAACCGCCAGGTCGCCGAGGCCGGAGACGCTGCGGTCGTAGCGAAGCGCCGCCCGCGGTTCGGCGTAGACGGTCCGGCGGCCCGGAACGTAGGTCAGGCGCGTGCCGGCCTCGACGGTCGTGTGCAGCCCGAGGGTGGTGGTCGCCCGTGCGGCGAAGCTGCCCCGGGCACCCCACACCTCGTGGTCGAGCGACGGGACGAAGGCGTTCCCGATCCGGAACCGGCTCGTGAGGTAGCGGGCGTCCGCTGCCAGGCTCAGGCGCGTCGACGCCGAGAGGCTGACGTCCGCCCGGGCCTCGACCCCGGCCTCCGTCACGCGATTCGTTTCTCGGGGGACGGCGTCGAGGGCCGCTTCACGCGACGGATCGCCCCCTTCCGGCACCTGCAAAAGGCCGGTTTCGTAGCGGGACTCCGATGCATACCGGCTGAGGAACCCCTGGATCGATAGCGCGGTGCGGGCGCCGACGAGCTGGTCGTAGCGGACCTGCGCGGCCGTGTTGCTCCAGGCGAGCCGGTCGTAGGTCGGCACCGGCGTGCCGGAGTCCTCCGGCGGCTCCGGGCTCCCCTGCAGCCCTTGGTCGGGCGTCGCGGCGGAAGCGAGCGTCAGGTCGGCCCCCAGGGCGCTGTATCCCCGGTAGGCCGAAACGGTCAGAGACCGGTAGGCGCTCAGGTCGAATCGAACGGCGCCGTGCAGATCGTAGAGGCGCGTGGTGGGCCGCGCCCGGCTCTCCGGAAGCGTGGCGCCGGGGGCCAGTCCGCCCTCGTCGCGCCAGGCAGCGGCCAGGATCGGATCGAGGGTCGACCAGCGCTCGATGAGCCCTTGGAGGGTCGGGTCGCGGTAGACGCCCCACATCCCGACGCGGCCCGCCGCCATGGCGGTGACGTCCTCTCCGCCAACCGATGCCGACGGCGGCGTCTGCAGGCGGGCGTTCAGGCTGATCGGGTCGGCCTGCACGGTGGCGTACGCGGGCTGGCGGCGCCGCAGGTCGTGCTCGATGTCGACGACGCCCGACAGGTGGCTGCCCTCCATCACGCCGAAGCCGGCCTTGTGCGTCGTCAGGCGGCCGAGGGCGAGCGGGCTGAAGGCGCTGAGCAGGCGGCCGACGCTGACGGGGTTGCGCACCGGCACGCCGTCGAGCTCGACCTGGTGCTCCCCGCTCCCGCTCCCCTGGATGTAGAGGTCGGCCAACGGCCCGCCCGTCGTCAGTCCGACCCTCCGCCCCATCGACCGCGCGATGTCGGGCGTCCCCCCCGTTCCGGTCGCCTGGAGGTCCGCCCCCGACAGCGCCGCCTCTCCGAGTCCGCCGGACGGTAGGCGACGCCGGATTCCGTCGACGACGACCGGCTCCGCCGGGATCGTCTTCATCTTCAGGGCAATCCGCCGCCGCTCCCGCTCGCCTGGTGCAACCGTCACGGTGTCGACCTGCGTCTCGTAGCCGACGTGCGTCACCACAATCCGATGGGTGCCCGGAACGAGCGAGGAAAAGTGAAAGAGCCCGCCTGCACTCGTCGCCGCGCCGGTCGACGCGTCGGCGAGGAGCACGTTCGCATTCGCGAGGGGCTCCCCCGTGGAGGCATCCACGACGCGGCCGGCGACGGTCGCCGCGGCGGGCTCCTGCCGTGCCGATTCGACGAGGATGTACGTGCCGGTCGACGTGATGATAAAGTCGATCGGCACGTCGCGCAGCACGCAGCGGAGGAGATCGGTCGCCGAGGCGTCGGTGGCCGAGCAGAACACGCGGTGCCCGCGGACGAGGTCGCTGTCGTAGACGAGGCTGCTGCGGGTGGCGGAGGCGATCCGTTCGAGGGCGCGGGCGAGCCGGACGTCCCGAAACGTCATCGAGACCGCCGCGGGCGCGTGGGTGGACGCCTCTCGCCCGGTATCCTGTGCGCGAGCGGTCCTGCCGCCCCCCATGGCCGCGAGAGAGAGCGCGAAGGCGAGGACCCAGACGGCCGCCGTCCCGGGACGCTGCCGGCACGGAGACGCGTTCGACGATTCAGACAGGGACGGGTCCGTCGGCCGATGCATAGGCGGCAGCGAGGACGGCGAAAGAGAGCGGAAGGGCGCAGGCGCCGGGGAGACGGGCCGGGTTCGGGCCGGGTTCGGGCGTCCGTGCGTCGCGAGAAGCAAGACGAACCGCAGGACCGTCGAGACGCCCGGCCGCGCGCGGTCGTTCCGCATCCGTACCCTGCGGGAGACCGGCCCGTTCCGGCAAAGCCGGTCGAGAACGGCGGGTCGAGTCTGATGCGGATGGGCGAGTCGTGCGCGGCGAGCTGGGCCGTACGCGACGCAGCCATCACGGATCGTAGATTAAGAGACCGCGGCTCGTGGGCCGGTAGTTCAGCCCACGGGCGGTGCAGAGATCGCTGACGATCGTTTCCACGCCGGTCGCCGTCGGATAGTAGAGCGAGAGCGGCGCGGAGGGGTTCTGCACGGAGGCGTCGATGCGGATCTGCACTCCGTACCGGCGCTCCAGTTCGCGGACGATGTCGGTAAGCGGCCGGTCGGTGACCGCGAAGCCACCGTCGCGCCACACGAGGGCTCGCTCCAGGTCGACCGGTTCGGGCCGACTCGGGCGGGCGGAGGCGTTCGCCACGGTACTCGACTGGCCCGGCGCATCGAGCACGACGGCGGCGCCGGCGTTCCGGACGGACGACACGCGAACCCGGCCGCTCGAGACGGTCACGCGCGTTCCCGTCTGCGCCCCCCGGTCGGCGCGCACGTTAAACTGCGTTCCCAGCACCCGGACGTGCGCATCCGCCGTCTCGACGACGAAGGGCTGCTCCCCGTCCCGAACGTCGAAGAAGGCCTCCCCGTCGAGGTGGACGGTGCGCGTCTCCGCGTCCCCAAACGGCCACGCCCGGAAGCTGCGGGCATAGGAGAGTGAGGATTCGCTGTTGAGCTGAACGGTCGATCCGTCCGGCAGCGTGGCCGTCTGGCGCTCCCCCGGCGGGGCGGTGACGGTGACCGGCAGGCTCCAGGCCCACATTCCTCCCAGCACGAGAACCAGAAGCACGGCGGCGACCGTCCACGGCCCCGCCCATCGATGCGACGAGCGGGCGGCGCCCTCGCCCCTGCCTGCGGGCTGCGGCGCGCGATCGGCCGGTGCCCGATCGGCCTGGTGGTTGGTCGGGCCCGTCGGGGCGGGGCGGGACGACGGGTCCGAACGGTCGGCCGATTGGTCGGCCGGATGGTCGGCCAGGCGCTCCTGCAGAGCCTGCCACGCAGCGCCCGTCTCCGGGACCTCGTCGTCCCGGCGCAGGGAGCCGAGCCGCTCCCAGAGCGCCTCCAGATCGGCCCGTTCCGGTACAGGTTCCTCGCGCAGCCGCTCGCGCAGATCCGGCGGCAGGGAGGACGGTTCGTGAGCACTCATGAGTCTAACAGTCCGGGTTCATAGGCGTGAACGTTCTGGCGGAGGGACTTCAGAGCCCGCACGATGTGGTTGTTGACGGTCCGCGGCGAGATATCCATGATCTCGGCGATGGCCTCGTGGCTGAGGCCCTCGAATCGGCTGAGAGAGAGGGCCTCGCGCTGCCGGCCGGGCAGGTCGTCGATCCACCGCCGGAGCCGCTTGTCGAGCATGCGGGCGTCGACGACCTCGTCCGGGGCGGTATGGGGCGCCGGCTGGGCCGGCGAGTCGGCGCGCACGTCGTCTTCTTTGTCGGTGCGGGTGCGCCGGTTGCGCTCGTGATTGTAGGCGCGGTTGCGGGCGGTGCGGTAGAGGTAGGCCTTCAGGGACTGATCCGGGTCGAGCGACCGGCGGCTCTCCCACAGCTTCACAAACACGTCCTGCGTGATGTCCCGGGCCGCGGAGGCGTCGTTCGTGATCGACCGCACGTACCGAAAAAGGGGGGGGTGCATGGCGTCGAAGACGGCGGCATACGCCTCCCGGTCCGATTGTCGGAGGCGTCGGCACCAGTCCTCGAACGAAGAATCGGAAGCCATGACGGGGAAACACGAAGATCGAAACGTCCGGCACCGCCGCGCCGGACAAACTGGAACCGGACGGAACGCAGGGGCGGGACGTCAGGGGATGCAGGAAGGGGTCCGAAGGGAGAACGCCGGGACGGCCGGTGCGCAGTCGGGCTGCACCCGCACCGCGGGGGTTTCCGCGGCGTCGTTCATACAACACATCGGCTGCCGGCGATGACCAGTCCCTCGAGACGGACGCGGACGGACGCGGGCAGACGGTCGGCGACGGGCGGTGCGCAGGAGCCCGGCGACTCGCCGAACAGGACGGCCAGCTTCGCGGACGTTACGTTTCGTCCCGCGTCATCTGCAGGCAGCGCAGGGCATCGACGCGAACGTGCCATCCGGGCGGCACGGTCACCGTCGTGTCGTACTGATGAACGATCGCCGGCCCCTCGAACGCGTGTCCGTGATGGAGATCCTCGCGGGCGTAGGCGGTCGTCTCGACCGGTCCGTCCGCGTCGAACCAGACCGGGCGGCGTTCCAGGACGGCCTTCTCCAGCGGCGCGTCGGTCTCCGGCTCGGTCGGGAGGTCCGGCGGGGCGGTCGGGATGCGCCCCCGCACCCGCAGCGCGACGATCTCGACCGGTTCGTCCGTGTCGGCGTGGCCGTACCGCGATCGGTGCCGCTCGTGGAACTCCTCCGTGGCGTCGCGGACCGCGCGGGGCAGGAGCGAAGACTCCGAGGCGGGCCCCACCTCCTCCACCGGAAGCGGAACGCTCAACTCGTAGCTTTGCCCTTTGTAGCGGGCGTCCACCTCGGCCTCGATCTGCAGGGCCTCCCGCTCCAGAACGGATTGGACTTCCTTCCACCCGTCCACGAGCGCCCCTTCGAGCGGGCGGGGATCGTTCATGAGGTCGGCCGCCGGACGCAAGAGCGCGCGGGCGGTGTCGTACGTAACGTCGGCCACCAGGAGGCCGAGGGCGCTGAGGGCGCCGGGGGTGGGCGGCACGAAGACCCGGTCGGTTCCGAGTGCTTCCGCCAGCGACGCGGCGTGGAGGGGCCCCGCCCCGCCGAACGGCGTCAGCGCATAACCGCGCGGGTCGTGGCCTCGCTCCACCGATACGCGGCGCAGCGCCCGCTCCATGGTGGCGTCCGCGATTCGGAGGATGCCGAGGGCCGCTTCTTCAACGGAGAGATCGAGGCGATCGGCGAGCCGTCCGACGGCCTCTTCGGCGGCGTCTGCATCAACCGAGAGCGTGTCGTCTCCTCCCAGGATGTAGTCGGGGTGGAGGCGGCCGAGGACGAGGTGGGCGTCCGTCACCGTCGGCTTCGTGCCGCCGCGCCCGTAGCAGACGGGACCGGGCTCCGCCCCGGCGCTCTCCGGCCCGACCCGCAGGCTGCCGCCCGTGTCGACCCGGGCGATGCTCCCGCCGCCGGCCCCGACGGTCTGGATGTCCACGGACGGCAGGCGGAGCGGCTGCCCGGCAATCTCGTGCTCGGTGGTTCGCGGCACGGCTCCCTCGCAGAGCGCCACATCCGTGCTCGTGCCCCCCATGTCGAGCGTGAGGAGCGAGGGATGCTCGGTTTCGAGGGCGGGGCGGGCCACGCCGAGCGCCCCCACGACGCCCGCCGCCGGACCGCTGAGCGCCAGCCGGGCGGCCTGCTCGGCGGCCGTCGAGAGATCGATCGTGCCGCCGTTCGACTGCATGATTCGAATCGGTCGCTCCCCGAGGGCAACGGAGAGCTTGTTCAGATAGCGCTCGACGGCCGGGCGCACGGAGGCGTTGACGATCGTCGTCGCCATCCGCTCGTACTCCCGGTACTCCGGAAGAATCTCGTGGCTTACGGTGACCGGCACCTCCGGCAGGCGGTCGCGGAGGATTTCGGCGATGCGGGCTTCGTGCGTCGCGTTCCGGTACGAGAAGAGCGTCACGACGGCGATGCTCTCCACGCCCTGCCCGCGCAGCGTATCGACGAGATAGTGGGTCGTGATCTCGTCGAGCGGAACGATCACCTCGCCGTCCGCCCCGATGCGCTCGGTGATCTCGTGGCGCAGGTCTTGGGGGACGAGCGGCTCGGGGCGGGAGGGCTGCAGGTCGTAGAGGTCGGGCCGGTTCTGCCGTCCGATGACCGCCACGTCCCGGAAGCCTTCGGTCGTGATCAGGGCCGTTCGCGCCCCGCGTCGCTCCAGCAGCGCGTTCGTCGCGATGGTCGTCCCGTGAACGACGGTCGCATCGGAGGGAACGTCGAGCGCCCCGACGCCGGCCACCACGGCGTCGTGCTGCGGGTCGGAGGTGGGGATCTTACGGACCTGCACCCGGTCGTCGTCGATCGTGAGAACGTCGGTGAACGTCCCGCCGACGTCGACGCCGACGCGGGTCGCCGACAAAGGGGCCGATGAATCAGACGAATCGTCGTCCATGACGATACCAGTCGAGAAGGAGAGCCAGTGCAACGACGTCCATCATCCCAAACGCCCCGCTTGAAAGCAAGCGTCCGGGTCGCGCCTGGGGCGGTGCGCAGTGAGCGTTGGACGTTTGGGCGTTGGACGTTTGGACGTTGGAATGTTCGAGGTTTGGGCGTCGGGATTGCGCGGGAGGGTGAACCGGACGGTTGCAGCCGTCACGTTCCGTGGCGGCCCTCCCCTTCGGTGAAGCGGCGGGCGCCCTCGGCCGTTTCGCCGCTGTCGAGCACCTCGCGCCCGAGACGCGCCTCCAGAGAGAGTCCCTCTTCCTCCGTGGCGTCCAGTCCCCGGTAAACGGCCGCCCGGTCGCTCCGCAGGCAGGTCTGGGGGAAGGCGGCGAGGGTGCGGGCGAGGGTCTCCGCTTCTTCCCACGCGGTTCCGGGATCGACGACCCGGGTGGCAAGCCCGATGCGCTCAGCCTCGTCCGCCTCGACGGGCCGGCCGGTGAGGATCAGGTCGAGGGCGCGTCCGAGGCCGATGATCTGGGGGAGGCGCTGCGTGCCGCCGTCGACGAGCGGAACGCCGAAGCGCCGGCAGAACACGCCGAAGACGGCGTCGGATTCGACGACGCGCAGATCGGCCCAGCAGGCGAGTTCGAGTCCCCCGGCCACCGCATACCCCGAAACCGCGGCGATGACCGGTTTGGACAGGCGAAGTCGCGTCGGGCCGAGGGGGCCGTCGGCGGACGGGTCGGGGTCGACGGCATGGACGTCCCCTTCCGCGACGGCTTTCAGGTCGGCCCCCGCGCAGAAGTGCCCGCCGGCGCCGGCGAGGACCGCAACGGCCGCGTCGTCGTCCGCCTCGAATGCCCGAAACGCATCCGCGAGCGTCTCTGCCATCGCCGGATCGATCGCATTCCGCCGCTCGGGACGATTCAGCACGATCGTCGTCACCGCACCGCTTCGCTCGACGCGGATGGGAGGAGGCATGGGGGCACGGGAATCGTGAGTCGTCAATCGTGAGTCGTTCGTCGTGAGAGACGACGTTATGATGGATGGGTTAAGTGGGTCTTCTGAGGGAACGCCCACTTATTCACAATCACCATGAACGATTGTCGTGGCATACGCAAAGACATTCCGTGATCTCACGGTTTACCAACATACTCGGAAAGAGGCAAAGCGGCTGTTCCTGCTCACCGCCCGGTTCCCAAAAGCAGAAATGTTTGCGCTAACCGATCAGATCCGGCGCTCGTCAAGAGGGGTTGGCGCACTGATCGCAGAGGCGTGGACACGCCGGCGGTATGAAGCAGACTTCGTCAACAAGATAAACCAGGCACTGGCGGAAGCGAACGAAACGCAGTCCTGGCTCGATTTTGCTCTCGATTGCGGGTATATCGAGGAAGACGAGTACCGCGAGATCGATGAGTCATGGCAACACATCGGCGCCATGCTCCGACGCATGATCCAGCGTTCGAACTCTTTCTGCCACTCTCCCGCCTGACCGCTCACCGTGCTGTGCTCTTGCAAAATACGTCAACATCAGTCTGAGGAAAATCTCAGTCGCAGGTAGAATTTTCTCCCCGTCCACTTGCTTCTTCAGAAGAGGAACGACGCCTCCCGGCGCAGCTTTCCCCTGTCGGAGTGCCGGAGGTCGGGGCGCTGTGCCGAACACACCGTCGGCTGTCGTGGCCAATGCGATTGGCCATAGCGAAGACACAGCGGGCGTCTTCGGGAAAGCCGATGCACGCGGCAACACCTCCGACGCATGTTTCACGAGCTACCATTCACGACCCACGACTCACGATTCCCATCCATCACACACAACGCACAATACACAATACACAACCCACAACCCTCAACCCGGCTCCTTACCCCTTCTTCGACTTCGCCGTCGGGGTGGCGGAGAGGGGGTCGTCGGGCCAGTAGTGCTTCGGGTAGCGGCCGCGCATGTCTCTGCGGACGTCGTAGTAGGTGTCGTCCCAGAAGTTGGCCAGGTCCTGCGTGATCTGAACCGGGCGCTGGGCGGGAGAGAGCAGGTGGAGCGTGAGCGGGACGCGTCCGCCGGCGATGCGCGGGGTGTCCGTCTTCCCGAACATCTCCTGCAGGCGCACAGCGAGGACCGGACGCTCCGGGTCGGAGTAGTCGATCGGGCGGCGGTTGCCGCTGGGGACGGTGACGTGCGTGGGGGCGAGGTCGTCGAGGCGATCGCGCTGCTCCCACGACAGCATGTCCTGCAGGAGCTGCGTCGCGTGGAGCTGCTTCAGGTCGTCGGCGCGCTTCATGCCGTAGACGTGCGGGGTCAGCCACTCGTCCAGCATCTCCAGCAGCGTCTCGCGGCGGACGTCCGGCCAGTCGTCCTCGCCGAGGTGATGATGCAGGAAGACGATTCGGTTCTGAAGCTGGCGCGCCTTCTTCGTCCACTTCAACAGATCGAGGCCCTCCTGGCGGACGCCCTCGACCATCGCCTCGGCCACTTCGGTGGGATCCGGGTCGGGAAGCGGAGCATCCTGCAGGATGACGGCGCCGAGGCGCTCCCGGCGACGGGCGCGGACGAGCTGCGCGTCGGCGTCCCACCCCACGTCCGTTTCCACCTCGATCTGATCGCCGAAGTAGTCGGTCAGGTCGTCTTCCGCAATCGGGGCCGCCAGCAAAATCCGGTTCTCCCCGCGCCGGCGGTCGACGTGGGCGGCGACGAGGTAGTCGGCATCCGAGAGGAGTTGGGGCTTCGGGAGCTCCGCGCTGCGGCCGTTGAAGAGCCGAAAGCGCCCGGCGTGTCCGGCCGAGGCGCCGGTCCGGCGCTGGGCGATGCGGTCCGGATACGCAAATGCGGTAAGCAGGCCGCACGCCTCCACGTCGCCGGTTTTGTTGCGGGAGACGTTCATTTTCTGCCGCCAGTGGTCGGCCACCTTGCGGACGCGACCGACGGCGCCGTAGGGCACCATATAGTCACGGGCGTGATTCGGCGTCGGGCGGTCTCCGCGGCGCAGGCGGTGCAGCGATTCGAGGCGCAGGCGCAGGTCGACGTCCGGGGCCTCGCCCTGCCCCTTAAAGATGTCGCGCTCGCTCAGGAGCGCCGCCAGATCGCACGCCACGGCACCGTGTTCCAGCATCTCGCCGTTCAGCAGCATGTGGGCGAGGCGCGGATGCAGGCCGATCTCGGCCATGCGGCGCCCGTGCTCGGTGATGTCGCCGGACGCGTCGAGCGCACCGAGGCGACGCAGAAGATCCCGGGCCTGGTCGTAGGCTCCTTCGGGAGGGGGGTCGAGCCAGCGGAGTTCGGCGGGATCGTGCGTCCCCCACGAGGCCAACTCCAGAGCGAGGGGCGCGAGATCTGCGTTGGCGATCTCCGGCGGCGTGTGCGCCTTCAGGTGCTGGTGCGTGTGGCGCGTCCACAGCCGGTGGCACACGCCCGGACTCGTCCGGCCCGCCCGTCCCTTCCGTTGATCGGCGGAGGCCTTCGAGACTTTCACCGTCGCCAGACGCGTCATCCCGCTCTGCGGATCGAAGCGCGGCGTGCGCACGAGTCCGCTGTCAACGACGACGCGAATGCCCTCGATCGTAAGGCTCGTCTCGGCGATGTCGGTTGACAGGACGACCTTGCGCGTGCCTTCAGGCGCCGGCTCGATGGCCGCGTCCTGCTCTTTCGCCGGCATGTTGCCGAAGAGCGGGTGCAGCTCGACGTCGTCCGGCAGCGCGGCCTCTTCCAGGCGGGATTCCGTGCGCTTGATCTCTCCCGCCCCGGGAAGAAACACCAGCACGCTCCCGTCTTCCTCGCGGAGGACATCCTGCACCTTTGCGGCGACGGCGTCTTCGATGCGCCGGCGTCCGCGGGTCGGATTGTCGTCGGCGTAGTGGACGTCGACCGGGTAGGAGCGGCCTTCGCTCTCGATGAGGGGAGCCGACCCGTCCTCCGGCCCCAGGACGTCGGCGATGGGCCCGGTGTCCAGCGTGGCGCTCATCACCAGGATGCGCAGGTCCGGGCGTACCACCTGCTGGGCCTGCAGGGCGAGCGCGAGCCCCAGGTCGGCCTGCAGGTTGCGCTCGTGGAACTCGTCGAAGATGACGCACCCGGTTTCGTCGAGCGCGGGGTCGTCCTGGAGCATTCGGGTGAGGACCCCTTCGGTGACGACCTCGATGCGCGTCCGGTTGCTGACGCGGGTATCCATCCGGACGCGATAGCCGACCGTCTCCCCAGCCTGCTCGCCGATCGTCGACGCCATGCGCCGCGCAGCGGCCCGCGCGGCCAGGCGACGCGGCTCGAGCACGATGATCTTGTGCCCGTCCAGCCAGTCCTCCCTCAGAAGCGCGAGCGGAACCCGCGTCGTCTTCCCCGCCCCCGTCGGGGCCTGCAGCACCGCCTCCGAGCGGTCGCCCAGCACGTCTTTGAGGTCCGGAAGGACTTCTTCAATCGGAAGATCTACGGACATCAGCGAAGCGAATCAACCGGCAGAGAATGCGTACCTCTCCCCGTGCACCGCGAAGAAACCGGGCTCAAGGCGGACCGACTATGCACGGGGGGACGCAGAGAAGGGTTTCGGTCGTTCGCTCCGTGCCCTCCGAATCGGGGGCCGCTACGCCACCTGTCCCAGAATCGCAAAGATCGTAAAGATGCCGACCAAGATGCCGGCCGCAATCAGTATTTGTCGTTTCACGCGTCGGTTCATGACTGTACCCTCCCCGCTCAGGGGCGGCTTGTGCGGGTTGTGAGTTCTCGATTCCTGGAAGTCAACGGACAATTTCCGTCTCGTCTGACGGCCGTTACCAGCCGTTGCAGTACGGTATGGTAAGATCGAGCACCCCCCACAACAGTTTCAAGCGGAAACGGCCGAATGCCCTCGGCACGAGGCCCAGCCCCCGTCCTCCTTCGGATCGGTCCCTGTTCGCCAGGGTGACCTCTTTTTTCCGGGTTTTCTGCGGGCGCTCTCCACCGGCGTGCTCGGGGGAAGCAAAACCGGGAGGAGCCCGGCGGGAGAAAGGGCCGAGCGAAGCGTCTGGGCGTGCGTTTGCCGCACGTTGCGGAACGCGCTGCGGCGGGAGGGCGGAACCACCTTCGGGTCGACGCCTACGGTGGACAGTGGACCGGCGGGCAGTGGACTCGGGATCTGCCGGGGCAACAACATCGTTGCGTTTTTTCGTCAACGGGGCGAGGCAGCGGTCATACACAGCATGTGCGGTTGCGAACAGCCGCCTGCCCGGCGTCCGTCGGGCGGCTCAGCAGCCCTGCCGGCCCCCTGCGCATGGCTTCGCGAAGGCAGACGCTGTGCCCGCCCCGCCCGGTCTGGTTTACGCGGACTCTTCCCTCACCCATTCCTTCAGTCCATGCACGACACGCTTGAGTCGCCGGATCAGAACATTTGCGGCATCAAACTGAGCAACACGCTGACCGAGGACGACCTCGACGGGTTGGCGTCGCACGTTCGAGAGCCGCTTGAAAAGTACACGACGGTGCGATTCCTCTTTCAGGTTGACGGAGTCGACGGATGGGAACCGGAGGAAGGGTGGGAGGATCTCGCCTTTGATCTCCGCCACGTGCAGAACGTCGACAAGGTGGCCGTCCTCGGCGACGACGTGTGGGATCCTCTCGCCGAAAAGATTCGCTTTCTCTTCCCGGAGAGCAGCGTCGAATCGTTCGACGAGGACGACGAAGAAGAGGCCTGGGACTGGGTTCGCGGCGACATGGCCGTTCCGGGCATCGGTCCGGGAAGCGTGCCCGAACCGGACGCCAGCGCGCAAGACGAAGACGACGAGTAGTCGGCGCCACCCCTTCCGGCACTTGCTTCGCCCGTTGCGCCGATCCTGCCGCGCCGACCCTGCCGTGCCATGGCTCGAACCGATCTTTCCGACGTCGAAACGGACATTCTGAACACGCTGTCCGAAGAGGGCAGCGCCGACCTGTACGCTCTGGCTCGGTCTGTCGGTATGGGGCCGCGGTCCATCCAGGCCGCGCTGCAGCGTCTTGCCCGCGACGGCCTGGTGGACGTGGCCGACCGCGGGGCCTCGTTTCGGTGTACGCGAGACGGACAGCGCGCCGTGAGCGGGAAGCACGCGCCCTGACATGCGAAAGGGCAGTTCCGGAGGAGCCGGTCCGAAGAAGCCGTGCGAGGAGCCTCTACAAACGGCGAATGTCGGTGCCGCCTGGCGTTTTGCCCCCCGCCGCACCGGCGCCGCGCTACGCCAACTCCGCGCCACAACCGTTTCGCGCACAAAAAACCCCGCCTCGTCGCAGAACGAGGCGGGGTGCGGAGCCAACGACCGGACTCGAACCGGTGACCTGTCCCTTACGAGGGGACTGCTCTACCAACTGAGCTACGTTGGCTTTGTCTACCTGTACTTTCTGCCTGTGCGTACCGGCGCGCTGTGCGAGACGGCCTGCGCAGCAGGAATCGTCTTCGAAAGCAATACGGTCAGACGAGCGCACCGCCGTCTTGATCCTGCTCCCGTCTCGTTTCCTGTCCGGTTTCACGCCGGATTAACCGGGCCTCTGCGTTCGCCCTCCCGCCTCATCCTCCCTGCCGTCCGCTTCCTCCCATGATCACTCTGACCGGCGTTTCGAAGCACTACGGCGACACCGTTGCCGTAGACGACGTGGACCTCACCGTCGAAGCCGGGCAAACGACCGTTCTCATCGGACCGTCCGGCAGCGGAAAGTCGACCCTCCTCCGCCTAATGAACGGCCTCATCACGCCGACCGCCGGCGCGGTGACGTTCGACGGCACCCCCGTCGAGCAGGCGTCGACGCACGCTCTGCGGCATCGAATGGGATATGTCATTCAGGAAGGCGGGCTCTTCCCCCACCTCACCGGACGCAGCAATGCAGCGCTTCTCGCCCGCCACCTGGGATGGCCCGACGACCGGGTCGATGCCCGGATCGCGGAGCTGACCGACCTCGTCCAACTCCCTCCCAACCGCCTCGAACAGTACCCGAGCGAACTGTCCGGTGGGCAGCGGCAACGCGTCAGCCTCATGCGTGCCCTCATGCTGGACCCGGACGTGCTTTTGCTGGACGAACCCCTGGGCGCTCTCGACCCGATGATCCGCGCAGACCTGCAGGACGATTTGCGGTCGATCTTCCGCGATCTCGGCAAGACGGTCGTCCTCGTCACGCACGACATCGGAGAGGCCGGGTACTTCGGGGACGCCGTCGCCCTGCTGCGTCGGGGCCGAATCGTGCAGCGCGGCTCTATGCACGCCCTCGTTCACGCCCCGTCGTCGCCGTTCGTGGAGGACTTCATCCAGGCCCAGCGCGCTCCACTCGAACATCTCGAAGAATGATCGAAGGATGAGCGCCATACATCGACGGAGGGGACGCGGAAGGACGGAGAACCCCCTTCCGTCCCCCTGCGCGCCGCTTCCGGCATCCCCCGCAGTTCTTCGTCTCCGTTCTCTGCACGCCCGCATGACGCTCGCTTTTTCGCTCCCCTTCTCGCGCCTCCTGTCGGGAATCGCCCTGGTGCTGGGGCTCTCTCTGGCCGCCCGGCCGGCGGCGCAGGCCCAGCCGGCGGACTCCAGCCTGACGGTCGGGTCGAAAAAGTTCACCGAGAACGTCATTCTCGGCTGGATGGCGGTCGACGTGATGCAGGCGCGTGGGTTCGAGGTTGCGCACCGCTCTCAACTGGGCGGGTCTCGGTTCTTGTGGGACGCCCTCGTGCGCGGAGATATCGACGTGTACCCGGAGTACACCGGGACGCTCATTCAGGAGATTCTCGCCGAGTCGGGGGGGACGCGCTCGACGCTGGCCGACACCCTGGCCCGGTACGGCGTCGCCATGACCGAGCCGCTCGGGTTCAACAACACGTACGCGATCGGCGTCCGCGCCGACCTTGCCGACTCGCTCGACCTCCGCACGATCGGCGATCTGCGCCGGCATCCGGAGCTGCAGCTAGGCTTCTCGAACGAGTTTATGGACCGGAGCGACGGATGGCCGGGGCTGCAGGACGCGTACAACCTGCCGCAGGACGCCCGCGGCGTCGACCACGATCTCGGCTACCGGGGCCTCGTCAACGGCTCGCTCGACGCGATCGACCTGTACTCGACCGACGCCGAGATCGAACAGTACGACATCCGCGTGCTGGAGGACAACCGGGACTACTTCGGGACCTACGAGGCCATCCTGCTGTACCGGACGGATCTTCCGGCCGCCGCCGAGGCCGGACTGCAGCAGCTGGAGGGCCGTTTCTCGGAGCAGACCATGCAGGGCCTCAACGCCCGCGCCAAGATTGACCAGGTGGACGAACCGGTCGTCGCGGCCAACTACCTGAACGAGGCGCTCAACCTGGAGGCAACCGCCGAGACGCCGAGCCGGATGGAACGAGTCGGCGTCCGGACGGAGGAACACCTCGTTCTCGTGGGGCTGTCGCTGGGGCTCGCCATTCTGCTGGGGATCCCGCTCGGCATCCTGGCGGCCAAGTCGCGCATCGTCGGCCCGGGCGTTCTTCTCGTGGTCGGCATCATCTACACGATTCCCTCCCTCGCCCTCCTCGCCGTGATGGTGCCGCCGCTGGGGGTGGGGCAGCTCCCGGCCGTGCTGGCCCTTTTCCTGTACAGCCTCCTTCCCATCGTCTGGAACACCTACACCGGGCTGAACGACCTGTCGCGCCCCCTGGTTGAGTCGGCCGAAGCCCTCGGGCTCTCCGCGGCGTCGAAGCTCGTTCGCGTGGAAATCCCGCTGGCGGCGCGCTCGATCCTGGCCGGCGTGAAGATCGCCGCCGTAATCAACATCGGGACGGCCACGCTGGGCGCTCTCATCGGCGCCGGCGGCTACGGCCAGCCGATCCTGACGGGCATCCGGCGGGCGAACCTGGGACTGATCCTGGAGGGAACCGTCCCGGCCGCCGTGCTCACGATCCTCGTACTTGCCCTCCTGGAAATTCTGGAGCGCACGCTGCTCCCCCGATCGATGCGAACCTGATCTCGCTCTCTCACCGCTCTCTCTTCCCTCGAACACCGAACCGCACCGACGATCCATGTCTCCCTCCGCCTCCGACGTCCCCTCCCCGCCCGCAACCGAACCGATCCCGGCCGAGGTCGAGGCGCTCCGCGAGCATCTCGCACCGATTCAGGACCTTCGCACCGCCGCGCAGGTTCTGTCGTGGGACCAGGAGACCTACATGCCGTCCGGCGGCGCCGAGGCGCGGGCGCACCAGCTCTCTACCCTGCAGCGCCTTGCGCACGAGCGCTTCGTCGCCGACGAAACCGGCCGGCTCCTCTCCGATGCGGAAGCGGCCGCCGACGGCCTCGACCCGGAAAGCGATGCCGCGAGCCTCGTCCGGGTCACGCGCCGAGACTTCGACCGGGAGCGGACGGTGCCGTCCGATCTCGTGGCGCGGATGTCGCAGGCGGTCTCCCGCGCGAAAGAAGCCTGGAAGTCGGCCCGCGCCGACGATGACTTCGACGCGTTCGCGCCCCACCTGGAGACGATCGTGGAACTGAACGTCGAGAAGGCCGAGGCGATCGGCTACAAGGAGGAGGCGTACGACGCCCTGCTCGACGAGTACGAGCCCGGCATGACCACGGCCGAGGTGGCCGACACCTTCGACCGGCTTCGCAAGGACCTCGTCCCCCTCGTCGACGCCATCGCCGACGCGCCGCAGATCGACGATTCGGTGCTTCAGGGCTCGTTTCCGGTCGAGGCCCAAAAGGCGTTCGGAGAGGACATCATCCGGGAGATCGGGTACGACTTCGACCGGGGGCGCCAGGACGTATCCGCCCACCCCTTTACCACCTCGTTCGGCGTCGGGGACGTGCGCCTCACGACGCGCTTCGACGAAAATCACTTCGGGTCGTCGCTCTACTCGACACTCCACGAGGCGGGCCACGGGATGTACGAGCAGGGCATCGACCCCGACCTGGAGCGCACGCCCCTCGCCGAAGGTGCCTCGCTCGGTATCCACGAATCCCAGTCCCGCTTCGTCGAAAACCAGATCGGGCGGAGCCGGGCGTTCTGGGAGCGGTACGCCCCGATGGCGCGCGAGGCGTTTCCGGATGCGCTCGCCGATGCCGGGGCCGACGACCTGTACCGGGCCGTCAACCGCGTCGAGCCGTCCCTCATCCGGGTGGAGGCCGACGAGGTGACCTACAACCTTCACGTCATGCTCCGCTTCGAACTGGAGCGCGGCCTCGTGCGCGGAGACGTGGACGTACGCGAGCTGCCGGATCTCTGGCGAGACAAGATGGACACCTACCTCGGCGTCGTTCCCGACACCGACGCCAACGGCGTGCTGCAGGACGTGCACTGGTCGCTCGGCGCAATCGGCTACTTCCCGACGTACGCCCTGGGCACGCTGATGTCCGCCCAGATCGCCGAAGCGATGGAGGCCGACCTCGGAGATCTCGATGCCCGGGTGTCCCGGGGCGAGTTCCAGCCGATTCTCGACTGGCTGCGAACGCACATCCACCGGCACGGCCGCAAGTACACCGCTCCGGAACTCCTAAAGCGGGCCACCGGAGAGGCGTTTTCCGCCGACGCCTGGCTGCAGTCCATTCGCGAGAAGTACGGCGCCCTGTACGACGCCTCCCTCCCCCAACCCGGAGACGCGACCTGAGGGCGCGTCGGTGCCGGCGGCGCCGGTGCCGACCTCTCACGATTCGAGCGCGTCGGTGGATGCATCGCAGCCGGAGGACGCCTCGTCGGGCTTGGTGAGGTGAGATCCGGCCTGCGAGAGCTGCTCGCTTCGTAGCAGGCGAATGAAGACCTCGCGGGCTGCCTCGCCCTCCAACCCGGCCCGGTTCGCCCGGGCGAAGAAGTCCCGGATCGTCAGCCGCTCCGGAAGCGAGCGGTAGAGGTCGTGGACGGCCTGGGCGCGGCTCTCCTCCTTGTCGTTCGCTTCGGCCGTGGAGGCGAGGTCGTCATACAGACGCACGATGGTCGCCTCCTGCCGAAGCTGCCGGTTTTCTTTTTGAAGACGGGCCACCCGGTCCCGCAGCCGTTGCACCTCCGCGCGAAGATTCTGCACCTCCTCGCGGTCGTCGTTGGGCGGATCCGACGACCGGGGGCCGTCCCGTCCGGCATCCGGCGGTGAGGACGCATCACGAGAGGGCATGACAGAGGGGAATTCACGAAGGGAATGACGGCATCGGCCTCCGGGTCGGCGGGCCTCCGGGCCGCGGGGCGCCGGGTGAACGGGCCGCCGGGTGGGCGAGGCTTTCGCAGCCTCCGTCCGGCACCGGCCGTCTTTCGGGACGCGGAGGGGCAAACCGCCCCTTCCTCCGCTTGTTGGCCGTTCGCGGCGGATTACAGGAGAGCCCTCGGTTTGGAGGATGTCTTGACACGAGAAAAAGAGTAGAAACACACCTCTTTTTCCGAAACCCAGGCACGATCCGGATCGGCTCCGGGTCCTTTCTCCCCGCTTTTGTAACAAAGATGAAGCCAGGCGTCGCCGCGGAGGGCGACCCGAGACGAGACGCGTCGCACTGCGTCCGAGACCACGCATGTTCCGGGGCGCAACGTGCGAAACGGGCGCAACATGCGATCCGGGCGTGACGCCGGGGGCAAGCATGCGCTGCCTCCACTGGCCCTTTATCGGCGCGATTGCTTATGTTGCCGATGTGTACGGTGCAGGCCTCCGCTGAAGCGTTCCGCGCCTGCGGCGTCGACCCTTCTCGTTCCTCCCTGCTGGCGCTCTCTTCCCCCGATGACGCTCTTTCGGATCCCCGCTCCCGACAGCGACCGGTGCGATGCCGGACGCGCCCCCCTCTCCTCTTCCCGTGCGACCAGGGTCGTGGCCCCCGACACGCTCGCGACCGGGGGGTGGGCCGTCCTGTTGCTCGCGATGGCGCTTCTGGCTTCTCCGGCGACAGCGCAACCGCTGGACTACCCGACCACCCGGTCCGTCGACAGCGTCGACGTCTATCACGGAACCCGCGTACACGATCCCTACCAGTGGTTGGAAGACCTCGACAGCGAGGCCACGGCCGACTGGGTGCAGCGCCAGAACGACCTCACGTTCGACTATCTGGACGGGATTCCCGAGCGAAACCCGCTTCGCCAGCGCCTGACCGAGCTCTGGAACTATCCGAAGATGAGCGTCCCGCAGCGGCGGGGCGACCGCGTCTTCTTCAACCGGAATGACGGTCTGCAAAACCAAAGCACCGTGTACGTCCGCCCGGCCGGCGACGGAGAGGCCCGCGTTCTCCTGAACCCGAACACCTGGAGCGAGGACGGAACAGTGGCGCTCTCCGCCTTCAGCCCGAGCCCCGACGGCCGGTACGTCGCCTACGGAAAGAGCGAAAGCGGGTCGGACTGGAAAACCCTCTACGTGATGGACGTCTCCAGCGGAGAAGCGATGCGCGATACGATCCGCTGGGTCAAGTTCAGCAACCCGACCTGGACGGAAGACGGCGAGGGCTTCTTCTACGGCCGTTACCCGGAACCGCAGGAAGGAGAAGCGTACGAGGCGAAAACAACCGGGCAGTCGATCTACTACCACGAACTCGGAACGAAGCAGTCCGAAGACCGCCTCGTCTACGAGCGGCCCGACAATCCGAAGCTCGGCTTCTCCGTCGACGTCACCCACGACGGTCGGTATCTCGTCGTGGAGGCGAGCGAGGGAACGTCCCCGAAGAGCGAAGTCTACCTGAAGGATCTGACGGCGGACTCGACCGAAGCCACGACGCCGGAGGGCTTCTTCCCGCTCATCGAGGGCTTCGACGCCCAGTACAACGTGCGGGGCTCGGACGGCTCGACGTTCTTCGTCGAAACCAATCTCGACGCCCCGACCGGGCGGATCGTTGCCGTCGATGCCGAGAACCCGGCGCGCGAGACCTGGACGACGATCGTGCCCGAGCGGGAAGACGCGGTCGTAAAAGATGCTGACGTCATCGGTGGAAAACTCGTGGTGCGGTCGCTGTCCGACGTGAAGGCTCGTCTCGACATCTACACGCTGGACGGGACGGCCACCGCGACGGTCGATCTTCCCACAATCGGAAGCGTGGGCGGCGTGAACGGCAGCCCGGATCGGTCGGAGTTCTACTACGCGTTTACCTCATTCACCTACCCGACGACGATTTACCGATACGACCTGGAGACGGGATCATCGGAAACCGTCTTTCAGCCGGAGGTCGACGTCGATGCCGACCGGTACACCGTTCGCCAGGTCTTCTACGAGAGCCTCGACGGCACCGAGATCCCCCTGTTCGTCGTTCACCGCAAGGGCCTCGAGAGGGACGGCTCGAACCCCACCTACCTGTACGGCTATGGGGGCTTCAATATCACCGTGACGCCGTCCTTCTCCCCCCGCACGCTGGCCTGGCTGGAGATGGGCGGCGTGTACGCCGTGCCGAACCTACGGGGCGGCGGTGCCTACGGCGAAGCATGGCACGAGGCCGGGATGCTCGACAAAAAGCAGAATGTTTTCGACGATTTTGCGGCAGCCGCCCAGTTTTTGATCGACGAGGGCTACACGTCCCCCTCGAAGCTGGCGATCGGCGGCGGGTCGAACGGCGGCCTGCTCACCGGAGCCTCGCTTACACAGCGGCCCGATCTCTTCGGCGCCGTCATCGTCCGCGTCGGCGTGCTCGACATGCTGCGCTATCACGAGTTTACCATCGGCTGGGCCTGGGTACCCGAATACGGGTCGTCCGACGATCCCGAACAGTTTGAGTACCTGATCGACTACTCCCCGCTGCACAACCTCGTCCCCGGCGTTTCCTACCCGTCAACGCTCATCACCACCGCCGATACGGACGACCGGGTCGTGCCCGCGCACTCCTACAAGTTTGCTGCGGCGCTGCAGAAAGCCCAGGGCGGGGCGGATCCGGTTCTATTGCGGGTGGAGACGAAAGCCGGACACGGCGGGGGCAAGCCGACGTCGAAAGAAATCGAAGCCGCGGCCGACATCTGGGCGTTTCTCGTCAAGGAACTGGACATGAAAGCGCCGGGCTTGTCTTCGGCGCCCGGGCGCACCGGAAGGGATCAGCCCGCCGACGACCCGTCGGAGGCCGGAGCCGAAAGCAAAGCCGGTCGGGACGAGTAAGGCCTGCGTGGGAGGGAGGCCTGCGTGGGAGAATGAGCGGAGGGGAACGAGCGATGACGGGTCGTTTCCCTCCTTCCTTTCAGCGTCTGCGGGACCAGAAAGAGACGATAGGATGAAAGAGACCGAACCGCTATCGGGGGTCGATGCCGCATGGCTGCGCATGGACGACCCCACGAACCTGATGGTCATCACGTCGGTCCTCGTTCTGGAGGATCCGGTCGAGGTCGCCGCCATCCGAGACCTCGTGCGCGAGCGGTTGCTGGGGTTTACCCGGTTTCGGCAGCGGGTGCGCGAGGTGGGTGGGTCTCCGCACTGGGAGATCGACCCTCACTTCGACCTCCGCCACCACGTGCGGCGCGCCGCGCTGCCGGGCGAGAAAGACCGGGTCGAGCTGCAGGAGCGGGTCAGCGAGCTGATGGCCACCCCGCTCGACCCGGCCAAGCCGCTCTGGGACTTTGAGGTCGTTGAGAACTACCGCAGCGGCAGCGCCATCATCATCCGCATTCACCACTGCATTGCCGACGGCATCGCCCTGGTGCACGTTCTGCTGTCGCTGACGGACGAGCACTTCGATGCCAG
The DNA here is from genome assembly GCA_937127285.1 of uncultured Bacteroidota bacterium. GTDB lineage: Bacteria > Bacteroidota > Rhodothermia > Rhodothermales > Salinibacteraceae > CAKZLV01. The sequence goes on from CAKZLV010000055.1 coordinate 41,100, forward strand.
CCGGTTCCCGAACACGGAAGAGGACGACTCCCGGCTCCCGCACTTGCTTCGCGCGCCCGTCCGCGCCGTCCGCAACACCGTTCATGCCGGAGAGCGGCTGCTGACCGAAAGCATCGCCTCGGTGTTGCGCCCGCGCCATGCGCTTCACCGTGCCAAGCAGGGGATGAGCTTGGGGGCGGCACTGTCGAAGTTTGCCCTCCTCCCCGAAGACTCGGCCCCCCTCCTCCAAGGCGACCTGCGGGTGCGAAAGCAAGCGGCCTGGTCCAACCCGATCGGCCTGCCGGCCGTCAAGCGCGTCGGCCGGCCGGTCGACGCCAAAGTGAACGACGTGCTGCTCGGAGCCGTTGCCGGGGCGCTCCGGCACTACTTTCAAACGCACGACGTCGACACCGAGGGCGTATCGGTACGGGCTCTCATCCCGGTCAACTTGCGGTCGCAGGAACAGGCCTTCGAACTCGGCAACCGGTTTGGGCTCGTCTACCTTGATCTGCCCATCCATCAGCGCCGCCGCCTCGAGCGCGTCCTGACGGTTAAGCGGCAAATGGACGAGATCAAGGGCTCGTCCGAAGCCGTGGCCGCCCTCGGTATTCTGGAAGCGCTCGGCTACGCCCCGCTTCCGCTGGAAGACCGGGCGGTCCGCCTCTTCAGCAGCAAGGCCAGCGCGGTGATGACGAACGTTCCCGGCCCGCGGCGAAAGCTCCACATCGACGGCCACCGCATCGAGTACATCATGCCGTGGGTGCCCCGGGCGGGCAACATCGGCCTGGGCGTCAGCATCTTCAGCTATGCCGGCACCGTGCGCGTGGGCATTGCCAGCGACGCCGGCCTCGTGCCCGATCCGGAGACGATCCTCCACGGCTTTCGGAATGAGTTCGACGGCCTCGTCGACGACCTCTCCGACGACGCCTCGTCCTCGCCTCCCTCCATGGAGGGGGCCGATGGCGCGCGCGGGAGCGCCCCCCCGTGACGGACGGCCCCGCTACTCGCGCCAGTGCCCCTCGTCGCGCTCGTCGCGGAGCATCTCGGCAAGGCGGTCCACCTTATCACCGAGGTCGTCAACCTGCCCGCGGAGGTCGTCGAGATCGTCGCGGCTGGGCACGCGGAGACGGTCGAGCGTCTGGTCGATCTCGTCACGAACCCGTTCTTCCACGGCTTCAGCGGTCTGCGCTCCCTCGCTGGCAATGCGGCGAAGCTGTTTCGAAGCCGCCTGGGTTCGCTCTCGGCGGGCCTGCTCCCAGGACTTACCTTCTTCCACCAGCATGTTGAAAGCGTTCGTGCCGGCCTCCTCGGCCATCGAAAGGGCGCCGAGGCCAGCGAGCCAGACGCGCCGGGTCGTCTCTGCGAGCGACTGCGCAACGTCCATCGCGCTCGGTAGGGACGACGACGCAGGTTGGTCTTGCGACGACGCGTCGGCCGCTCCGTTCTTTTTGCTCTTTTTGCGTCGGGATCCACGCGTGACGTTGATCGTCGGCTTGCTGTCGCTCATCGGAATCACCTCGGAATGGGATTTGTGATCGGGATCGCTGAGAACCTGTTTGGCGGAGTGTCTGCGGCCACCCCAAGGGCACTTCTTCGCTTCGCTCAGGGCGCTGCGACTTCGTGGATCTCGCTCCACGAAGCTACGGCACTCGCCCGGTAGCTCACCAGAGGCATGACTTCGCTTCGCTCAGCCCCCACTACAGGGCTCGTTTGAGCGCTCCGTGGAGGCTTCGCCCACTGTGTCTCGGCGTCGCATCCATCCACCAAACAGGTTCTGAAAGGGATGCAGGCACCGGACGGGGCAGTTCGTGCCCCGCTGCGGCCGGACCGGCAATCCGCCCGTCTCTCTGCCGGGGCGGAACCGACGGGCAGGGTCTCTTCATCGGTACACCCACCCCCGTCCTTCGTTCGATCGACCGGTCAACCGGCGGTTCGGTTCCGGTCGGCGACGCCTGCTTCCGGCAATGCGGGGAGGCTGACCGGGGCTCCGTCCGGCACGCAGCACCTGCGTCCGGTATGCAGAGACTGCGTAGCGGTGCGCCTGCGTGTGCTGCGTGCGCTGCGTTGGGGGTCGCGCGTGCGGCGCTTACTCGTAGCGCTTACTCGTCTTACTCGTAGCGCTTCTCGACCTCGGCCGCCACTTCGTTCAGGCCGCGAAAGATGCCCATGTTGGACATGATCCGCATCATCGACCCCTCGATCGTGTAGTCGGGCGAGGTCACCGCCTGCATCACGCCCATCTCGCCGGTGTCGACCCGGACCCAGGTTTCGTATGTGGCGGTGGCGCGCGCCATGGCCTCGCTTCGGTCGAAGGGTTCGTTGCGCAACTCCTCCGACGGTGCTTCGTCGATCCACAGGTCGACGTCATCGACGCGACCGTCCTCGAAGTGGTAGGCGGCGGAGACGTCTTCGCCGGCGGGGGTCCCGAAGCAGCGAAGAACGATCGTCTCCGAAAAGCCGCGAGCCGTGTTCAAAAACTGCTCGTCGCTATCAAGACGATCCACGAAGGCCTGGATGAAGGCGGGAGACCAGTACAGCGGCGATTCACTCATGGCAGCAAAGGAGAAAGTCGCGGAATGACCAGGGGAGACGACCGGTCGAGAGCAGGGGAGCGTTGCGGCCCAGTGTTTCTGCATCCATTGTTTCGGGCACGTGACTTCGTACCCATCGTCCCGCCCGAGCCGGTCTCGTGAGAACGCACACGGTCTTTTACGCGGGCACCCCCCGGCGGTCGGCCGCCTCCTCCAGCAGCGCGTCGTACGCCTCGACGTGCCGGGACCAGTCGAGACGCTGCGGGATTTTCCGGAGCGTTTCCGGGGGCAGGGGCCGGTCCTCGTGCTCGAGAACGCGGCTCAGAATATCAAAGAGATGCTGCTCGTCGTCGTAGAGCACGGGCGCATGCAGCAGCGGGGTGTGGTGCGTTTCGGGAATCAGTTCCGGGTAGCTCAGCCCGTTCGGCAGGAGGGGGTGGCAGCCGCAGTAGATGGCTTCCATCACGGCGACGCCGAAAAACTCGTGGACGGCCGTGGACACGACGACGTCGGCCCGGTGGAGCAAGCGACTGTACTCGGCGAAGTCTTCCGCGTACCCGTAGTGCAGGATGCGCTCGGCGTAGCGCTCGAAGGCCTCCTCAAACTCGTCCGGTTGTTCGTGAAAGTGTTTGCCGGCGAGGAGGAGCCGAAACGAATGCCCGGCGTCGTCGAGCCGGTTCATTATGCGGAAGAAGCCTTTCGGGTTCTTGTCGTACTCCCACCGCTGGTTCCACAGCACCACGGGTGCCTCCGTCGGCCGCGAGCGGCGGAGGCGCCGCTCCGAACGGTAGGCGTCGTGGGCTGCAAGGTCGATGCCCAGGTGCAGAACTGTTGATTTGTCGCGGATGTCGCGAACCGTACCGAGATTGGTAAAGTCGGGGAAGTCGCGGAGGAGGAGCGGCAGTGCTTCGATGAACTCCTCGAAGTGAAAGTGGGAGTTGAACACCACGCGGTCGGCCGCCAGCGCCGACAGGTAGTTGGTGATTCCGTACGCCCGCTCGCGCTCGCGGTCCGGGGGCAGCGGGTAGGTGAGCTGGTTTTCGTGGAAGTACATCACCACCGGCACGTCGCCGATCGACGAGCGCGTGAGCGAGAGCACCGCGGGCAGATTCACCATGTCGGACGCGAAGACAACGTCCGGCGTGAACCCGTCGTCGACGGCCTCGCGCACCTTGCGAGCAAGCGTGACGCCGCCCCCCTCCATGCGCCAGCGCCAGAAGCGTCCCGGCATCGTAACCGTCCGGAACGTGTGCCGGGAGTGCTCGACGAGGCCGTCCAGAAAGTTTTTGTGCGACCCTCCGTACCAGGGTTCCAGTGCCAGTACATTCATGGCCCGTGCGATTTCACCCGTGTGAGGTGGACGAAGAGGCAGGCGACAACGCGGCGCCTCCGGCCGGACGCTGCAGCCCGCAGCCCGACGCCGCCGGAGGTGCGGGGGCCGAACGCAGCGCAGCCCAGATTACTCTTCGCGAGACGTGAGTCGTTCCTGCAGGGCCTCGTCCTCGGCCGCCGTGGCGGGACGGACGATCGAGATCGTCCGCTGCTGGAGGGCTTCCCGCAGCGTCGGGTCGCGCACCTCTTCCGGGGTGATAAACGCCTCCTCGGCCCCGTCCAGGGTGATCATGCGGGACGCCAGGGATACGCTCACCGGCTCCGTCCCGGTGTTCTTGATCAGCATTCCGCGACGCTCACGATCCGCCATGGGTCCGGGTAGTCTGGTGAGGGAGGACGTCGTGGCTGCAGCCCGGATGCACCTGCACCTCGCCGGCCGGGCGTCGCCCGAGCCGGCAGCCGGCGGGCGAGCAGGTGCAACCGGGTATCTGTCGGTTCAGTATACAATAACAGCCTCGGTGATAAAGAAGTGGGGTGCAAATTATCGTGAAAGTCGGGGGCGCGCGCCGGGCCGTCGGGCCGGCACGGGGTTCCTTCCCACGAAGAAATCCGCCCCGCAGACGCCGGTCGCCCCCATGCCTGGCGCTTCGAGGCGCGGTGCTTTCATGTTTGGTGCTTTCATGTTTCGTGCTTCCACGCGTGGTGCTTTCACGCGTGGTGCGTAGCCTTCCGTCCCCTCTCCTGTCCGTTGCCCGCCATGCAGCTACCGTCCTGGATGAGCGATCTCGGACGCGGGGTGCTCGACGTGATCTATCCGCCCCGCTGCCTCGGCTGCGGGGCGCGCGCCCACCGGCCCGACCTGCCGCTGTGCGCCGGCTGCCTGCAGTCGATGGAGCGAGCGCCCGACATGGGCGTGGCCGCTCGCCTCGACCGCCTGCCCGTCGCCCCCACGGCTCTCGACGACGCGCGTGCGCTCTGGATCTTCGACAAGGGGGGCGCGCTGCAGGCGGTGCAGCACGCTCTAAAGTACGGGGATCGGCCGGCATACGGGGCGGCCCTGGGGCGGATCATGGGTCGGGCCGATTGGGAATCGCTTCCGCGTCTCTCCGGCGTCGTTCCCATTCCCCTTCACCGCACGCGCCTCCTGGAGCGCGGCTACAACCAGGCGGCGGCGCTGGGCACAGGCATGGCCGAAGCGCTGGCGGTGCCGCTGCGGGACGACCTTCTGCATCGCCCCCGGCCGACGCTCTCCCAAACCGACCTCTCGCGTACCGAGCGCTGGTCGAACGTGAGCCGAGCCTTTCGGGCAGAGCCGGAGGCGGCCGGCGGCACCTGGCTCCTCGTGGACGACATCATGACGACGGGATCGACGGCCGTTGCCGCCGCGCAAACCCTGCGCGAGGCCGGCGCCGCCTCCGTCACCCTCGCCGTCCTGGCTCTGGCCCGAACGTGACGGCAGGGGCCGAAACGCAGCCGGTCGTCCTTCGGCGTCTCCCGCCCTCAACCTATCTTGTCGGCGTGCTTCTCGCGGAGCTTCTTCACCTTCGGAGAAATCACGGCCTGGCAGTAGGGAAGCTGCGTGTTGCTCCGGTAGTAGTTCTGATGATCCGCCTCGGCCTCGTAGAAGGTATCCAGCGGCTCCACTTCGGTGACGATGCCGCTGTACACACCGCCGGCTTCCAGCTCTCCGATGACCGCCTCGGCCGTTTGCTTCTGGTCGTCGTCGTGGTACAGAATGATCGACCGGTACTGCGGCCCGACGTCGGCGCCCTGCCGGTCTTTCGTCGTCGGATCGTGAATCGTGAAGAAGATCTCCAGGAGGTCGCGATACGAGACGACCTGGTCGTCGAATCGAACCTCGACCACCTCGGCGTGGCCGGTGTCGCCGCTGCACACCTGACGGTAGGACGGGTTGGGCACGTGCCCGCCCGCATAGCCGCTCACGACTGCTTCGACGCCGTCGACTTCTTGATAGACTGCTTCCAGGCACCAGAAGCAGCCTCCACCGAGTGTTGCTGTTGCCATCTCTTCTCCGGGTACAGTGAGGGGTTCGTCGAGCGACCCGAGCCTCGGGGCTCAGGGATGAGGTGCAACGCCTGCCGGAGCGACCTGTTGCCCGAACGGCACGGGCCGGCATGCAACGATGTCGGTGGCCGGATCGACGGTCGGGTCGATGGGGGGTCGATCGGGGTCTGCACCCGGTCCGCCTCGGCGGGCCGGCGGTCCTTCCGCTCTTACCTCGCGGCATCCGTCGGGGGCGGCGAGAACGAAACGGGGGCAGCGTCCAGCACGCGATGGAGGGCCGGGCGCCGGACGTCGGTGCCCGAGAGGTCGACGGTGAGGCGTGTGCGCCGCTCTCCGTGCGCGACGGACGGGATCACCGGCGGAGAAGGAGCGAGGCCCGGGACCGCGTCGGGCCGGACGATCAGGTTCAGCCGGCCGGAGGCGGCTTCCACCGACACCCGGTCGACGTGCAGCCACGCCAGGCGAAGCACCAGGCGCCGCTCGGCCCATACCCGCACGTCCTCGGTCGACAGCCGGACGGCGTAGTCCGGCGGCGCGTCGGGGGCGAGGCGCAGCAGGAAGACCGAAAGCCCTCCCACCCCGAGGGAGACGCCGAGAACGGCCGTCCACAGCACCCGGGGATCGTCCATTCGCCACAAATCAACGGCCTCAACGACGAAGAAAGCGGCAACCGCCAGCAATCCGACCCCGACGCGGGGCAGATAGTAGGACACGCAGCCGGTTTCGCCCACGCTTGCTGCCGTTACCGGGGGCGCGGAGGCGGTCTGGTTTCGTCGCTGGTCGTAGTGGTGGCGTCGTTCGGGCGTGCCGAGGACGTCGTAGGCCTCTTTCACCCGCCGGAAGCGAGCCTCCGCCGCCTCGTCGTTGGGGTTGCGATCCGGGTGCGTCTTCTGGGCCAGCCGCCGGTAGGCACGGCGGATTTCCTCCTGAGACGCCGATGCGCGGATCCCGAGCCGCTCGTAGTAGTCGGGGAGCATAATCGGAGAGGTGGCTCGTGCAGCCGCGTCGACCGCCGGCCCGGCAGGGAGCCGGCGGCCGGGGCGGGCCGGGGCAGTCGTCCCGTTCGGGACCCCGGTCAGCGACCGGTGTCGGTCTGCGGATGTTCTTTCAGGTGCTGCGACGGATCGAACGACCGCTCGTCGGCCAACCAGGCTGCCAGGGCCGCACTCGTCACGTGGGGATCGATCGACGACGGGCGCAGGGGGGCATCGGCCGTGTCCGGCGCCGCGGCCGCCTCCTCCACGTCGGCAAAGTACTCCACCATTCGCTGCAGCCCGCGTGCGAGGCGCGAGACGTTTTCGGTGGCGTGCTGCTCAAACTCGACGTGCCCGTTGCGGTAGGCGTCGGCGATGACCTCGAGGGCATCGTCGAGAGCAACGAAAACGCCGGCGTCGTCCGGTGCGCCCGAGGACGCCTCCGACGAGTCGGCAAGGGTTGCGCGGGTGGGGTCGAGGCCCCGGTCCTGCAGCGCCTCAACCACCGCCTCGCCGTAGTCGTCGCGCCGGTTGGCGATGATGGAGGTCCGGCCGATGTACGGGCTCCCGGCCACCAGGCTCTGGATCTGGTCGGCCAGATCGGCCGGGTCGGGCGCCTCATCTTCGTGGCGGATGCTGTCGACGCGGTACGTGGGCGGATGGTCGCCCTCCTGCTCCTTCTCCAGAAGGGTCAGCGTGACGGCGTCCGGCGGTTGCGGGGACGGGCCGTCGGACACCGCGGCTCGGGTGTCGATGCCGAGGAAGAATGCGTGAGCCATACCGGATGGACAAGATCTGATGAGACGAAGCGGCGAAAACAGCGTTCCGATTCAACGTGCGGAGCTCGCTCCCGGGCCGTTTTTCCAGCGTCCAGACCGATCCCTTCCCCTTCCCGCTCGTCACCCCGAACTCGATGCAGGATCTCCCCGAGAGGGTGGGGCTTCGGGCGAGGGAATGTGTTGCACGCACGAACGGTCGATGTCGAAACGGTCCGGGAGCCAGCGTGCCGGTTGGAACGTCCAGGTTGGAACGTGCTGGTTATGTCTCATGCACCGCCCTGCCGCGGCGTTCCGCCGGATGCTGCACGCCCGGTTGCTGCACGCCCGGTTGCTCAAAGCAGCGAGCCGGTGCAGACGCCGGCGGCGCCGGGGCCGGCTCAAGAGCGCACCGTGCAGTACTGGATGCTGAACCGGTCGTCGGCATCCGTCCACACCGTGTCGACCTCCAGTCCGGCGCGACCGGCCAGCTGCGCGAATGCGTCGAGGGTGTACTTGAACGAGTACTCGGTGTGAATGGCCTCCCCGGCTTCGAAGGAGACCTCGACGCCGTCGACCTGCACCTGCTGGTCGTCCCGGCTCACCAGCTGCATGTCGATGCAGCTGCGGTCGGGGTCCCATTCGGCGGTGTAGTCGAACCGGTCGAGGTCGAACGTCGCCCCGATCTCCCGGTTGATGCGGTCGAGCACGTTGTAGTTGAACTCGGCCGTGATGCCCTCCGAGTCGTCGTAGGCGGGAACGAGGACGTCGGGCGACTTGCGCAGGTCGACGCCGATGATCAGGCCGCCGCCCGGACCTGCAATCTGGGCGACGTGGGCGAGAAACTGGTGCGCCTGCTCGGGCCGGAAGTTGCCAATTGTAGAGCCGGGGTAGTACACGACCGTTCGCGCCGCTGAGGGCGGAGGGTCGGGCAGGGCGAAGTCGGTCGTGTAATCGGCACAGACGGGCTGGACGGGGATCGACGGGTGGTCGGTCGCCAGGTCGCGGGATGCCTCCAGCAGGTGGTCGCGGGAAATGTCGATCGGGACGTAGGTGGCTACGTCGGTCAGCGCGTCGAGAAGGATGCGCGTCTTCCAGCTGCTGCCGCTGCCGTACTCGACGAGGCGGGCGCCGGAGCCGACGGCGGCGGCCATTTCCTCGACGTGGTCGCGCATGATTTGCATTTCCGTTCGCGTCAGGTAGTACTCCTCGAGCTTGCAGATGTCATCGAAGAGCTTCGACCCGCGCTCGTCGTAGAGGTACTTCGACGGGATGCTCTTCGGGGTGCGCTGAAGGCCCGCAACGACTTCCTCGCGAAAGGAGTTTGTGTCGGGGTATTGGTCGATGAGGGGAAGAAGAGGTCCGTTCGACGCATCCGCATCGGCGGTGCCGGCGGACGAGGCGCTGGCGTCGGCGCTGGCGTCAGCGCTGGCGTTTGAGGAAGGCATGGAACGCAAGGGGTCGGGGAGAGAAAAGGCGAGGCGGCGCGATCGTCGGGCCGCCGGGGCGTAGGAAGGCTGGATTGAGCGTGAGGGGCTCGGGGTGAGGAGTTATAGGCGGGAGGAGCGGGGAAGTAGGGACGGAGTCAGGCGGGAGACAGGTCGGCGAGGGGGTCGGGGTGTTGAAACGGGTAGTCGAGCGTGCGGCGGAGCCGCTCGCTGGAGACGATCTTGCCGGGGGACGTCTCGTCGGCCTCTGCGAAGGTGGGCGGCTCCAGGTCGAGGGCCCAGGCGGCGCGCGTGTACAGGTCGCGCCGCGTCGGGTGGGTGGGGGCGCAGGCGTTGAAGATCTCCCCGCGCACGTCCTGCTCGACAACGGCCTGTACGATGCCGACGCAGTCGTCTCGATGGATCAGATTCGTCGGGGCGTCGGGCCGGCGGATGCCGGACCGTCCGGCCAGGAACCGTCCCGGGTGGCGATCTCCCCCGTACAGCCCGGCAAACCGAAGAATCGTCACGTCCAGATCGTCCCGTTCGGTCAGACGGCCCTCAATGTCGATCAGCACCTCTCCGGTCGAGCGGCGCGGGCCGGAAAGCGCCTGCGGATCTCCCGGAGGCTGATCGCTCTCCACCACCCGTCCGGCCGTTCGAGGGTACACGCCCGTCGACCCGGCGAAGAGAACCCAGTCGATGGGGCTGGCCGCCACGTGCTCCAGGACCGCCTCGATCTGGCGCCGGTGGTAGTCGGCGAGGTCGTCCGCCGGGACGTCGCGCACCGGAGGCGGCACGTTGAGGAACAGCGCCTGCGTGTCGAAGAATCGGTCGGGATCGGTTCCGTCCAGGTTCGGGGACAGGTCGATCCGGAACGGTGCGATGCCGTCCCGGCGCAGCCGGTCGAGTTTGCCGGGCGTGGTCGTAGACCCGTGCACCCGAAGGCCGGCGTCGGCCAAACGGGCGCCGATCGGCTGGCCCATCCAGCCGCAACCGAGAATGCTGATCGAGTGGACCATAAGACGCAGGGGGACGCAGGGAAAGCGGCGAGAAGGAGAATCGGCACGGGCGGAGGCCGACCGGTGCACGCAGGAGTCGGCCGGCAGATCCGAACACGAACTCCGAGAAGGAGATCCGGGCTCCGGCGACGGCGTGCGGTGCAGGCAGCGACCGGGCGGGGACGTGCATCACGAGGAGGCCGATCGGAGGGAGCCAGGTCGGAGGGAGCCGAGCCGAAAGGCGGGGGGTGAGCCGGGGTTGTGGTCCGCGGGTCGTGGTCCGCGGCGTCAGAGCGGCAGGGTCACCTCGAAGGTCGTCCCGTCCCCGTCACGGCTGTCGACATCGATGGATCCGTCGTAGACCTCCACGGCTCGCTTCACGATTGTCATGCCGAGGCCGGAGCCGTCGGCCCCGCCGACGTTGCCGGCGCGGAAGAAGGCACGGAAGAGATGCTCCTGGTCGCTCTCCGGAATGCCGATCCCCTCGTCGGCCACGCGAAGCTTCAGGGTGTGGTTTTCCATCTTCCACCGGACGCGGACGGGGGTGTCGTCGGGAGAGTACTTCAGGGCATTGGACAGCAGGTTGGACAGGATGTGGTGGAGGAGATCGGGGTCGACAGCGATCTCGTCCGGCAGCCCGATCGTGTCGACCTCGACGGTTCGGTCTACCCCCAGGTGGGCGCAGACCTCGTCGGTAACCTCTCGCTGAAAGCGGTGAGGGTCGACGGGGGCGGGGGTCGGGGTGTCGTGCTCGGCGTCGAGCTTGCTCGTGGTGATCACGTCGCCGAGCAGGCGCGACATGCGATCGATCTGGCGGTGGATGCGGTCGACGTACTTCTTTCGTTTCTCGGGCGACCACTGCTCGAAAAACTCTCCCATCATTTCGGCCGAGGACCGGATCGTGGAGAGCGGCGTCCGGAACTCGTGCGACACCATGCTGACGACGCTCGACTTCAGCCGGTTCAGTTCGCGCTCGCGCCGCAGCGCTTCCCGCGTCTGCTGCTCCATGCGCTTGCGCTCGGTGATGTCGTGAAGCGTCCCCACGATTCCGGACGTGTGCCCGTCGGCCGGTCCGTCCTCCTCGTGCCCCTCCTGGAGCGTCTGGGCAAAGAGCGCCATCCACCGCACCGACCCATCTCGCGTTCGCAGCTTCACCTCGCTCCGGCACGAGGACTGCTCTCCACGAAAGACGCCGCACATCTCTTCCAGCTCCGGCCCTTCAAAGTACGCCAGGCTCGGGTTGCCCGTCGTCTCTTCCACCGGATATCCCGTGAGCGCTTCCCATGCCGGGTTGAGAAAGCTCCAGTGGCCGTCCGCATCGATCTGAAAGACCACGTCGCGTACGTTCTCGACGACGGACCGGTACTGCGCCTCGCGCTCGCGAAGGGTTTGCTCGGCCTCCTTGCGGATTAGGGCGTTGGCAAACGTGTCGCCCAGGACGCGGAGCAGCATGATCGTTTCCGACTCCCAGGTGCGGGGCGTCTCGACGGCGTCGAACCCGGCGAAGCCGATCAGCCGGCGCCCGTTCGACATCGGGACGAGCACGAGCGACTGGACGCTCTGCGCGTGCAGGACGGCCCGAAGCGCCTCCGCCTCCGGCGGAAGGTCGTCCACGTCGGGCACGTGCACGGCGCTCTCGGTCCGGAGCCGGTCCATCAACCAGGCGAATCGCTCCTGCGGGACGTTTTGGATCTGGTCGCGGTGCGACGTGATGCCGGGGCCGCACCACTCATGCGTGTTGCTGAGCGTCTCGGCGTCGTTGTCGAACAGGAACACGTAGCTGCGGTCTGCACCGACGAACGGGCCGATCCGGCCGAGGGCTTCTTCGATGCGCCGATCGGTAATCCCGGCGTCCATGTCGATGAAGCGCGTCGACAGGTCGACGATCAGGTTCTCGAGCAGGACGCGGTACTCGAGTTTGTCCTGCGCCGCCCGCCAGTCGGTAATGTTGCGCAAGACCGTCTGCGCGGCGCGTTCGCCGTCGTACCGAATGGGAACGGACTGCGACTCGACGATGCGGGTCTCTCCATCCAGGCGTCGGACCCGGTACTCGAACGGCTCGGTGGCCCGCCCCGCCTCCAGGTCGGCGAGCCGTTCGTCGACCCGGTCTTCGTATCCGTCGGCCACGAAGTCTCGCACGGATCGGCCGACCAGGTCGCCCGGCGAGTCGGCCCCCAGCAGGTCGGCCCCACTCGGGTTGATGTAGCGAATCCGTCCGCCGACCGAAATCAAGATCGGTTCCATGTGCGTTTCCACGAGCCGGCGCCAGCGCTCCTCGCTCTGCCGCAGCGCCTCCTCCTGCGCCTTCTGGGCGGTCACGTCCACGGCGTACCCGGCATACCGGTCCGGGCCGGTACCCGTCTCCACATGCCCCGCCACCGAGTGCACCCAGCGGATGGATCCGTCCGGCTGCACGACGCGGTACTCCAGCGTGAGTTCTCCGTCGCTCCACCCGTTGCGCATGGCCTGCACCACGCGGGGGCGGTCTTCGGGATGGATGGAGGACAAGTAGGCCTCCGGATGCTCGTAGAGCTCTTCGACGGGCCGCCCCCAGATGCGCTCATAGGCCGGGCTGATGTACAGGTACTGTTCTTTCGTGCGCAGCCAGAAGACGCCCTGCACGTTCTCTGTGACTTGCCGAAGACGCTTCTCGCTTTCTTGAAGGGCCTTTTCCGCCAGCACGCGATCGGTCACATTGCGGGTCGACACAACCAGCGCGCCTCCGTTGCCTGCAGCTCCCGCCCCTTCGACCGGCGCCGGCAGGTCGGGCCGATCCGCCCCCGCCCACTTCCGGGAGGTCATTTCGACCCAGACGTAGTGCCCGTTCTTGTGCTGCAGCCGTGCCCGGCGCTTGACGATTTCTCCGTCGAGCGCCCGGTCGATGTTCGTCCAGGTAGGCGGCCGGTCATCCGGGTGCATCAGTTCGATGCAGGGCCGGCCGACGATCTCCTCCGGCGGGTAGCCGAGCAGCGCCTGAACGGACGGGGTGGCAAACGTGCAGGTTGTGTCGGCCGTGTGGCGGGTGATGACGTCCGCTACGTTGTTGACGACGTAGCGGCATTCGTTCTCGTTCACGTCTCGCCCGGAGCGATTGGACGCCGGGTCGGCAGCCGCGGCCTCGGCTCCATCTCCTCGCGAGGGAGCCGGCACGCCGGTGAGCATCAGCAGCCCGTCCGTTCCCTCGATGCGCTCCGCCCGCCAGTATGAGGGAGCGTCGGGGCGGTCTCCCTCGACGGGAGGCAGGTGAGCCTCCGCCGCCCCTTTTCTGCAAACCGTTTGCAGAAGATCGTGTACGCGCCCCCGGCGCACCGGGCCGTACACGTCGGTCAGCGTTCTCGGCTGCGGTTCGTTGCCGGAGGAGCAGTTGTCCCGGTCGTCTGCCTCCCGAGACGGGGTGTGCGGGACCGGGGACGGGGCAGGAGGCGCGGTACGAGACGTCGTTCCGATCACCTGCTCCGCAAAGGCGTCGTTCCACCGGTGCAGCGTTCCGTCCAGGTCTGCGATCGCCGCCGGTTTGGCTACCGCGTCGAGGAGCGCGGTGCTCACTTTTTGCTCCTGGTCGAGGCGTTCGTGAAGGGACATGGCCGCCGATCGACTGTTCGGGCAGAATCGGGTTCGAGCAGCACCGGGCCTGCGAGTGGCTGCGGCAGGGATGCCTTTCATCGGGGTGTGCGGTTAGGAAGTCAAAACTCAAGGAACCGGTCGATGCCGTCAGAAGCAATCGAACCGGCCTCCTGACGCGGCGGCGCGGCGATCTTCCCACCGTTGTAACGTGTGCGGAATTCGAGGTCGCCCCGAGGAACGCGGCTTCTTCCTCGTCTTTCAGATGGATGTTCTCGAAGAGTGCCGTCGGCGGCATCGGTCTTCGTCGAACGACATCCGACCGATACCATCTCGACCGACCCTTCTCCCCTTCCGGAGGCGTTGCCGGTGTCCACCGCAGACGCGTTCCGGCAGGCACCCGCAGTTCCGGCAGGCACCCGCGATCCGGGCATGCGCCCACACTGCGTGCGCCACCGCGTGCGCACCTGATCCGGGTATCCGCTTGATCCGGGTGTCCGCTCGGGCGCAGGCACTCGCGCGCACCGATCCCTCGAAGCCAGCGTTCTGCAGGAACTTCCCGGCCTGTCCCCATGCCCGACCCTGATTCTTCGTCTGGCCGCCGCGATGCCGACCTGGACTGGTACCGGCGGCAGTGGGAGGAGCTTCAAGACATTTTGTCCGTCGACCGGGCCGAGGCCGTCACCGGCCGGGTGCGAGAGCTTCGGCTGGACGCGCTGCAGGACCGAGCCGAGGTATGGGCGGAACAGGCCGAGGGCGGCGACGAGGCGGCGCGCCGCGTGCTCTCCGAGATCCGCGACCACCTGCGCGCGCTCCGCGACCGGTCCGACGCGCTCGATGCCCTCTGCGATGCCCTCGACGCGCCGGATGCCCGGACGGCGGCACAACGGGTGCAGGCGCTGAAAGAGGAGCGCGACGACCTGCGCGCTGCCCAGCAGTCGTTTCGGCAGGCCGGCTTCGACGACCCCGAGGATGCCCTCGAGATGATCCGCACCATGGAGGCGCAGCTCGACCAGCTCTACGGGGAGAAGGAATCGACCCTGAAGTCGGAACGGCGCGCCGAGGAGATCGCCGAAAAAGGCGGAACGTTTGAACAGCTGGAGGCGCTGCTCGCCCGCGAGGAGAAGCTCCAGCGCGAACTGGGCATCTCGTCTTCCGACGAGATCATTGCCATGGTGAACGGCCTCGTCGACCAACTCGAGGACCTGTACGACCGGCAGGGAGCCGCTCGGCCGGAGTCGGTAAACGGAACGAGCGTGGACGCGCCGTTCGACCGGCTGGAGGAACTGCTGGACCGGGAGCAGACGCTCCAGGACGAACTCGGTGTGTCGAGCCCGGACGAGGTCGTTGCGATGGTCCGCGGCCTCACCCGGCAGCTGGAGGATCTGTACACGGCCCGCGAGCGCCTCGCCCGCGTCAACCTCGACGACGCAGATAGCGTCATCGAGATGGTAAACAGCATGAAAGCGCAGCTGGAGGTGCTGTACGAGGACCAGGAGCGGCTGTCGAACCAGGGAATCGACGGCGTCGACCACGCCCTGTCGATGATCGAAAGCATGGAGGCGCAGCTGACCGACCTCTACGAGAAACAGCAAACCCACGGGGCGTCCGACGAGAAGCTTCAGCGCCTGCACGAGCAGTTGGAGTCGCTGCGACGGGAAAAAGAAGACCTGCTCGAGCGGCGCGAAGCGCTCGAGGCGGAAAATGCGTCGTACGCCCAGACGGTCTCCGCCCTGGAAGACACCCTGGGAACCTCCGACCCGGAAACCATCTCCAGTCTGGTGGACAGCATGGAGAAGCAGCTCGCCGACGTCTACCAGTCGCAGGAGTCGCCGGCCGACCCGGACGCGACGCCGCCTCCGCCGCTCATCGACCGGTCGGACCTGGAGGAGATCGATTCTCGCTCGGCCGAAGAGCTGCACGCCCTGCCGGTCGGCGCCTTCTGCCTGGCGGACGACGGAACGGTGCGCCGGGCGAACCGTGCCGCCCTACAATGGCCGAGTGCAGAGGCCGCCTCCCCCGACGCGCTGACCGGCCGCGACTTTTTCTTCGATCTGGCGCCGGCAACCAACAACCCGCCGTTCCGCGGCCGGTTCTCACGGGGGGTGCGCGAGGAAAATCTGGATACTCGCTTCTCGTACACCTACGTTGCACGAGACGTCCCCCTCACCGGCTTCGTGGTTCAGATGTATCGCACCGGCGACGACGCCAACTGGATTCTGTTCCAGCCGGTGACGGACCGCTCGCCCTGAGCCGCTCGCCCTGAGCCGGTGCCGCCTCGACGCCGGGGCCGTCCGCGGGCCCGCCTCCGGGCCGGCCGACGGCGTCGTGAACCCATCCGCTTTGAAACCGACCCCACACACCGATGCCTGAATCGGAAGAAAAGTACCCGTTTCTCGACAACCCATCGGACGAAGGAACAACGTCCGCCAACGGCCACCGCTCGTCCGGCGAACCGGCAGACCCCGCGCCGTCTGTCGACGAACTGCACTACGACGACGAGAGCGTCGGCGAAAAGCTTCGGCACGCGACGGACGAGCAGCTCAACGGCGCCAACTTCGGGATTATCCAGATTGACGACGACGGCGTCGTTCAGTTCTTCAACGCCTACGAGTCGGAGCTCAGCGGTGTCGACCCGGACGATGCAGAGGGGAACAACTTCTTCACCCAGGTGGCTCCGTGCACCAACAACCGCCTCTTTCGGGGGCGCTTCAAGAAGGGGGTGCGCCGCGGCGAGCTGGACGAGACGTTTTCCTACACCTACACGTACAAAATGCGCCCGACGCTGGTCGACGTCCGGCTCTACCGAGACGAGGCCGGCCACAACTGGATCATGGTCCAAAAGTACTGACCCCGGCACCGCCGGCTCCCGAAGGGCCGAATTCGGACGCCGAGTGGGGAGGACCGAGTTCGGGGGCTCATCCGTCCGGCAATTTCGGGACGCACCGCCGGGCGACATCGCTTCGTCCGGACCGTTGTCCCGCAGCGGGGGTCCCCTCTCCCCCTTCGGATTGCCCCGGCGCGCTGAACCGGCGCGTTAAAGCCGGCGCGCTGACACCGACGAATGGGGGCGAATGGGGACGAGTTGATCCGACGCGTCTCCCCGCGGGTCGTGCGTCCCGAGCGAGGCCCGGGAGCTCCTCGTGGGCGGTCGCCTTGCTGTCCGCCGCGCAACCGGGGCCCCGGCAGGTGACACGTTGCTGTAACGGATGGATGTCTCCTCCGGTACGCCCGGTACTTGCGAGGCAGTCAACCGTTGTGGGTATCACGAGGGGGAGAAACGCGCCCGCCTCGGCACCAGCCTGTGCAGACTCGACAGCGGCACGGATCGTCGAGAAACCACCGTAGAGAAACCCACGAGAAACCCACGGGTCGGGTGCGGGCGAAGCCGCCCACGGGACGGCGCTCGGCACGACGCACGGCGGCGCTCTGGCTGCCGCCGTCCACGTCCTGCTGCTCCTTTTCGTACGCATCCCTGATGATTTCCTCCGGAGTTCGAGTATGATGAGAAGGAACGGGACGACAGGAGCTCCGGACCCTTCCGGGTCTCCGCGCACCACCGCAAGCCCCGAGGCCGTGGAGGCCCTGGAGGAGGCGCTGGACCGGTGCGGTTCTCCCGGGGAGCCGCCCTCCGAGAATCCATGGAAATCACTTCTCTTCGACCGGCTGTGCGACCGCGCCCTTCCCGCTACGATCTGGAAGGGAAACATCACGCCGGCTGCCTCGCTCTGGACGGGGTCGCGGCTCTGGACGCAGGCCTTCCGCAGCGGGGGCTTGGAGGCAGGGGACCGGCTCGTCATCGCCCTGCCGTCCAACACGACGTTCGTCCAGGTGCTCCTCGCCGCCATCTGGCAGGGCTGCACCGTGTGCCTCGTGCCGCCCTCCGAGGACGTAGACGCCGCCTGCGAGGAATTGGACGCCCGCGCCGCCGTGGCTGAGGAGCCGGGCCCTCACGTCTGGACGCCTGAAGGCTACGCCGGCCCGCGCACCACGCCGGACGCGCTTCGCTCCGTCTCGGCCGGCCGCACCCCGTCCGTGCGCTTTCTGATGCGCACCTCGGGCACCACCGGCCTGGCGCGGTGGGTCGCCCTCTCCGACCGGAACGTCCTCTCCGTCCTGCGGAGCCACCTCCCCCACTTCCGCCTGAACGACGGCCGGGTGCTGTCGGTGCTGCCCTGGACGCACGCGTTCGGGCTCATCCTCGACTTCTTTCCCGCCCTGCTCGCCGGCGCCGAAATCATCCGTGCCCCCGAAGGCGGTCGCTCGCCCCGCAAGCTGCTGAAGCTGAGCGAGGCCTGGGGGTCGACGCACCTCTCCACCGTCCCCCTCGTCATCGAACGGCTGCTCGCCTGTGACGGCGGCGAAGCCCTTCTGAGGAACCTGCAGGGCGGCATCGTCGGGGGAGCCCCCGTCTCGGGGCCGATGGCCGAGAAGCTCAGCGAGACGCGCCTGCGGGCCGGATACGGCCAGACCGAAGCGTCTCCCGGCATCGCTCTCGGAGAACCGGGGCACTGGGAGGCCAACTACCTCGGCCGTCCCGTCGGCTGCAGCGTGGACGTCGCCCCCGACGGCGAACTGCTCTTCAGCGGAGACAACGCCTGCGTCGGCTTCTGGGAAGACAGGGGCCTGCACCGGGCCGACCCCCAGCGAACGGTGCGCACCGGCGACCTCGTCCGGCGCGACGGCGACCATCTCTTTTTTCGCGGGCGCAAGGACGACGCCTTCAAGCTGTCCAACGGCCGCCTCGTTCAGGCCAGCGCCTGCGAGGCCGAGATCAAGAACAGCTTTCCGACGCTCCACGACGCCCTGCTCTTTACCCACAACGGCCGCGACCTGACGCTGGCCGTGTGCCCGTCGCAGGACGCGCCGGACGCGGACCGCCCCTCCGACGAGGCGCTTCTTTCTGCCCTCGGGTCGCTGGCGGCGCGCACCGACCGGGTGGTTTCGGTCTCCCCGGACGAGTGGGTCTCCACTCCGAAGGGGGCCGTCGACCGGTCGGCCATGATCGAAACCCTCACCGCCGACCTGCCGGCCGCCTCCCGAGCAGCCCGCTGGTCGTGATCGCACCGCCGCGCGACGGGTCGGGCGGCCGCAGGATTCGTCCACCGGCCCGCGCTCCGTGCCGTCGCTGCCCCCCGGCCGCCGATGCCGGATTCCTCCTTGGTCCCGGTCCCCCCTTTGGTTTCCCCTCACCGCCCCCTCTGCCCTCATGTCGACGCCCGTGTTCCTCGGTCCCGACGTCTGCTTGACTGCAGAGGACGTGGAGACGGTGGCCCGCAGCGCGTCGTGCTGCGTGGAGCGAACGGAGGCTGCCGCCGCCGGCATGCAGCGGGCCCGGGAGGCCCTGGGCGAGGTGGAGCGGAGCGGGGCGCCCATCTACGGCGTCACCACCGGGTTCGGAGCGCTCGTCGATCATGCCTCGGAGGGCTCGTCAGCCGACCACGCAACCGGCCTTCTGCATCACCTCACGACCGGCTCCGGCCCCCCGGCCGATCGATCCGTCGTGCGAGCGATGATGCTGGCCCGGCTTCAGGCCCTCGCCCAGGGACGATCCGGCGTCCGCCTCTCCGTCTTCGACGCCCTGGCATCGCTGATCAACGCATCGATCACGCCGGACGTCCCGGAGATCGGCTCCCTCGGGGCGAGCGGAGACCTCACCCCCCTCGCGCACGTCGCGCAAGTGGTTGCCGGTGACGGATCGGTGCGCGCGCCGGACGGCAGCCCTGCCCCCGCCAGCGACGCACTTGCCGAAGCCGGCCTGGAGCCGGTGTCGCTGGACGGACGCGACGCCCTCGCCCTGGTAAACGGAACCGCGTTCATGACGGGGCTGGCCAGCCTGGCCCTCGTGCGGGCCGAGCGCTTGATGCGGCGGGCCGAAGCGCTCACCGGCTGGGCCTACCGTCTGCTCGGCTGCTCGCTGGAGCCGCTCGATGCCGTCCTGCACGACGCTCGCGGGCATGCCGGGCAGGCCGCCAGCGCCGCAGCCATCCGCGACGAGGCGCTCCGCGACGGATCCATCCCCGAGGCCGACCGGCCGCTGCAGGAAGCATACTCGCTGCGGTGCGCCCCGCAGATCCTCGGCGCGGTGCGCGAGCAGCTGCAGTACGTGCGGTCCCTCACCGAAACCGAACTGAACGGCACGAACGACAACCCCGTCATCGATCCCGACGGCCCCCGCGTCATCCACGGCGGCAACTTTCAAGGCCAGCAGGTGGCCTTCGCCGCCGACGCACTCAACGCCGCCATCACGCAGGTCGGCGTCCTGGCAGAGCGGCAACTGGACCTCTTGCTCACGCCGCAGCGCAACGGCGGCGCACCGCCCCTGCTCGCCTGGCGTCCGGGGCCGACGAGCGGCCTGGCCGGCGCGCAATTGACAGCCACCTCCCTCGTCGCCGAACTGCGGCACGACGCCCAGATGAGCGCCACCTTCTCCATTCCCACCAACGGCGACAACCAGGACGTCGTGTCGATGGGAGCGATGGCGGCCCGCCGCGCCTACGAGCAGACCGACCACCTCGCCCCCATCCTGGCCATTCTGAGTCTGGCCCTGACCCAACTGACCCACCTGCGCCGGGCAGGACGCGCCGACGGGCCCGCTCCCGCCCCTCCCCCCTGGATGCCGGACGTCGAGCCCGTCGTAGACGACCGGCCGCTCCGCTCCGACATTGCCGACCTCGCCGAGCGGTGGCTCCACCCCGACTAAGCGCACACCCCGTCACGCACGCCGTGCAGCGGCCAACCCAGCGCCGGCCCGCCTCTCCCGAACTCTGCGCTCTCCGGTCCTGTGCCCTCCCCGCATCCGGCTTTTCGTTTCTTCCTCCGCCGCTTTCCCACACTCCCCCCTGCCTCCTATGCCCGAACGCATCGACCCCGAACCCGGCCAAGAATCGGTCTGGGATTACCCGCGCCCTCCCGCCCTCGAGCGGGTGACCGACCGGATTCAGGTGGTCTTCAACGACGAACTCATCGCCGACACGACCGGTGCCTACCGCGTGCTGGAAACGAGTCACCCGCCCGTATACTACCTGCCTCCGGAAGATATCAACATGGAGCGGCTGGAGAAGACCGGTCACCGAACCCTGTGCGAATTCAAGGGGCAGGCCGTCTACTACACCGTCCGCGTGGGCGACCGAACGGCCGAACGCGCCGCGTGGGGATATCCGAACCCGACGGAGCGCTTTCAGGAGATGCAGAACTACCTGGCGTTCTACGCAAGTAAAATGGACACCTGCCGCATCGGAGACGAAGAGGCCTACGCCCAGGAAGGGGACTTCTACGGCGGATGGATCACCGACGACATCGTCGGGCCGTTCAAGGGCGGGCCGGGGACGGTCGGTTGGTGAGCCCCCCGCCGGCCGGAGAGCGCCGGGAGGAACCGGCCGGGCGAGCCGCAGGCAAATGAGGGGCGGGCCGAAGACGACCGGCCCGTCTACACCGGGAATCTCCCCGCCCGGGTGCGCGTTGGAGGGTCCGGCGGTTCAAGGAGCCCTCACCTCATTCCTTCTCTCCGAGAACCATGTCCCTCCCTTCCCCCGGCGACGTCGTGGACGGCTACCGGCTCGATGCCGTCATCGGGCGCGGCGGAATGGGAACCGTCTACCGGGGCACCGACCTGGCGCTCGACAAAACCGTAGCCGTGAAGGTGGTGGCGGCCGACCTGGCAAGCGATCCCAAATTCGTCGACCGCTTTCGGGTGGAGGCGCAGGCACTCGCCCGGCTGGACCATCCCGGCATCGTGCGCGTCCTCGCCTTCCGCGAGGTGCAGGGCGTCCTCGCCCTCGTGATGGAGCACGTCTCCGGCCCCTCCCTCGCCGCCTTCATCGCCCGGCACGCCCCGCTCGCGCCCGCCCGCGCCCTCCCGCTCTTTCGCCGCGTCGCCGCGGCGGTTCGGCACGCCCACGACGAGGGGGTTCTGCACCGAGATCTGAAGCCGAGCAACATTCTCCTCACGCCCGACGGGCAGCCCAAAATCACCGACTTCGGCCTGGCGCGCATCCTCGCCCTCGACGACCGGCTGACGTCAACCCACGAGCGGGCCGGGACCACCGCCTACATGGCTCCGGAGCAAATCCGGGGACTGCGCAACACCGGGCCGCCCACCGATCTGTTCGCCCTCGGACTTCTCTTCTACGAGGTCCTCACCGGCCGCCTGCCGTACTCGTTGTCGGGCGGATCGTTTGAGATCCAGCGGCGGATCTTAGAATCCGACTTTCCTCCTCCGTCGGCTTTCGCCGCCGACCTGCCGCCGGCGCTGGACGAACTCGTGGAGGACCTGCTGATCAAGGATCCGGAGCACCGCCTCGACGATCCCGATGCCCTGGTCCGACGGCTCGAGGGCGTGCAGACGTCCGGTACCTCGCCGCTCCCCCTGTTTCCCGCCGACCGTCGAGAGGGGCTGTTCCCGTCCGGGCCCCGCCGCTGGAGCTGGATTGTGGGCGGCACGATGGGGGTGGCCCTGGTGCTCCTGGCCGGCCTCTTCGTCTTCCTGCCCAACAGCCCACCGCCGGATACCGTTCTGGACGTGGACACCGAGCCGCCGGGGGCGCGCGTGAGCGTCAACGGCGTCTCGATCGGCGAAACGCCGATCCGTCAAGCCCATTCGGGGGACGACACGCTGCGCGTCGTTGTGGAAAAGGAGCCGTATGCGCGTCTTGACACCCAGCTCGTCGGGCCCGGTTCACTTCGCCTCTCCGCCCGGCTCGTTGCCGCGGAGGCCTCGCCCCCGGATACGTCCGCCCGCCTCTCCGCCCGCCCGCCGGCGTCGGATCCGGATCCCGCATCCCGCAGCCCCGCTCGTTCCTCGCCGGCCGTCTCCGCACCCCCCGAGCGCGCTGCCTCCTCGCGCCTCGCCCCGCCTGCATCGACGCCCCCCTCCGATCGCCGCGCGACGAACCGCGGACGCCTGATCGTTGACACCACCCCGCCCGGTGCCGCGGTAACCGTCGACGGAGAAGCGGTCGGGCAGACCCCCGTCTCGATCCTGCGGACCGCCCGCGAACACTCCGTCCACATCCAGCATCCCGGCTATCAGCCAATCCGCACCACCGTGCGCGTCCGGCCGGGGGACACAACCGTGCTGCGGCGCGCGCTCTCCCCCCGTCGCGGCACGCTGCAGCTACGCATCACCCCGGCAGCGGATGTGTACCTAAACGGTTCGTTGGTTGCGCAAAATACCCGCACCGTCACGGCCGACACCCTCTCTCCGGGCCCGTCCCGCGTGACGGTGGTTTCGCCCCAGGGGCGGTGGGAAGAGCGCCTCACGATCCGACCCGGGGACGAAACGCAACGCATTGTCGACTTCCGCCGGCAGGTCGACGTCACCGTCGTGACGCAGACCCCCACCGGAACGCCGATTCCCCACGCCACGCTCCGGGTCGATGGAATCCGGCGTGGATACACGCCGCAACGGCTCTCCGTCGGCATCGGGCAGCGCGTCTTCCGCGTCGAGCAGGAGGGCTACACGCCGGCGGAACGGACGATCCAGATCACGCCGGATATGCAGACGCCTCTCGTCCTCGAACTGCGCCGGCGCCCGTGAGAGCCGCGACGCCCCCGGCCGCGCCGCCGGGTCGCTCCCAGCGGTTCCGACCGGGCGGTCGCTCAGTCAAAATCATCGTCGATGTCGTCGTCGGGCGGATCGGGCCGTTCGCGATCATCGTCGCCTCCTCCGTCGCGGACGATCAGGCCCACCACGGCCGCGGCGGCAACCACCGTCAGGCTGGCGATCGTCCACCGCACCCACCGCCGCTCGCGTACGGGCGGCGGGGGCTCTTCCTGCGTGTCCCGCGAGGACCGAACGGATCGAACCAGCGCGACGTAGTCGGGGCGGTCGTCATTCGGATTGGGCATATAGGTCGGATACACATCCAGCAAATCTTCCACCACCAGGCGGGCAGCCTCCTCGTTTCCTCGGCCCAGATGCGCAAATGCCTCGAGGCGGTACACCGCCAGCCCGACCTCCGCCTTGGAACGATCGCCTCGGCATACCGAGAGCAGGGACAGTGCGTCGTCGAAGTCCGCCTGCAGATAGGCCCGCTCGGCCTGGGCCGCCAGCTCGCCGCAGGAGGAGGCCTGTCCCCACACCGGGCCCGCACCGACGACCATCCCGACGGCGATCGCCAGAACAAGTCTCCATGCAACCGCCACCGCGCGGATGCGGCCGCCGCCCCCGTCTCGGGCTGCAGACGGAGATCGGGGCCGCACGGTCCATTCGAGAAGGGAAGCGCGCCGGGAGAGGCAGGATCGAGAGCCGGGAAAGAACATCACCACCGAGTCCATCACAGAGTCAATCACGGAGACCATACGAGAGCGCATAACAGAGGCATCGAACGGATCGGTCCCGCCGATTCACCGAGGCCCCGCGAAGAGGATCTGCCGGCAGGGGGCAGCGGACCGTCCGCACAAAAAACCGCAGGGCGGCGGACTGCAGAGACCGACGGCTTCTCTGCAGTCCTCCCGCCCTGCGTAGACGCACGATGACGCGCATCCGATCCATCTAGCACGCGGATGGGGGGCTACCCATCAGTCATCGTCGTCATCATCGTCGTCATCGTCATCCTCGTCGTCGTCATCATCGTCGTCATCGTCCTCGTCATCGTCGCGGCCGTCATCGTCCTCGTCATCGTCGCGGCCGTCGTCGCCATCGTCATCGTCGCGGCCGTCGTCGCCATCGTCATCGTCGCGGCCGTCGTCGCCATCGTCATCGTCGCGGCCGTCGTCGCCATCGTCATCGTCGCGGCCGTCGTCGCCATCGTCATCGTCGCGGCCGTCGTCGCCAT
>CAKZLV010000056.1 GCA_937127285.1 uncultured Bacteroidota bacterium
GTCGAGTCGTTAGGTCGCGGTACCAGGGCTGATCTTGGGCCTGACGCATCCAGGGGGTCGTCCGGACGAGACCCGATCGGAGCAGCCGGATCAGAATCTAGGCGCTGTAGCCTTCCTCGACCCACTGGAACATGCCGGCAAGCATGTGTCCCGGCCGCGTGGTAAGCACCGGGATACCGGTGCCGCTCGTCACGGGAATCCCGGCCTTCTCCGCCTCAGCAACCAAGAGGGCCAGGTACGGCCGCGACGACGTGTACGCCAATTCGACCTCGTCGAGAGACACGTCCCGGCGAAGCACCTCCCGGAGCGCAGCGCGCACCTCTCGGATGGGCCCGACCGCCGTCCAGGTCGAGACCGACGTGGGGGCGACCGGGTTGTGTTCGGATCCAGGACCAACCGTAGCGTTCTCCTCCGCCGGACCTGTGGGTACCGAGATAGCCGGCAGGTCGTCGCCGAGGACTGCGCCGGCAGTGTGTGCGGGAGCCGCGTCGTCTTGCTCGGTTTCGAGAAGATATACGGGGGAGTGCTCTCGGGCAGCACCTACCAGGTGAAGTGCCAATTCGGGGAGGTCGGTCTCCGAACAAACGGCGTATACCCGATTGGCCTCCAGGCCCTGCCTGACGACCGCCGTTGCCTCGCGGTAGACGTCGGCTTGATCGGTGAGGTTCTCCTCCCGAAGCGTATCGACGTATTGCTGGTAAACCACGGGAAGAAACGCAGAGAGCCCCTCGCGAACGTGGCCCTTCGTCTCGTCCGGACCGACGCCGGCTTCCCGCAGCGTGGAAATCGCTGCAGCAAATTGAGGCGCGACCCGGGCCGGCGGGCCGATCTCATCGATTTCTCCGGTGTCGACCAGATCCTCCACGACCGTCCGCGTCAACAGCTGATGACCCGGCGCACGGATCGGCTCTGTTTCTAACTCGCCGTGCTCATCCGCGAGACGCCTCGCGTAGACCGCCGGCGCCACACACTCGACGCTCCCCCACAGACCGGCGCGGCGGGCCAGGGCCGTTTCAAGAGCTCGGCCCAGCTGCTGGTACGGCACAAATACGGTCTTCGGGGGGACCGGATACTTCCGGCAAAGCGCTTCGAGCTGGGCAACGGCCCGGCTGGATGGCACGGTCGGCTCCGGGGCAGGGCCGGCGTTGGGATCATCGCTCATATCGGTCTGGGGAGGTGATGCCATAGAGAAAGATGTGCGGATGCGTTCAGAAGCGGTGGCGGCTGCGGACGTGGGTCCGTCTGCAGCCGTAGCGAAAGAACAGGGCGGGGCGGTCGGTGGTGACGTCTTTCTGCTGCCGACGGCGGACTTGGTCCGGCGCAGCGATACCATCACGGGCAAGACCCGGATATCGGATCCATCACGACTCATCATCCATGCGCTGAGGCGGCTGCTCGTCGACCTTCGTCTTCTCGCGGTCGACCTCGGTCCAATCGACGGACGTGCCACGCGTTTCCGTGCGCTTCTCGGTACCGCGGTACTCGTTGCCGTCGTCCCAGTCGACCTCACTGATCTGCCAGAGGATGGTCCCGTCTTCGAACCGGTCGACCTCTTCGATGTGGACGCCGGAGCGAGGCGGAATGGATTCGATCTCGAACGTGGGCACGCTGGAGATGTAATTCTCCCCCAGCGTGGCGGTCGCGTACTGGAGCCGACGGATCGCCTCGTCGCCGGTATGGACGAGATAGCGATCCTCACCCTTACGGAGAATGATCAGAGACTGGACCCGCTCGTCGGGATCGGGCGGAGGAGAAGAAGTCATTGCGTTGAGCGTCCAGGGGTATGAGAAAATCGGAGTCGCGACGCCGGTCGGATCGAAGCTCTCAACCTGCTTGCATGCATGATACATGGGACTCACGTTACGGCCGGACATTGTGCGTCCGGTGACAGCCCCGAAATTTTGCCAGCCACTCAAGAATGAGGATATCCGGGGAGAAGAATCCTGCGATCGATGCGCGAGCTGTCTATGGCTCCGGATATCACAAAGGCAAATTTAATGCCGAAAAGGGTTGCTAAACTCAGTCGATTCAAGCGTTAACCGGCATTACCTCTACGCGGAGCTCACCTCCCCCAGGAGCGGAGGGAGCGAACCGGTTCTTGAGAAACCTCCACTCGGCCGTCCAGATGGACCGGTCAACACCTACGGGATGAGGGCGGTGCCGCCCGGCGGTAACGCAACGGTGCACTTGTACGGAAACGGATGAACATGCCAAACCCGACAGGCCCCACCAGCCTGCCGGGCTACTTCCCGGGATGAACGCCCAAGATGTGACGCGTAGCTGTCGGCTACAACAACGGGCTTGAGATGCGACCCGGGAAAGAAATTTCTACGTTGGTTTATGGGTGTCTAGCTCGTTTTGAATCTGCCGAGTGATTGTTTATGAGGTTGCGTTTGCGGGCTGCGAGCGGCTAAAACCCCGTACTTTAGTGCGGGGATACAGTCGCGTTTGAAAACATCTCTCCCGCTTCCGGGTTAGCTATACTGTCGCACCGATAACCAAGGGCGGCACTGTTTTGAGAACGTGTACCGTTGGGCTGACGGGAGAGGCTTCTGCCTCCAATGTCTGCGGAGGACACGTAAGACTTCGGTTCGCCTCTGCCACGGGAGCAGTCGCTTCACATGAAGCAATCGCTTCAAGGGTAAGCGAATGATCGAAGCAGGTCCGTTGAAACAGAACGTCTACCTCGCGAGAGAGAATCCTCCGATCTTTAGTCGGGGGAGAAGTCAATCCCGATCCGCTTTCCCCGGATCGCGACCTCGACCTGACGACGGACGACCGGGATCTCATCGAGCGGTCCAATCGGGCGCTCGGTCGGCTCGATGGCGTCACCGAGCTTCTGCCGGATACGCAGCTGTCTTTGTATCTCTACGTCCGGAAAGAAGCGGTTCTCTCGTCTCAAATTGAGGGGACGCAGTCCTCGCTCTCTGATCTTCTCCTCTATGAGAGCGAGGAAGTGCCCGGCGTCCCGATGGACGATGTCGTCGAGGTGTCCAACTATGTCGCAGCGCTGAATCACGGCCTGCAGCGGCTGAACGAGGGCTTTCCCCTCTCGCTGCGGTTGCTTCGGGAAATCCACGGGATTCTCCTCCGCGAAGGGCGCGGGAGTGAGAAGGAGCCCGGGGAGTTCCGCCGCTCGCAGAACTGGATTGGCGGCACCCGCCCGGGGAATGCGGTCTACGTGCCCCCGCCGCCCCACAAGGTCGTCGACTGCATGGGCGCGCTGGAGAAGTTCTTGCACGATGATCCCGTCCGGGTGCCCACGCTCCTGAAGGCGGGTCTCGCACGCGCCCAGTTCGAAACGATTCACCCCTTCCTGGACGGCAACGGCCGCCTGGGCGTCGGGGACAAGAAGAAGCCTGATTATTTATCGGACGAAGATGCCGAACTCCGTCGCCGCCTTCGCGCCCGGGCCCGTGCTCTCGGCGACGAACGGAGAAGCGACGGCAGCCACGAGACGTGGCACCTCGAGCAGGAGGTCGCCTACGAGCACTGGCACCGCATGCTCTTCGCTCGCTTCCTCGTGGAGAACGACCTGCTGGCGCCGCCGGATCTCTTCGATGAACCGTTCAATCATGTTCGATGTGCGTAGACGACGACGGTACTTGGCCGGTAAGGCCAGCACAGCGGTGGCCTGCTCCCATCCGCCGGAGAGCACGGCGAGGGTGGCGTCGGCCTTGCCCTCCAACGCAGCCTCGACTCGCCCGAAGGCCGCACGCGCTTTCGCCGGGGAGGATGCTTCCAGAATGTCGTCGAGGCGGTCGTGCATCTCGTCTTTCAACTTCGCTGGTGTCTGGTTCGCTGGTGTCTGGTCGAGGACGTTGCGCCGGAAGTGTACACCGAGGGATTCCTCGGGATGGTAGCGCTGCCAGATCACGCCGGGGAAGGTCTCCTCTACGGCCTGGCGCAACCCATCGTGCGCGTCGCTGGTGGCCCCCTCGACGCCTTCGAGGTCGACGCCTTCGAGCTTGACGCCTTCGAGGCCGCGCTTTTTGAGCCGGCCCAAGAGACGCTCCCAAGCCGCCTGGGTCTCCCCAAAGGCCACTTCAAGCCCCAGGATCTCCCGTTGCCCCTCATCGGTGTTGCCCCTCATCGGTGTTGCCCCTCATCGGTGTTGCCC
>CAKZLV010000057.1 GCA_937127285.1 uncultured Bacteroidota bacterium
AGAATGTCCGCCGGAGAGTGTCCGGTCGAGAATGTCCGCCGGAGAGTGTCCGGTCGAGAATGTCCGCCGGAGAGTGTCCGGTCAGAAGTGTCCGGTCAGGCGTGTCCTGAACAAGAAGGCGACGAGAGCCGGTTCTCCGGAATGGGCCGGTTCTCCGGAATGGGTAACGTCCGCCGCCGCGATGAAACGCCCGATTCCGCGTCGGGGTTGTACCCATTCCTGCTGGTTGTTCGTTACCCAGGTGCTCGCTACATTCCCGTCGTTTTCCTCCTGCCCAACACATGCGGTTTCTTTCCACGCTTCTGGCCAGCGCCCTCGGCACGTTGATCGCCTTCGGGGTCGTGGTCTTGTTTCTCTTTCTGTTCTTCTTTGCGCTCGCCCTCTCGGGCGACCAGAAGCCGCCCGTCACGCCCAACTCCGTCCTCGTAGCCGAAATCGACGGACCGATTCCGGAGCGAACGAGCGACGATCCGTTTCAGCAGGCCTTCGGCAGCGAGGCCGACTACGACCTCCACGACCTGCAGACCGCCCTCCGCAACGCCGCGTCCGACGACCGGATTCGCGCCGTCTGGCTTCGCGTGAAGGGAACGAACGCCTCGTGGGCCACGCTCGAAGAGGTGCGGTCGTCCCTCCTCGCCTTCCGCGAAAGCGGCAAGCCCGTCATCGCCTCCAGCGGCGAGTTCGGGATGGGCGAGCGCGAGTACTTCCTGGCCAGCGCCGCCGACAGCGTCTTTTCCGCCCCGGTGAGCTCCTTTACGCTCAACGGGTTCGTGACGACGGCCACCTTCTTCGCCAACACGCTGGAGAAGCTCGACATCGAGAGCAAGATCGTGCGCGCCGGCAAGTACAAGAGCGCCGTGGAGCCCTTCCTGCGCGAAGACCTCTCGGAGCCGAACCGGGAGCAGCTAACCGCCCTTCTCGAAACCACGAACCGCCGCTTCAAGGAAGGCATTTCGGCCACGCGCGGGATGACGCCGGACGAGATCGAAACGATGGCCGACGAGGCCGCCGTGCTCGACGCCAGCGTTGCCGCCGAACGCGGACTGCTGGACGGCCTGCGGTACGAGGACGAGGTGGCCGACGTTTTTCGCACCCTGCTCGACCTCGAGCCGACTGCCGACGTCCCCACCACCCGCCTCAAGGCCTACACCCGCCAGTCGGCCTCCGACGCCGGGGTGACGACGACCGGCGACGGCAGCGTGGCCATCGTCTACGCCGAGGGCACCATCATCGCCGGTGAAAGCCCGGACTTTTCGTCGAACGGACAGATTGGATCCACCACGCTCGTCGAGGCGGTGCGCGACGCCCGGGAGGCCGCGGACGTACAGGCAATCGTCCTGCGAATCGACTCGCCCGGCGGCAGCGCCGCGGCCTCCGAGGCGATGTGGCGCGCACTCTCGCAGGCGGCCGCCGACAAACCCCTCATCGTGTCGATGGGGAATCTGGCCGCCTCGGGGGGCTACTACATCGCCGCGCCGGCCGACACCATTGTCGCCAACCCGACCACGGTGACCGGTTCGATCGGTGTCTTCGGACAGTTCTTCAACACCCGCGGCTTCTTCAATGAGCAGATGGGGGTGACCTTTGACGCAATCCGGACGAGCCCGTACGCGGACATCTACTCGTTTGTGGAACCGTTCTCGGAGTCGGAGCGGCGCCTGCTGGGGGCGTCGATCGATCGCACCTACAACACCTTCCTTCAGCGGGTGGCGGACGGCCGGGGAATGGACACCACAGCCGTTCACGAGGTGGCCCAGGGACGGGTGTGGTCGGGCCGAGATGCTCTTGATGCCGGACTCGTCGACACGCTCGGCACGCTGCAGGATGCCATCCAGATTGCCGGCCGTTCCGGCGGGTTGGGCGACGGTCCGTACCGGACGCGCATCCTGCCCCGCCCGAAGAGCTTCATCGAACGACTGAACGAGGAACTGTACGGACAGGCAGCCAGCCTGTGGCAGTCGCTGGGCCGCTCGGACGTCGAGGAGGAGCTTCTGCGTCAGAAGCGGATGCTGGAGCAGGCCGTAGGCCGGCACGGCACCGTGCAGGCCCGCCTCCCTGTCGAGATCCGCATCCACTGATGCCGAATTCTGAATCGGAATTCGGGAGTGGAGGACGGGACGGGTAGAGGGACGGAGGCAACATCCGTCCATCCTTCCAACGTCCCCCCTCCCGAACGGCGCATGCGGAGTTCGTTTCCCGGACGCGACGGCAGGAGGGACGGGTGCACCGTCTGCATCCCCCTCCCCGGTCGGGCCTCCCGATGGCCCCCCTCCACGCAGCACCGGCGCTTCGCTTCCGGGTGGGGACTTTACGCCTCCGGGTCGCGCAGGCCGGGCAGCGAATAGCTGAGCAAAACGAACAGGCCGCCGCACGCGCGCTCTCCATCGGTCGGAGCCTTCGGAAGACGCACCCATCGACTCTTGGACTCGTGCGGGAGGATGGCGGCAACGTCCGCCCACCTCGGGTCGAATCGGCGATTGCTTTCAGCCTAGGGGATTACGCAGGCTCCTTCACATCCACCAGCACCTCTCCCTCCATGGCCTCCGGTACCTCTTCGCCCAGCAGGGTGAGGATGGTGGGGGCGACGTCTCCGAGCTTGCCGTCTCGAACGGGGCCGTCGACCGCATCGCTGAGAACGATGTGAGGCACCGGCGCCGTCGTATGCGCCGTGTGCGGCGAGCCGTCCGGATTCCGCATCTTGTCGGCATTGCCGTGGTCGGCGATCACGGAGACGGAATAGCCGTGGTCGCGCGCGGTTTCGATAACCGAGCGGGCCGCAGCATCGACGGCCTCGCAGGCCGCGACGGCGGCGTCGAAGTCTCCCGTGTGCCCGACCATGTCCGGGTTGGCAAAGTTGAGGACGACGAGGTTGTAGTCGGTCTCCGCCAGCGCGTCGGCGCTCCGGCGGGCCACCTCGGGCGCGCTCATCTCGGGCTGCAGGTCGTACGTGGCGACTTTCGGCGAGGGAACCACGAGCCGGTCCTCGCCCTCGAACGGCTCTTCCCGGCCGCCGCTGAAGAAATAGGTGACGTGGGGGTACTTCTCGGTTTCCGCAACCCGCAGCTGCCGCCCCCCGCGCTCGCTCACAACCGCGCCCAGGGTGTCCTCCAGGTTCAGCTTCTCGAAGGCGACCGGAACGTCGAACCCGTCGTCGTACGGCGACAGGGTGACGAAGGCCAGGTCGTCGAGATGGTCGCGGTCGAACCCGTCGAACGTCTCGTCGGTGAAGGCGCGGGTGAGCTGGCGTGCGCGGTCGGCCCGGAAGTTGGTGAAGATGACCGCATCGCCGTCTTCGATGCGCGTGCCGTTGGCACCGAACGCGTCTTCGCGATCGACGCGGATGCGCCGCGGCTCGACGAACTCGTCGGTCACGTCGTCGGCATAGCTTGCTTCGAGAGCCTCGACCGGGTCGTCGAACGTTTCTCCGGTTCCATCCGTCAGGAGCCGGTAGGCGCGCTCGGTGCGGTCCCACCGGTTGTCCCGATCCATGGCGTAGTACCGCCCCACGATCGAGGCGATGCGGCCGACGCCGATCTCGTCCGCCGTGGCCTGGAACTGCTGGACGTAGTCGACGCCCCCGGTCGGGCTGGTGTCTCGCCCGTCGGTGAAGGCGTGGACGTTGACCTGTGCGGCATCAAGCCCTTCGCGCCGCGCCAGCTCGAGCAGTCCGTAGAGGTGATGGAGGCTGCTGTGAACGCCCCCGTCGGAGAAGCACCCCAGAAGATGGAGTTTCTGGTCGTTCTGGCGAGCGTGCCGGGCGGCGCCGACGAGCGCTGCGTTGTCGTAGAACGTGCCGCTTTCGATGGCGCGGGAGATGCGCAGGATTTCCTGGTGCACGATCCGGCCCGCCCCGAGGTTCGTGTGGCCGACCTCCGAGTTTCCCATCTGGCCCTCCGGGAGCCCGACGCTCCGGCCGGATGCCTGCAGGGTGCCGTGCGGGTGGCGGTCGAACAGCGCGTCAACGAACGGGGTGTCGGCCGCGTCGATGGCGCTGACGGAGGGGTCGTCGGCCAGGCCCCAGCCGTCCAGAACGATCAGGAGGTGCTTCTGCGTCGGTTCCATGCGAGGGAGAGGTTGAGAAGGCAGGACAGCGAAACCAGAGGAAGCAACCCGAGAGAGCAACGAAGGGCGCGCGCAGAGGGCGCGATCAGTTCACCCGGTAATCCTTGGGTTTCTTCGTCGTCTCTCCCGTCGACGTCCGAAACACGGTCATCGAGCCGCACGTCGGACAGGCAATCTGCTCGATCCCGTACCGGTCGGTGTGTGTGTCGGGGTCGTCGAAGTAGCGGTCGCCGGTGCGGCAGTAGTACGTTCCGGCCGACGCGTCAAGCCCGGGCATCGGGTCCGGCAGGCGCTGGCGGTGGTCGTAGTGGTCGCAGATCTCCGGCAGCGGGCAGTCGTTGCAATCCGGACTGCGGGCCGTGCAGGTGTAGCGCCCGTGGAGAATCATCAGATGATGGGCCGCTCCCCAATCCGACTGCGGAATGACCCGCTTGAGCTGGCGTTCCACCTTTGCGGGCGTGGTGGCGTCGTTGCGGACGAGGCCGATGCGGTTGGCCACGCGAAAGACGTGGGTGTCTACGGGCAAGGCGTCGACGTCGAAGGCGACGTTGGCCACCACCTGCGCGGTTTTGCGCCCGACGCCGGTCAGCGTTTGCAGTTCGTCGACGGATCGGGGGACCTCGCCGCCGAACTGCTCGACGACCTGTTCGGCCATCGAGGCGAGGTAGCCGGACTTGTTGTTCGGAAACGTCACCGACTGGATGTACGGGTAAATCTCGTCCGGTTCGGCGGCAGCGAGGTCTTCGACCGTCGGAAAGGCGTCGAAGAGCGCCGGCGTCACCTTGTTGACGCGCTCGTCGGTGCACTGCGCCGACAGGATGACGGCCACGAGGAGTTCGTAGGGATTGGCATGGCGAAGCTCCGTTTCCGGCGTATCGATCCGTTCGCGAAGCTGAGAAAGGGTAAAGGCGGCTTTGGAAGTACGTCCCAACGGAAGGAGAACGGCTGGTGATCAAAACGGCGAATGCAGCGGCAGGCGGCCGCGTAACGGGCGGCCGCGCAAGCGGCGGCCGCGCTGCGCACAGGGCGTCTCTGGCGGGAGCCCGTTTCCGGGCGTACCACGTCTCCGCCGAAACCAACTTCCGGCGAGCGTTTCCGATCCGCGCCGGATCCTGCGCACAGGGTCAGACGAGCCAGGTCGGGGATCGATCCGCGGCCGGCGGAGGTTGGACGCACCGGGCCGATGCTGTCGGGCTCCCCGCGGCCGGTCTTTCCTCTTTCCGGTCTTGGTGAACCGTGTCTTTGTCGAACCTTCTGCTTTCTCCTTATGCGCGTGCCTTCTCCCGTCCGGTTCGTCGTGGGCTCCGTCGTTGGCGGATTCGCCGTTCTCGTCCTGTTGCTCACCGGCACGGCCCACGCGCAGCCGGAGCAGCCCGAGGACCTGTCGCCGCAGGCACGCATCTCGCTGATCACCGGCCTGCCGGGAAATCAGCTTCATACCGAGTTCGGACACAGTGCTCTGCGCGTGGTCGACCCCGGGCAGGGCTTCGACTGGCTGTACAACTACGGGACGTTCGACTTCGGCGACCCCTACTTCGTCCCGAAATTCACCTACGGGCGTCTGCAGTACTTCTTAAGCATCTCGACCTACCGCGGAACCGTGCAGGCGTACCGGCGGCAGGGCCGGCCGGTCATCGAGCAGCGCCTCCGCCTCCGTCCGCAGCAGCGGCAGCGGCTCTGGGACTTTCTGCGCCACAACGCCCAGCCCGCCCACCGGACCTATGCCTACGACTTTCTCTTCGACAACTGCTCGACCCGAATCCGAGACGCCTTTCGCTCGGCTCTCGGCGACGAGGTGCGCTTCGCCGGTGCGCCGGACCCCGACCGAACGTTTCGCGAGATGCTGGACCTCTACGTGGGCGACCGCCCGCTCCTCGACGTCGGGTTCGACCTCGCGCTCGGCCAGCCGGCCGACGCCGACGTGTCGGCCGACGAAGCCATGTTCCTGCCCGAGTATCTCCTGGCGGCCTTCGCGGAGGCGACCGTTCGGGTGGACGGGCGCTGGCAGCCGCTCGTCACCGCCACCGACACGGTAACCTGGGTGGAGGGATACGACGCCCGCGCTGCCGTCTTCGACTGGCCGGTGGCTCTCGGCTGGATTCTCTTCGTGCTGACGGCGGGCTGGACGGGGTGGCAGGCTGCCACCGGGCGGCGACCCGGTGCGGCCGGCGACGGACTTCTGCTAGGGATTGCCGGCACGACGGGCGTGGTCGCCGCCTTCCTGTGGTTTGTGGCCGAGCACACGGTCACCAACTACAACTGGAACCTGCTCTGGGCATGGCCGACGCATTTGCTCGCCGCCGGGGCCTTTCTGCGGGTCGGAAACGGGCTGCGGTCGGTGCTCGGGGCGTACCTCGGAGCGGCCGCCGCCGCGTGCGGGCTCCTCGCCCTGGCGTGGGCCTGGGTGCCGCAAAACCTCAATGCTGCCTTCTTCCCGGTGCTGCTGCTCCTCAGCGTGCGCTTCGGCTGGCAGGCCCTGCACCTTCTCGGAGGCGCCCCCCGCCGCCGACCGCCGGCCGGCTCGGACGCAGCGCCGGAAGCCGCCGTGTCGACCTCGTAGGCTCCATTCCGACGGTTCCAGGCCGGGGTAAATTCGGTATCGCGCACGACGCGAAGCGCCTCGTCGTCGCAGCCGCCGCCAATGCCCCGGGCGATGCTCGCCGAGCGAACCGTACCGTCGGCGTTCACCACCGCCTGGACGTACACCCGGCCCTTGATGCCGCGCCTGGCCGCTCGCTCCGGATAGCGCACGTTCTCGTGCAGGGCGCCGAGCCCGCCCTTCACGCTCGGCTCTTGGTCGACCACCTTGTACACGCCGTCGAGGCCGACCATGCGCGCACTTCCGCAGCAACTGCTTCGTCGCAGAGGCGGATCGACGTCGTCCGTGCCCTCCGCAGGCGTTCGAGGCCGACCCCTCTCCCGTCAGCCCGACGGTGCCCATGCCGCACAAGGGGTCAACACGAACGTACGGGGGTTGTGCCACTCTCAGCCCACAGACGGAATCTCCTGGCCGGGACGGGACGCGGTGCGTGCGGCCCCAGACGGTCGAAGACGGCGATCTCCCGGTCGATCGTTCGCCCTTGCCACGGGCTTTTCCGGGCAGACATCCGGCAGAAAAGCCAACAAAAAACACCCGGCCGAACGCGTCGACCGGGTGCTAATGTCAGGTACCGCGTACGGGATTCGAACCCGTGTTACCGCCGTGAAAGGGCGGCGTCCTAGACCAGGCTAGACGAACGCGGCATGTGAAACGGGTAGCGGGTTCGGTAAAACGTACCCAGTACGGGTATCGTTTCTACCGAGTACGGCAATGGGGTGAGCAGTGGGATTTGAACCCACGACCTCTAGGACCACAACCTAGCGCTCTAACCAACTGAGCTATGCCCACCGTGGTTTCTAGCCGGCCCCGCCGTTCGACGGCGATTCATCGAAAGACTGAGAACCGGGGAAAGCCGGACGACAGCCCCTCGTTTTCCGACTGCGGTATCCGAAAACCTATAGCCGAAACCGATGTTCCGCTCCGTCGGACGATTCAGCGGTCGTCGCTCGTTTTGACAGAACCTTGGATTCGCGCCCTCCCCACCGCGCAGGGCGGCAGAGGGGGCGTCGGTTCCGTGCCCGCTCATCCGTGCCCGCTCCCGGTCAGAGGCGGTCCATCAGGTTGACCATCTCGATCGCCGTTTCCGCAGCCTCCGCCCCCTTGTTTCCCGCCTTCGTGCCGGCGCGTTCAATCGCCTGCTCGATGGTATCGGTCGTAATCACGCCGAAGATCACGGGGATTTCGGTGTCGAGCGACGCCGTCATCGTTCCGCTGGACGCGCCTGAGCAGACGTAGTCGTAGTGCGACGTGGCACCGCGAATCACGGCGCCGATGCAGACAACCGCGTCGTAGTTGCCGGAGCCGGCCAGTTTTTTGGCGGTCACCGGAATTTCGAGGGAGCCGGGGACGTGGGCAATCGTCACCATGTCGAGGTCGGCCCCATGCCGCTTCAGCGTATCGAGGGCGCCGTCCAGCATCTGCTCGGTGATCAGTTCGTTGAAGCGGCTGACGACGAGGGCGAAGCGGTGGTCGCGAACGACGAGGTCTCCTTCGAGGTGCGTGGGCATAATGGAACAGCGAAAAACAGGAGCGAATGGATGATCGAGAACCAGGCCGGCAGCCGCCTGCGGAACGAAGCAGGTGCGCTTCCGCGGACGACACGCCCGTAGAGAACTCTCCAGCAGAGACCTTTCTAGTCTAGCAGAGACCTTTCCAGCAGAGAGTTCTCCGGTCGAGGGCCTTCCGGGAGAGGGCTTTCCGGGAGAGAGCCTGGCGGTAAAGAACGGAACGCCGACCCGGGAGGCAAATGGCGCCGGGCGAAGCCTCTACCCGGCCGTCGCGCCGGCGGTTCGCCCCCACGCGGTCTCCTCCATCAACCGAGAGCGGAGCGCGTCCCACTGGTCCCCGTCCAGGCCCACCCGCCCCAGCGCCTCGGCGTCGCGCTCGCGGTGGCCGTGAAAGTCGGATCCACCGGTGCGCAGAAGATCGCGCCCCCGGGCCCAGCGCTCGTAGTAGGACTGCAGCGATGCGTCGTGCGACGGGTGGACGACTTCGATGCCGTCGAGCCCGCGGTCGACGAGCGCGCGCAACCGGGCGGACGGCGTCCAGTGGGCCGGATGCGCCAGCACGCCAATGCCGCCCGCATCATGGAGCAGGGTCAGGACCTCCTCTGCCGGAACGGGTGGCTTTTCGACGTGAGCGGGCCGGCCGGCGGCCAAATACTCGTCGAATGCTTCCTGGACCGTGTCCACGTGACCACCGGCGACGAGGGCCTGCGCCAGGTGGGGCCGCCCCAGCGACTGCGCCCGTCGGGCCTCGCGGCCGACGTCCTCCATCGCCACCGAAACGCCCCTCTCCTGCAGGCGCGCGATCATGGCCTGCATGCGCTCGGTCCGTGCATCTGCAAACCGCTGAAGGTGGTCCTGTAGCGACGGATGAGAGGGGTCAAACCCGTAGCCGAGGAGGTGAACCTCGTGACCGTCGACCGTCACGCTCAACTCCGCGCCCGGGACGACGGCGATGGGGCGATCCGCCGCGGCCCGCGCCGCGCCCGCCAACCCCACAGTGGTGTCGTGATCGGTCACGGACAGCACCTGAATGCCCTTCGATACCGCCCGGTCGACGAGCGCAGCGGGCGAGAGCTGCCCGTCCGAGCAGTGGGTATGCGTGTGAAGATCGGCGTGTACCACGGCGGGGGATAACGTGGAAAGGCGGGGGAGGTCGACGTCGGTGGGCCGGCACCGAACGATCGGCAACAACGCACCGGATCGCGGCGAACGGGCTGTAACGGAACGGCATTTCGCTGCGGCCTCATGATTGAACCGTCCACGGCGTTGAACTGCCCAGAGCGGGTTGAGTTTAGAGCCTCCGGTTGGGCTCCGCTGCGAAGACCGGCTCCGGCGCTCTTCCGGCTCTTCCTCGGAGCGCACCGCTTCACGGATCTCTCTCACTGCGACCTGCCGTCCTCATGGACCGACTCTGGAGCCCGTGGCGCTCCGACTACGTGTCGACATACGATACCGACCGCCGCCCCTCCGCGACCGACGGATCCATCTTTTCCCGGCTCATCGATGAGGAGAACGACGAAGAGAATCTGATTCTCTGGCGCGGCGATCACGTGGTCGTGCTCATGAACCTGCATCCCTACAACAACGGGCACCTGCTGATCGTCCCGTACCGGGAAGTCGGCCGCTACGAGGCGCTCTCGCGCGAGGAGCGGCACGCCGTTTCCGACGGCATCGACCGATGCCTTCGCTGGCTGCGCCGGGCGCTGGACCCAGACGGCTTCAACGTGGGCATGAACCTGGGGCGATCCGCCGGTGCCAGCATCGAGGAGCACGTGCACGTCCACGTCGTTCCGCGGTGGGATCGGGATACGAACTACATGACCACGACGACCGAAACGCGCGTGCTTCCCGAGGACCTGACGACCACCTACCGCACCATTCGCCGCGCCATCCGACGCGACGACGGTGCCGGTGCGGACGAAGACGGTTCGGCCGACGACACCGCCCCGTGACGGCCGCACTCTCGCCTGCGCTCCTCCCCGCCCTGTTGTCTCAGCTTTTCCTTTCCTCTCTGTGGCCTCCCCTTCCCCCGGCTCGATTTCCAACGGCACCGACAACGCGCAACGCGAGGCGTCGGTGGTTTCCCTGGGCAACGTGCTCGTGTCCCTGGGGTTGAGCGTCCTGGTGCTGGCGGGCGTGGGCTACTGGACGTTCGATCTGTCCGCCGTCCGGCAGATGCTGCGCCACACGAATGCCGCTCTTCTGGGGGCGGCGCTGCTCGTCACCATCGCCCGGGTGGTCGCCGGCGGCTGGCGGCTCCAGTTCGTATCGCAGGGGCGGCTTTCCCTCATCAGCGGCACGCGCGGGCAGCTGGCGTGGGAGTTCTTCTCCAGCGTCACCCCGTCGGCCATCGGGGGCGGCCCGGTCACGGCGTTCTACATTGCCCGCGAGCGCAACATCACCGTCGGCGACGCCACGGCGCTGATGCTCTTCGCCATGCTGCTGGACCAGCTCTGGTTCATCGTCGCCATCCCGGTCGTGGTGGCCTCGTCGACCGTCCTGGACGTCATCCCCAACGCGATCGGCTCGGTCGGCCTCTGGCTGTCGATGGCATACTTCGTCGGCATGCTGCTGTGGGCCTCGGTCTTTGCGTACGCAACGCTCTTTCGGCCGCACCTGCTCGTGCGGCTGGCCGACTGGTTTACGCAGTGGCCCTACCTGCGGCGCTTTCGAAGCCGCGTGCTCCGTGAGATGCGCACGTTCACGCGCCGCGCACGCCGGCTTCGATCGCAGCCGCCGTCGTTCTACGTGAAGGGCTTTCTGATCACCGCCGCCACCTGGATCGGGCGCTACGTTCTGGTCCTCTTCATCGTGGGCAGCGTGCATCCCGGCGTCGACGCCCCCCTCCTCCTCTTCCGCACCGCGGCCATGACGCTCGTGGGGCTGGCCATGCCCACTCCCGGCGGCTCGGGCGGACTGGAGGGCCTCTACGCGCTCTTTCTCGGGCCGCTCATGCCCGACGCCCTCGTGGTGCCCACGCTGCTGACCTGGCGCCTGCTCGGCTACTACCTCTTCATCGCTGTGGGCGCCTACCTGTTCACCCACCAGGTTCACCGTGCCTACCGAACGCAGCATGCCTCCGGCGACACCGGCAGCCCCGACGCAGAGCCGCCGGCAGCGGACGCGTCGCCTCCCGTGATGTCCGACCCGCAGGAGTAACCCCTCCGCCCGAGATCGGCCCTCTGCCGGAGCACCGCCCTGCCCGGATCGGACGGGCCTCGTCGTCGTTTTTGTCACTCCCTCGGCAGCCTGCGTCTTTTCCTTCTTCCCGCTATGCCCGACTCCTCCCCGGCGCCGTCCGAGGCGCCCCCGTCTCTTTCGGATCGACGCGCCGCAGCAGACGCGCTCGAGTTCTCCTCCATCCATCCCCACGCCCGCTTCGGGACGGCGAGCGACCGGTACGGCGGATGGCTCGGCCAGATCTACCCGGAGGAGGTGTACGGCGATCGCATCTCGTCGCGCAAACGGACGCTGGCCGGCCGCAGCTACGAGGAGCGGCGGGTGCCGATCGAGTCGGTCCGCCACTATTTTCAGCATTTTGGGGTGCTGGAGATCGACTTTACATTCTACCGCCCCCTCGTGGAACCCGGCGGGGAGCCCTCCAGCAACTACCACGTTCTCTCCACCTACGCCGACCATGCGCCCGAGGACGCGGCGTTTCTGGTCAAGGCGCCGCAGATGTTCTTCGCCCGGTCTCTTCGCCGCAGCGGCGAGTTCATCGACAACACCGACTTTCTGGACCGCGACGCCTACCTGCGCACGTTCCATGAGCCGGTCCAGGACATCCTGGGCGACCGGCTGGCCGGCGTCATCTTTCAGCAGGAGTACCAGCGCGTGGGCGACAGCCCGTCGCCGGAGGCCAACGTCGAGGAGTTCGACGCCTTCTTCCGGAATCTGCCAGACGACGACGTACAGGCCCACATCGAACTTCGCTCGGAGCACCTTCTCCAGCCGGTCTACTTCGACTGGCTGGAAGAGCGCGGGCTCGGACACGTGTTCAGCCATTGGACGTGGCTTCCTCAGATCCGCGATCAGTGGCGCATGTCCGGAGAACGCCTCCCGGCCGCCAACGACGAGGTCGTCGCCCGGCTCCTGACGCCGCGCAACACGAAGTATGCCGACGCCTACGCCCAGACCCACCCCTTCGACGCCCCCGTCCCGGAGATCACCGAGACGCAGGAGGCTCAGGACATGGTGCTCGATACGACGGCGCTGACGTACCGCGCCGAGGCGGAAAACGCCCTCCTTAACATCGTCGCCAACAACCGGGCCTGGGGCAACGCTCCGGATCTGGCCCGCACCATCGCGCACCGGATCCTTGACGAAGAGGAACGGCGCGCCTGACCCGGGCGGGTCATCCCTCGGCGTCGAGATAGCTCTGCAGAATGAGGGCCGCGGCCGCGGCGTCCACCCGCCCCTTGTCGTAGCGGCCCGGCTGCTTCACCCCGGCGCGGCGCAGCGCGTCCTTCGCCATCTCGGACGTCAGGCGTTCGTCGGTCCGGACGATGGGCACCTCGGGCAGCCGCTCTTGCACGCGCTCGATGTAGGCGTCCACCATCTCGGTCGCTTCTCCCTCCTCTCCCGCCTCGGTAAGGGGCCATCCCACCACGAGCGTCTCGATCCCGTCCGCGTCCGCGATGGCCTCCAGTTCGTCCAACGCCTCCTCCGGTCCGTACGTGCCGTGCGCCTGAGCGAAGAGGTGGAGGGGGTCGGCCCTGGCGATCCCCACTCGCTTCGTGCCAACATCCACCGCCAGCAGGCGGGCTCCAGCAGACAAGGCCATGGGGCGTCGGCGGGGTCGGTGGGGGAGGTCGGTAGGGGCGGCTCAGCGGCAGGGGGTTGGGGGCGCGTAGGGCCGCGAGGCGCGGAAGCGCTCGGGAACGGCCCGGAGGGAGGGAATCCAATGGCTCACCAGGGGGTCATCCAGCGAGTCATCCAGCGGGTCCGTCGTCGTTCTTGTCGGCGCTGCCCTCCGGAATCTCGTAGCCCAGGTCCTCGAGCGGCGTTTGCAGCACCTCCTTGATTCGCTTCCCGGGCCGGAAGTGCGTTTTGCGACGGCTGGGGATGAAGACCGTTTCGTTGGTCTGCGGATTGCGGGCCTTCGGCTTTGCCTTCGTCTTCTTGACCTCGAAGACCCCGAAGTCGCGCAACTCGATGCGACGCTCCGGGTCGGCTTCGATCATCAGATCTCCCAGCGCCGTCAGGACGGCGTTGACCCAGGGCTTGCTCTTGTAGATCGGCATATCCATGATCGCGGCGACCTTCCGCGCCACGTCCTTCTTCGTCATCGTCTCTGTACGCTCAGACATACGTCGGATTCGTCGTGGTGAACAGACTGCGGACGTGCGAGGATGCTGCGGGGGTGCTGCGAGGGTGCTGTGAGGGTGCTGTCAGAGGACTGCACGGGTTGTGCACCGCGGCCTCCTATGCCGGTGATCTGGGGGTCTTTCCCGGCGCGTCCTCCGACGCTCGCGAGGGGAGGCCGTCGGGCGAACTTGTTGCGAGGAGGCCGTTGATGCAGGGCCGTTGGTGCAGGGCCGTCGATAAGGGCGGTGCGGCCACCGGTTCGGACCCAGCGCCCGGCTATTCCTCGAACCGGTAGACCCCGTGGATGCCGTCGATCCGCTTCAGGCGTTCCATGAGGCGATGCAGGTGATCGAGGTCCGACACATGCAGCACGATGGTGCCGGAGAAGATGCCGTCTTCCGAGTCGATCGTAATCGACCGAATGTTGGTCTTCAGATTTTTCGAGATGACGGTTGTGATATCGTTGACCATCCCGACGCGGTCTTCTCCCATCAAGCGCAGGGCGGCCACGAACTGGATGTCCTTCTGCCGGCTCCAGTCTACATCCAGGATCCGATCCGGGTGGTTGTTGAGCAGGTCGGTGGCGTTGCGGCAGTTGGTGCGGTGAATGTTGATGGCCCCGGTCTTACTCACAAACCCGAACACCTCGTCGCCGGGAATGGGGTTGCAGCAGGAGGCGTAGTTGACGGCGAGGTCCTTCTGAACCTCTCCGTTGATCACGAGCGCCTGCTTGCCGGAGGTCTGGGCCGTTTCGAGAAACGTTTCGAACTTCTTCTTCAGCGACTCGCCGGCCTCCCGATCTCCGACTTCCTCCTCGTCGGCATTCGGGCCCTTGACGTGTTCGACGAGTTCGTCGGCGTCGTAGAGTTCCTTCCCGATCTCGTAGAACATCTGCTGCAGGTCCGGGAACTTGAGTTCGTGGGCGATCTCCTGCAGGTCGTGATCGCTGATCTCGATGTTGTTGCG
Organism: uncultured Bacteroidota bacterium; assembly: GCA_937127285.1. GTDB lineage: Bacteria > Bacteroidota > Rhodothermia > Rhodothermales > Salinibacteraceae > CAKZLV01. Next base: position 14,443 of record CAKZLV010000057.1, read on the forward strand.
CTCGGCTTTTTTCTCCCAGATCTTTCGCCCCAGGTCGGCGGCGCGGCGCCGCTCCTCATTCGTCCACTGCCGGATCCGGCTGCGCGCCTTGTGGGTGACGACGAAGTTGACCCAGTCGGGGTTCGGGCTCTGCTTCTTGGACGTGATGATCTCGACCTGGTCGCCGCTCGTGAGCTCGTGCGAGAGCGGCACCATCTTGCCGTTCACCTTCGCCCCGATGCACTGCATCCCGACCTCGGTGTGCACCTTGAAGGCAAAGTCGACCGGGGTGGCCTGCCGCGGGAGCGTCATCAGGTCGCCCTGCGGCGTGAAGACGTAGATCTCTTCGTCGTAGAGGTTGAGGCGAAACTCTTTGACGAACTCCGTAGCCTCGTCGGGCTTCGGGTTGTCGAGGAGGTCGCGCACCCAGTCGAGGAGCTTTTCCATCTCCTCGTCGACGTTCTTCTTGCCCTCCTTGTACTTCCAGTGGGCGGCGACGCCCTTTTCGGCGACTTCGTGCATGCGGTCGGTCCGAATCTGCACTTCCACGCGCCGCCCGTCCGGGCCCAGCACGGTGGTGTGCAGGCTCTGATACCCGTTCGACTTCGGGACGGAGATGAAGTCCCGAAAGCGCTCGGGGAGCGGCTTGTAGAGATCCGTCACGACCGAGTACACGCGCCAGCAGTCCTCCTTCCCCTTCTTTTCGCGGGCCTCCGGGTCGAGGTCGTCGTCGGTATCCAGGATGACGCGGATCGCGAAAATGTCGTAGATCTCGTCCAGCGGCTTCTCCTGCCGCTTCATTTTGCGGTGGATCGAGTACACGTTCTTGACCCGGCTCTGGATGTCGAACGTGTAGCCGTCTTGTCGTAGCCGCTCGCGCAGGGGCTCGGTAAACGCCGCGATGTAGGCGTCCCGCTCTTCGGCCAGGCTCTCCAGCCGGTCGACGATGTACTGGTAGGCGTCGGGGTCGAGCACCTTCAGCGACAGGTCTTCCAGCTGGCTCTTCACCGGAAACAGGCCGAAGCGGTGGGCCAGCGGGGCGAAGAGGTCGAGCGTTTCGCTGGCCTTCTTCAGCTGCTTCTTCTTCGGCAGCGCCTCGATCGTGCGCATGTTGTGCAGCCGGTCGGCAAACTTGACGAGGATCACCCGCAGATCCGTCGCCATCGACAGCATCAGCTTGCGCACGTTCTCGGCCTGCCCCAGTTCGCGGCTTTCAAACACGCCGCTGATCTTCGTCAGCCCGTCGATGATGTTCTCCATCGTCTCCCCAAAGCCCGACCGGATCAGGTCCAGCGAGAGCTCGGTGTCTTCCACCACGTCGTGCAGGAGCGCCGCGGCGACGCTGACGTCGTCGAGCCCGATGTCCTCCGCCACGATCCGCGCCACCTCCAGCGGATGGCTGATGTACCGCTCGCCCGACTCCCGCCAGTCGTTGCGGTGCGCCCAGTAGCTGAGCGTAAACGCTTTGCGGATCATGGCCTCGTCGACCGTGGGCAGGTTCTGCCGGCACCGGTCGAGAAGGTCTTCCAGGCCTTGCTCGTACTTCGGCTCAACATCGATATCCGTCTTTTGGAGAATGCCGGAGGCCTGAATCATAAGCCGATGGGTGGCAGCGAAAGGACGGACGACAGGGCGCGGCGCAAACCGGCCGGCGGGCCGCCGGGACGGGCGTCTGCACCGTGTACTGCTTTAAGTCGTTGAGATTACACAAGTTTCTCGATTCACGGGGTCCGGCCATCCCCCGAAATCAAAAAGGCGCAGCCCCGGGTCGGGACTGCGCCTTCGCGGTCTGGCTGTGCGGGCGACGGGCAGTCGATCTCCGCCCGTTGCATCTCGGTGCGGTTCGGCACGGCCAGAATGCCGAGGCGCGTGGGTCCCCGGCACCGCCGACCGCCCCCTCGCTACGCCGTGGCCGCGCGGGGTTCGGCGTCTTCGTCGGTCTCTTCACTGGCCGCAGACGCCGGGGAGTCGCCGGCGTCCGCCTCCGGCGCGTCTTGCTGTGCACCAGACGATGAGGATTCGGAGCGCCGCCCCTTGCCGGAGCCGCGCCGCGTGCGGGACCGCCCGCTCGATCCCCCCTCGGGCGGGACGTCGTTGAAGTCGACCAGTTCAATCAGGGCTAGCTCCGCACCGTCGCCGGAGCGCCGCCCAGCCTGGATGATTCGCGTGTACCCGCCCGGCCGGTCGCCCACGCGCGGGCGGACCTCGTCGAAGAGTTCGCGGACGGCCTGCTTGTTTTGCAGATGGCGAAACACCTGCCGGCGGTTGTGCTCGGTGTCTTCCTTCGCCCGCGTGATGAGCGGCTCGACGAACGGACGGAGTGCTTTCGCCTTCGGCAGCGTCGTTGTGATGCGCTTGTTCTCAATCAGCGCATTCGAGAGCGACTGCAGCGTCCGCTTCCGGTGCGTGTTCGTGCGACCGAGCTTCTTGCCTTTCTTGCGATGTCTCATCGGAAAATCTGTTGTGCGTTTTGCGTTGTGCGTCGATCCCAGGTGCGTCGGTCCCGGCGCGTTGTGCGCTCCCGCCCCGGGGGACCGGACCGCGCACAACGCCGAACGCAGCGTTCGTCAGCGACGGGGTCAGCTGCTGGCTTTCTCTTCGAGATACTCTTCCACGTCCATCCCGAACTCCAGGCCGCGCTCGTCCAGGACCTCGATCAGCTCCTGCAGCGACTTGCGTCCGAAGTTGCGGAATTTCAGCATTTCGTTTTCTTCGCGGCGCACCAGGTCGCCGATCGTCTTGATGCTCGCTGCCTTCAGGCAGTTGTGCGAGCGAACGGACAGGTCGAGCTCGTCCACCGGCTGCGAGAGCAGTTCGCGGATGCGCTTGACCTCCTCGTCCACTTCCTGCTCCTCGACGACCGGTTCCGGCTCCTCCTCCAGCTGAATGAAGAAGTTGACGTGGTCGCGAAGGATGGAAGCGGCCTGGGTGAGCGCCTCCTCCGGCGTCACCGAGCCGTCCGTGTCGATGTCGAGCAGCAGCTTCTCGTAATCAATCTTCTGCCCGACGCGCGTCGGCTTGACCGAGTACTTGACGTTCTCGATCGGGGTGAAGATCGAGTCGATTGCAATCACGCCGATCGGGTCGTCCTCGCGCTTGTTCTCGTCGGAGGGCACGTAGCCGCGGCCGTGGCCGACGCGCAGGTCGACGTTCACGACGGCGTCTTCGGCCAGCGTGGCGATGTGCAGATCGGTGTTGAGAACCTCGAAGTCGGCGGAGGCGTCGTTGATGTCTTCCGCCGTCCAGTTCCCCGGCCCTTCGAGCGTGAGGTGCAGATGCCCCTCCCGCATGTCTTCCGCCTTGAACCGGACTTCCTTCAGGTTCAGGATAATGTCCGACACGTCTTCGGTGACGCCGGAGATCGTCGAGAACTCGTGCTGGACGCCGTCGATCTTGATGGCGGTGACCGCCATCCCGCGGAGCGACGAGAGCAGAACGCGCCGGAGCGCGTTGCCAATGGTCACTCCGAAGCCGCGCTCGAGCGGTTCGATGACGAAGTGACCGGTCTGGTCGTCGACCTCTTCGACCTGGACGCCTTCCGGCATCTGAAGCCCGTAGTTGTTCATACGCTCGATATGGTCCAAATTGTCAGCAATAGCGGATGTGTCGGCACCGCCGGCCGGCCGTGCAGAGGCACTGGGCAGAGGCACTGGGGAGCCTGCGTGGTGCCTGCGTGGAGCCAGGGGCCGGCGCGAAATTCCGCCGCGCGAGGACGCACCGTGCGCCAGTGCCAGCGGGCGGTTCCCGGAGCGTTCCTTACTTCGAGTACAGCTCCACGATCAGCTGCTCGTCGATGTTTTCCGGGATGTCCTGGCGATCCGGCCGGTGCAGGAGCTTTCCTTTCATTTCGTCCTCGTCGAAGTCCAGCCAGCTAAAGCGGCGACCCCGGCGCTGAACGTTGTCTTCGATGACCTCCAGCGTCCGGCTCTTCGGCCGCACGGCGATGACGTCGTCGGGCTTGACCTCGTAGGACGGCACGTTCACGATCCGGCCGTTCACCATGATGTGGCGGTGCGAAACGAACTGGCGCGCCTGGCGGCGGGTGCGCGCGATTCCCAGACGGAACACCGTGTTGTCCAGCCGCGACTCCAGGAAGATCAAGAGGTTCTCGCCCGTTACGCCCTGCTTGCGCGTCGCTTTGTCGAACAGGTTCTTGAACTGCTTCTCCAGCAGCCCATAGGTGTACTTCGCCTTTTGCTTCTCCTTCAGCTGCACGGCGTACTCGCTTTCGCGGCGGCGACGGTTGCGGCCGTGCTGTCCGGGCGGGTACGGCTTGCGTTCCAGCGCCTTCGAGGGGCCGAAGATCGGCTCCTTAAAGCGACGGGCAATCTTCTGTTTCGGGCCTCTGTATCGAGCCATGGAGTCGGTGTCAAAGTTCGAAGTTCAACGTTCAGACGGGACGGGGGGCGAGATCCGGGCGCAGGCGGTTCGGCGAATCCGTTCACTGCCTGGACTCGTCCCTCCAACAGATCTCAGACGCGGCGGCGCTTCGGCGGACGGCAGCCGTTGTGCGGGAGCGGCGTCACGTCTTTGATAGTCGCCACTTCCAGGCCCACCTCCGACATGGCTCGAATGGCCCCTTCTCGCCCCGATCCGGGACCCTTCACAAACACGTCCACGCGTCGCAGGCCGAGGTCGTAGGCTTCCTGCGCGGCGGCTTCGCCGGCCTTCTGTGCAGCATACGGAGTGTTCTTCCGGCTTCCCTTGAAGCCCATCTTCCCCGCGCTCGCCCACGAAATGGTGTTTCCGTACTGATCGGTCAGCGTGATGATCACGTTGTTGAACGTCGCCTTCACGTAGGCGCGACCGTTCGATTCGACGACGACGTTCTTCTTCCGAACGCGCTTCCCTCCCTTTTTTCCTTTCCCCTTTCCTTTCTTACCGTTGGCCATGTGACTGCGTCGTGCGTTGATGGAAGTTGATGCGTGCAACACGTGCGAGTCCGCACCGGTGCGCGCCGGCAGGGTGCGGAGCCGGCCGGAGCCGGCTGACCGGCCGGCGCGGTGCACCGGCCGAGTCTGCGCCTACTTCTTCTGCGGCGCGCGCTTCTTTCCGGCCACCGTCTTGCGCTTGCCCTTTCGGGTGCGAGCGTTCGTCCGGGTGCGCTGTCCGTTTACCGGAAGCCCCTTGCGGTGGCGCAGGCCGCGGTAGCAGCCGATGTCCATCAGGCGCTTGACGTTCATCTGCTCTTCCGTCCGCAGCTGCCCCTCCACGGTGTAGTCTTCCTCGATGATGCGGCGCACCTGCCGGGTCTGCTCTTCCGACCACTGGTGCGGACGGTCGTCTTTGTCCACACCGGCCTTGTCCAGAATCTCTTGCGCTCGCGACTGCCCAACGCCGTAGATCTCGGTCAGGGCAATCTCGCCGCGCTTGTCGTTCGGTACGTCTACTCCTTCAATTCTCGGCATAATGGATCGGCAAGTTGTTCAGCGTCTCGCGTCGGTGTCGGGTCGGGGAAGACGCCGGACCTCGATACCGAAGTCCGGCCGCGTACATCCCGTACGCAATCCACACTTAACGGAGGTTCGACGCCGCGGGATTCGCCCAACCTGGAAGATGCGGGAAATTTTTCTGGAAGAAGGGTACCAGGAGAAGGGCACGAGTTTGGGGAGCGATGCTCCTCTCACCCTCTTCCGGCCGGACCGGCCGCGGCACCCCGGTTTCATCGGCTCGTTCCACCAAACGCATACCTTGTTCCGGTCGATGAGTGCGCCGGTGGATCGTTGCGCCCGGTGGATGATTACTTGTACCGGTAGACGATCCGCCCCTTCGACAGGTCGTACGGGGACATCTCGACCTTCACCCGATCGCCGGGGAGGATCTTGATGTAGTTCATCCGCATCTTTCCGGAGAGCAGGCCGAGAATCTCGTGCCCGTTTTCCAGGCGAACGCGGAACTGTGCATTCGGGAGGGCCTCGATGACCTCTCCGTCTTGTTCGATGGCTTCTTCTTTAGCCATTAGCCGTGGATTCCTGTGTGAGAGCGTCGAGCGCGTAGGGAGGACGGGTCACGTCCTCGATGTAGTCAAACGTAGACAGGATGTCCGCCTCTCCATCTCGGACGACGACCATGTGCTCGTAGTGCGCCGACGTCTTGCCGTCGGCCGCCCGGATCGTCCATCCGTCTGCATCCGTGGTGACGTCGGGCGTCCCGCGGTTGACCATCGGTTCGATGCACAGGGCCAGGCCCGGCTTCAGCCGGCGACCCCGGCCCGGCTGCCCGAAGTTGGGCACCTGAGGGTCTTCGTGGAGCTCTTCTCCGATTCCGTGGCCGACCAGGTCGCGGACGATTCCGTACCCGGCCGATTCGCAGTGCGTCTGCACCGCGTGGCCGATGTCGCCGACGCGGTTGCCGCTCACCGCCTGCTCGATCCCGCGGTGAAGCGCCTCGTAGGTGCGGCGGCACAGCGCGGCGTCCTCGGCCGACGGCGTGCCGACGGCAAATGTGAATGCGCTGTCGCCGTAGTATCCGTCGAGCTTCACCCCGCAGTCGACCGACAGCACGTCGCCTTCCTGCAGGGCGTACTCGTCCGGAATGCCGTGCACGACCGCCTCGTTGACGGATGTGCACAGCGTTCCTGGGAAGACATTCTGTCCGACCTGGTAGCCCTTGAATGCGGGCTCTGCGTCGTGTGTTCGGATGAACGCTTCGGCCGCACGGTCGAGTTCGTTCAGCGTCACGCCGGGTTCGATCCGCCGGGCCACCTCGGCAAGCGTGCGGCCGACGAGGTCGGCGCTCGCCCGCATTCGTTCAATTTCGCGCTGGCTCTTCAGATGAATCATAAACGGTGCACGGAGTCGGTGCCAGAGTTGGCTCAGGGGGTCCCACACGCTGGTCATCACACGGCACGGCGGCGTCTTCAGAAGGTCGACGAAGGACGGGCCGTCCGGCCGCGGCGCCCGCACCGGCCCCCGGTATCGCGCGGCGCGGTGCGGCCGTCGTCGGGGAGGGCTCACACGCGGCGCCCGCGCATCTTCCCGCTCTTCATGAACCCGTCGTAATGGCGCATGAGGAGGTGACTCTCGATTTGCTGAAGCGTGTCGAGCGTCACCTGAACCAGAATCAAGAGGCTCGTGCCCCCGAAGAAGGTAGCGAAGCCCTGCGAGACGCCGGCCTGCATCGCGAAGGCCGGCAGGATGGCGACGAACCCGAGGAAGATCGACCCGGGCAGCGTGATGCGCGTCAGGATCGTGTCGATGAACTCGCTCGTCTGCTTGCCCGGCCGGATGCCCGGGATGAACCCGCCCTGGCGTTTCATCGTGTCCGCCATCTCCTTCGGATTCACCGCGATCGCGGTGTAGAAGTAGGTGAAGAAGACGACCACGAAGAAGAACGTGATCGAGTACCCCATCCCGCTGATGTCCGAGAACCAGGTGCCGATCTGCTGCATCATCGGGCTGTCGGGAAAGAAGGACGCCACCGTCGACGGGATGAACATGATCGACTGCGCGAAGATGATCGGCATCACGCCGGCGGCGTTGACGCGGAGCGGGAGGTACTGCGTCGTGCCACCGTAGACCTTGCGCCCCACCACGCGCTTCGCGTACTGCACCGGAATCCGGCGCATGCCCTGGCTGACGAGGACGATACCCGCCGTGATGAGAACCCAGATGCCAATCTCCAGGAGCAGAATGAAGATGTTGTCGTTCAGCAGGCTCACCTCCTGAAAGACCGCCTGCGGCAGGAACGCGATGATGCCGATCATAATGATCAGCGAAATCCCGTTGCCGATCCCGTCTTCGCTGATCCGCTCGCCCAGCCACATCACGAACACCGTCCCGCTCGTCAGAACGATGACGGTTGTGATGGTAAACAGCGTCGACGGAATGACGATCGCGCTGCCCGTCGCTCCGTACTGGAGCTGGATGGCGTAGCCGATCGACTGGAGCGCCGTGATCCCCACCGTGCCGTACCGGGTGAGCTGCGTAATCTTCCGCCGCCCTTCTTCGCCCTCCCGCTGCAGCTTCTGGAAGTACGGGACGACGGCCCCCATCAGCTGGATGATAATCGAGGCCGTAATGTAGGGCATGATGCCCAGGGCGAAGATCCCGGCCTGCGAGAACGCACCCCCAACGAACATGTCGAGGAAGCCGAAGATGCCGCTGCTCCCCTGTTGGGCGTTGACGTCGGCCAGGGTGGCGGCATCGACGCCGGGGATGGTGACGAACGACCCGAGGCGGTACACCACCAGCAGCCCCAGCGTGTAGAGGATTCGCTCGCGCAACTCCTCGATCTTCCAGATGTTGCGGATGCTCTCGGTAAAACCGGCCATGACTCAGCGTTGTTGGTACGAATGCGGCGCGGACTCCGGCGTTCGGGGGATGGGCACGCGGGGCCGAACGCACCGGGCCCCGCACAGAAGGGCCTTACTCGTCGAGGACGGTAACCGATCCGCCCGCCGCCTCGATCTTCTCGCGGGCGGAGGCGCTGAAGGCATGCGCCGACACCGACAGCCCGGCCGACAGGTCGCCGTCGCCGAGGATCTTGACCCGCTTTGCGCTGCGGACGATGCCGAGATCCTCCAGTTGCTCCGGCGTCAGGTCGGCCCCGTCGTCGATGCGGCCGTCGTCGACGAGCGTTTGCAGGCGCCGGACGTTGGCGATGCTGTATTCCTTCCGGAACGGGCTCGTGAAGCCGTGCTTCGGAACCCGGCGAAAGAGCGGCATCTGTCCGCCCTCGAACCAGGCCGGCCGGTTGCGCGAACCGGAGCGGCTGTTTTGGCCCTTCGTTCCGCGGGTGGAGCTGTGCCCACCGTGGCCTGATCCTTCACCGCGCCCGAGGCGCTTGCCTTCATGCTTCGCCCCTTCTGCGGGCTTGAGGTTGCTGAGATCCATGGGTCGGAGTGGTTTGGCTGAGCGCTTGCCGCCGGGCGAGACCGCCGCGGCCGCAAACTCGCGAGTACATCGAGGGTGAACGGCCTCCGGTGGAGGCTGGGTTGAGCGCAAGGCGGCCTACGCGTCGACTTCTTCGACGTCGACGAGGTGCTGCACCTTGCGAATCATGCCCCGAATCTGCGGGGTGTCGTCGTGCGTGACGGAGTGGTGCAGCCGGCGAAGCCCCAGCGCGGTGAGCGTACGGCGCTGCTGCTGAGGGCGCGAGTTTCGGCTGCGAACCTGCGTGACTTTCAGCTTCGGCATGACGGACGGTTGGTTCTGATGAGCGGCTCGGTGACCGGGTGCGGGACGCCGGTGCCTGCAGTGAGGGCCGGT
>CAKZLV010000058.1 GCA_937127285.1 uncultured Bacteroidota bacterium
CCGCCGAATCGAGGTTTCCGTCCGCCCGGCGCGCGACGACCGACAGGGCGGCCTCCGCGAGCGTGCGGAGATCGACGTACGTGTTCGATGCGGTCGTCACCAGAGCCTGGTGCAGCAGCTCCGAGAACCACACCGTTCGGAAGCCGGCGTCCCCGAGCGCCGTTTCGAACGCCTCGTCGAGGGCCGACAGGTCCAGCAGGGTTTCGTTGACGTCGAAGACGGCGATCATCGGACGGTGCGGTACGGGCGGCGGGTTCGATGGTCTCGGGTGAACCCGCCCCGTTGCCGGGAGAGGTGTTCGCGACGACCGTCCGCGGTTACTCCGAGCCCCGCAGGCGCACGAGGATGGCTCCGTTGTCGTGTCCCGTCCCGTACCGGGTGGTGGCCTGGTCGTCGGTCAAGAACCGCATGGAGGCGACGTTGAGGGGATCGACCTGGCGGAGGGACGGCGGCGGGCCGTAGCGGCTGCCCTCGACGTACACCACGATGTCGCTCGGGTTGTTGATGCTGCTGGGTCCGCGCTTGCGCAGCCAATTGGGCCGGAGGCGCTGCACGACGGAGTACGCACTGCTCACCTGCTCGACGCGTTGAATTTCCTCGCGGGTGATTTCGTTGGGGTCGCCGCCGGAGCGGCTCATGCCACTTCCCGTGCAGGCCGCCGTGGTGGCAAGCAGGAAGAAGACGGTGGCGAGACAGACGACGGAAGAGGGGCCTCGAGGCGGTTGCATGGCCGGAACCCGCTGCGTGATGGGAGGGGACGATGGATAGAAAGCGCTGGGGATAGAAAGCGCTGGAAACCGGCCGCGTCCGTGCAGGAACGGGGGCCGTTGCGGGAGGATGTACTGCCGTCTTTCGTCAATGTTGTGTGAAGGGGGGGGCGTCGTGTGCGGGGCGGGAGGGAGAGAGCGGATCCTGCCGATCCAATCGCGGAGAGGCACAGGAACAGGCCCCTCGACAGCCCGCGCCCAAACAGCAAGGGCCGGCGGCAACGCCACCGGCCCGGATGCCACGTTGCGAAATGAGCCAACGGTGCTGCTCCGGAACCTACTCCGGAACCTCCACCGTCGCGTTGTTCACGACCGGGTCGTCGGAACCCGTCCGGGTGTACGGTCCGTCCGCCGCGGGAAACTCGTAGGTTTCATCTCCATCGTCGGTGTGCGGCATGGCCGTGAGCGAAACCGTTTCGCCCGGCGCGGCCGAGAGCGTATCGTCGGTCGCCACCGGGATGCTGGAATGGAATCCGGCATCCAGGTACGCCGACACGCCGCGGACGCTGCCCACGGCATCGCCGCCGGCCAGTTCCGTGCTGTCGTGCAGCACGACGAAGCCTCCCTCCGGCAGGTACGCCCCTTGCACCGTGACGGAATCGACGTTCTCCGACCGGTTGCGGACCAGGTCCTGGTCGTCGAACGAGGCGATCGCGTTCGGGAGCAGCACCTGATCGATGGCGTGGGCCACGCCTTCCGTCAAGGCAATATCCGGCTGGGTGACCGTCGCTCCGTTGACCGTCACGTTGTTGCCAACCTGCACGTCGAGAACCTCGTTCTCGTTGAGCACGGTGGGGACCGAGCCGCTGCTCAGGTCGCCGGCCGTGAGCGAGTCGCTCGCGACGTGGTACTGGAGGATCTGCGTCAGGACGCCCGTTTCCGGGGTTTCGGCGTCGCTGATCTCCCCGTCGTCATTGGCGTCCAGTGCATTGAGGAACGCCTCGTTCGAGGGAATGAACACTGTGTAACCGTCCGGTGCCGTGCCGCGCGTGACGAGAGGCGTGATGACCCCGGTGTTACCGGCGACGGACGCAAAGATGCTCTTCCCGTACTTGTCCGCCTGGTCGCGCAGATCGGGGTAGTTGTCGACCGACGTCTGCAGCGACCCCGAAAACTCTTCCCCGTCGATGGTGGTGGTGACCGTCACGGTGTAGGACTCGCCCAGCTCATCGGGAGAGTTGACGACGTACTCCTCCCCATCGTTGTTGGTCGTTCCGTCGCTGGTTCCTTCGACCGACCAGGTGTACTCCTGCTCGACCGTAAAGGCCCGCACCGTGTACGTCGACGTCGCCGAGGAGTCGTAGTTCGGAATCACAACGCCGCTTGGGCCCAGCACTTCCAGCTGGTCTCCCTCTTGAAGGTCAAAATTCTGTTCACTCTGGTCACAGGCCGTGAGGGTTCCGGCCAGAACACCTGCCAGCAGCAGGGCGAAGAAAGAGCGTAGCATGTTCATATTGGCAATTATACGGATGTCGAAAAGGCGTGGCGGGAAGGCAGGAAGAGGGCCCGGGCCGTCCGGCCCGGGTTCCATCCTCCATCGTGGGTCGGCGGCTACTCACCCTGCGGGCTACTCACCCTGCGGGGCGACGTACTCGGTGTCCCACCAGAGACGGGTTCCCTGGTTGTCTTCACCGCCGTTGCCACCCAGCATGTTGCTGATGGCATCGCTCACGTTCGTTTCGTTGAGCGTGAACTCGTCGGTCGGGTAGCGCATGCGAACCGCGATGTCCTTGCTGAAGAGCGCATCGCCCGGGTTGCCGTCCGGCACGGTCAGGACGCCGGTGAAGTCCAGACGGCGCCACGTCGACCATCCCTGCACGCCCTGCAGGTACTGAGCGATCCACTTCTGTGTGCCGAGCACCTGCTGGAAGTTATTCGGCGTGAGGGCAGGCACGCGGTTGATAAACGCATCCTGGGTGCTCGCGTCCGGGACGCCCCAGTACTCCATCGAGGCCCGGAGGGCGTCCTGGAAGTGCTGCTGCGCCGATTGGTCGGTGCTTACGCTCAGGTCGGATCGAACCGCGATCTCGGCCTTGATGAACTCGACCTCGTCATGCAGCATGATGATGCACGGCGCGGTGGCGCTGGAGGCGACGCGCTCGCTCGGGATCGAGAAGTTGCCGCTCGTAAAGAGCGTCTGCGCCTCTCCCTGCGTCAGGCCGTACGGCAACCCGTTGAACTGGTTGCCCGGCGTGCTGGGATCGGCATCCGTGAAGTAGGCCGGCCGGCGCGGGTCCTGCCGCTCGTTCATCACGCTGAGGATGCTCTGCGGCGCCGCCCAGTCCCGGCGGCCGTTGACGACGCGGTTGACGAAGAAGTCGTTCTGGTAGGGCGCCGAGGAGCCGTGCGGCAGCAGTGCGCTGTCGTCGTTGCTCTCAAAGACGCCGGCCTCCAGGGCCTCCGTCATCCACTCTTCCACCGTTTCTTTCCCGATCGCAGCCGGGAATCCGTTCCCCTTCCCCGACGCACGAAGTGCGATGCGGAGCTTCAGGGAGTTGGCCAGCTTCTTCCACTTGCCCATGTCGCCGTTGTAGACGCGGTCGCCGGAAGCAAGCGTCGGGGCGTCGACCTGGATGTTCTGGCTCGCCGTTGTGAGCGAGTCGATCATCGCCCGGTACACATCCGGACCGGAGGTGTAGGTCGGCGAGAAGTTCCCGTCCGCCTGGCCCTTCAGAGCCTCGGTGAGGGGAATCGGCCCCCACATGTCCGTCATGATGCTCAGGGTCCAGGCCTGCATGATGTTCGCGATCGCGATCTGGTTCGCGTTCGGCCCGTCCGCGCTGGCCAGACCCGGGGTCTCCCGGTTGATCCGCTTGATTTCCTGCAGATCGTTGAGCGCCAAGTAATAGTCCTCGAAGAGGTTGTTGAGCGCGCCGGGTCGGGCGTCGGGATACGCATATCGATCGGCGTCCGTGTACTGGTTCGTGGTCCAGTACTGGGCGTACCGCACCCAGAAGCCGCCCGGGTAGTCCTGCCAGTATTCGGTCGCAATGCCCATCTGGGCATTGGTCAGCAGCTTCGTAGGGTCGGCCGCGGTCGGTTCGTTCGGGTTGTCGTTCAGGGAGGTCAGGTCGCACCCCGTCACGAGGACGAGGAGCGCGACCAGACCGCCGGCGAGAGTGCGCGAAAGGAAGCGGGTCATAAATCGGATCAGATTTGGAGCGTCGTTCGGGAGCGTGCGCGGCAGGGAGGGTGGGTTAGAAGTCGAGCCGGACGCGCATGCCCATCGTGCGGGTCGGCGGCACCTGGCCGGCCTCGATGCCCTGCAGGTTCGTCGAACTCCGCGTCACAGCAGTGGGGTCGAAGTTCGGCGTGTACCGCAGCAGCGTGGCGAGATTGCGGCCGAAGAGCGACACGTTCAAGCCCTGAATCGGCGAGTTGGCAAACCACTGGTTGGGCAGGCGGTAGCTCAGCGTCACTTCGCGCAGCTTGATGTAGCTGGCGTCGTAGATCTGAATGCCCGGATTGCCGAACGTGCTCTGGAAGAAGCTCTTCGCGCGGATGACCTGGTCGAAGGGCTCGCCGTCGGCCGTTACGCCTTCCGGCGTCACGCCGAGCTGGCGGATGTTGCCCTCCGCCGTCTCCTCAAAGATGCCGCTGTAGAGGCCGAAGAGGTTCGAGAGCGACCAGATGTCTCCGCCCTTCTGGCCATCGATCAGCGCCGTGGCCGTGAAGTTCTGGTAGGAGAGCGTGGTCGAGAAGCCACCGGTCCAGTCCGGCTGGTAGTCGCCGAGGATTTTCGGGGCGCTGGACTGGTAGGTGCCGTTGGCGTTCAGGACCTTCTCGCCGTCTTCGTTCTCGACGAAGCCGCGGCCGAAGAAGCTGCCGAACGGCTCGCCTTCACGAGCGACGAGCTCCGGACCGAACGGCGGGCTGGCATCCGTGTAGTCGAGCGGGATGCTGGTGACGCCCTCGGCGAGCTCTTCCACCTCGTTGACGTTCTTCGACCAGTTGAACGTCATGTCCCACTGGAAGTCCTCGGTCAGCACCGGCGTCACGTTCAGCACGAGCTCGACGCCGCGGTTGGAGATGCTCCCCGCATTGACGACCCGGTTGACGAAGCCGCTGGCGCGAGAGGCGCCGACGCGAAGGATCTGGTTGTCGGTCACCTCGCTGTAGTAGGTGGCGTCGAGGCCGATGCGGTTCTGGAAGAACTGCAGCTCCGTGCCGACCTCCCAACCGGTCTTGATCTCCGGCTCGAGGTTGGAGTTGTTGAGCGTGCGCGGCAGGCGCTGCGTGGCCTGTCCGTCGACCGGCGTCTCGAGGGGGAACGTGGCGGCGAGGCGGTAGGGATCGGTGTCGCGACCGACCTGCGCCCAGTTCGCCCGAAGGCGGCCGTAGGACAGGATGTCGGAGTCGCTCAGCGCCGAGAGGCTGCTGAAGACGAAGCTACCGCTGACGGACGGGTAGACGTAGCGGTTGTTGTCGTTCGGAAGCGTGGACGACCAGTCGTTGCGGACCGAGCCGCCGAGGTAGACGAGGTCGTTGTAGCCGACCGTCGCGTCGACGAACACGCCCAGGATTCCCTGCTCCTGGAAGTAGTCGTCGATCGTCGGGCGGCTCACCGAGTTGTTGATCGTGAAGACGCCCTGAGCAGCAAGTCCGCCTTCGGTCACCTGCAGGTTCTCCTCGCGGGTGGCGTAGCGGTAGTTCGTACCGGCCGTGGCCGTGAGGTTTACGCTCGGCGTGAAGTTTTCGTCGTAGTTGAGCTTGGCGCCGAAGTTCGACTCCTGCACCTCGTAAACGTTCTCCTCGTACTCAGACTGCTCCACGGAGCCGATCGCAATCCGCTCCTGCTGCCGGAACGTGTAGTAGTCGGTCCGGGCGTTGGCGACCAGGCCGAGGTTGTCGGTCAGGTCGTACGACGCTTCGACCTTTCCGTACAGGCGGTTGCGCTCGTCGCTCTGGAAGTTGCGCTCCCGGATCCAGAACGGGTTGTTGGCATAGATCAGGTCGCCGTTGCGCGGATTGCCGATCCAGTTCCAACCGCGCTGGGTTCCGTCGGCCCGCGTGATGTCGCGCATCGGCGCGTCGTCGGACAGGTCGATCTGCCGCTGGCCGAAGTGGTTGAACTGCAGCCAGGGGCCGTTCGCGTTCGTGTAGCCGCTACCGGGCCGGCCCTGCGCCTGCTCGTTGATGTAATTGAACGAGACGCGCGTCGTGAAGTCATCGGACAGATCCAGCGACCCGTTGAAACCGATGTTGCGACGGTCGAGGCTGGACTCGGGCGAGTTCCCCTCCTGGTACAGATTGTTGAGGGTGATCCGGTAGTTGAAGTCCTCACCGCCCTGCGCCAGCGCAACGTTCGTGTTGGAGCGCAGACCCGTGTTGAAGAAGT
The DNA here is from genome assembly GCA_937127285.1 of uncultured Bacteroidota bacterium. GTDB lineage: Bacteria > Bacteroidota > Rhodothermia > Rhodothermales > Salinibacteraceae > CAKZLV01. The sequence continues at coordinate 6,106 of CAKZLV010000058.1, forward strand.
TCTCCACGTTGTCCGGCGCGGCGTCCCACGGCGTGGTCTGCCCTTCCAGGCCGTTCACGTCGTCGTAGCTGAACCACTCGCGAACCGGCCGGCCGTCAAGCCGCGGGCCCCACGACTGGTCGGTGCCGAAGTCGACGACGCGCTGGCCCTGCTCGTTGCGGCTGAAGTTGGGCGTCGAGCCGCCTCCGTACTTGTTCTGGTAGTCGGGGTAGCCGTAGAGCTGCGTGGCGGAGAGTTCGGTTTGCACCGTCACGCCGATGCCTTCCTGCTCCGCACCGCTCTTGGTGGTGATCTCGATGACCCCGTCGGCGGCGCGCGAGCCATACAGCGCCGTGGCGCTGGGCCCCTTCAGCACAGAGACCGACTGGATGTCGGACGGGTTGATGAGCGAGGCCGCGTTGCCGTAATCGTACCCGCCGCCCCCGGTGTTCTGCCCGCTGCTGTTGAAGTTGGAGTTGTCAAGCGGGATGCCGTCCACCACGATGAGCGGCTGGTTCTCTCCGGAGATCGACCCCGGGCCGCGAAGGACGATCCGCGAAGATCCCCCCATCTGCGACGAGTTGCTAATCTGGGCGCCGGCGATCTTACCGGTCAGGTTGCCGATGAAGTTGGTCTCCCCGGCCGAATCGAGCTCGTCCCCGGAGACGTTGGAGACGGCGTACCCGATGGAGCGCTTCTGTCGCTCGGTGCCGAGCGCCGTGACGACCACTTCATCCACTCCAATGGCTTCCGGAGCGAGCTGAAGGTCGAGCTGCGTCGTCTCTCCGGCGGTGACCTCCACCGGGACGTTGCGGGTCTGGAACCCGACGAACGAGGCCGTCAGCGTGTACGACCCTTCCGGGATGCCGGTGATCTCGAACTGACCCTGCGGATTGGTTGCCGCACCGGTGTTCAACTCCTGGACGACGACGTTCGCGCCCGGGATGGGTTCGGTGGTTGTGCTGTCCGTGACCGTTCCCGCAATCGTGCCGGTATCCTGCGCCAGCGCGGGACCGCCCGCGGCGGCAAACAGGAGCAGCACGGCGGCGACGAGTAGCTTTCTGAACATGATGGTTGTGGGTGTCGCGATAGAAAACGTGCGATAGGACGGAGGAGAGGTCGAGGCGAACGGACCCATGATCCACCGCCAGACGGTCGATCGGCCGCCTCGTCGATCTGCCGCCTCCACCGGGTCGTTCTAGAGAGCGCAGACGACGGTGCAGATCCATGGTGGAACGGATCATCGTAAACCGCTAAGCGAAAGGCGGAGTCTGTGGCCCGACATGGCCAGGCCTGTTGACCGCTTTGCATCCGGGCGGCGACGCCTCGTGCCGCTCGCGCCTCGGGCGTTCACCGAGCACCGCTGAAGTGGGCACGTACCCCCCTGGGGCGGTCAACAGTTCGTTGATGCCTCGACATTCACAAAACCGTCAGCAGGGACGGACGGTGCGTGACCGGTGCCGTCCCTTCATTTCTGACGATCCGTAACGTAACAGGGCCATCATCCAACGTCAAAGGTTTGATCACACGAACCTCGCTCCGGCTTCACACAACCCCGGATGACCGCCTGCATCAGCCCGTATAAACTACCTGTATCGGCCCATATAAACTAGATGTGACGACCTTCAGCCTGCCTTTCCTGGATTCCTTCAGAGAATGTGTAAAGGATTTGTAATTACCTCCACCCGCAGGCTGCGGGGAGCGCTTGGAGGCCCCCGGAAGTCGGTGGCGAACCGCTGAACCGGCGGCTGTGCGCCTGCAGGCGCCTCTGCTCCGGACGGCGACGCAGGCCAACCGGCGCACGCCGGGATGCCGGGTCGACGAGAGACGCACGATCGACGACGGAGTAACGGTTTCCTTCCCGTCGCGGGGAACGGCACCTCTCGGGGGAACATCTCTCCCCACCGAGGCTAGAGATCCTAGCTTTTGGTCTAGGACCTGTTGAGTGTGTCTTTTCTCTTCCGTTCAGTCGCAGCACCCGATCTATGCCGACGTACGTGTACAAGCGCGAAGACGGTACCACCTTCGAGATCAAGCAACGGATCACGGAGGACCCGCTGGAAACCTGCCCCGAAACCGGGCAGGACGTGGAGCGCATCATCACCGGAAACGCCGGCCTCATTTTTAAGGGCGACGGGTTTTACGTCAACGATTATGGGGACGGATCCGGTGGGTCGTCCTCACCTTCTTCTTCCGATGCCTCCTCCGGCGATGACGCTGCGGACGAGCCGTCCGGTTCCGGCACCGACGCCTCCGAATCGGCGTGACCGCACTCCCCTGCCCCTGAAGCGCTCTTCCCGCCGGGCGGAGCCGCGCCCGCTTGACGCTCGTCTGCCGACGCCACGGAGCCGGTGGGAGATCGCGGCGTCGTTGCGGGGCTACAACTCGACGGCGGTCTTCGAGGCTCCCGGTGCGGAAACGGCGTCCAGAGCGGGAAGCGTCTCGGCGAGATCCACGATGGCTGCCGCCCACGTCAGGCCCGCCCCGAACGCAACGAGCGCGAGGGTGTCGCCCGGCTGGGCGCGCCCCTCGTCCAGGGCCTCCGAAAGCGCCAGGGGAACGCTGGCGGCGGACGTGTTCCCATACCGATCGACGTTCATGACGACCTTCTCCTCCGGCAGGTCGTAGGCCTCCGCCGCGTATTTGATGATCCGGGCATTGGCCTGGTGCGGCACGAACAGGTCGATGTCGTCGGTGGTGAGGTTCGTTTTCTGGAGGGCCTCGCCCAGCGACCGGCCCATCACCTGGGTGGCGAATTTAAAGACCTCGCGCCCGTTCATCTGGAGCGTGTTCTCGCCCGCCTCGATCCGCTCGTGGGTGGTCGGCTTGGCGACGCCGCCGGCGGGCATGATGATGTGCTCGGCACCGTCTCCGTCGGATCCAAGGACAGATCCGCGGATGCCGCAGGGCTCCTCCGCGGCCTCTACCACCACCGCGCCGGATCCATCCCCGAAGAGCACCGCGGTCGAACGCTCCTCCCAGGACAGCCACCGGCTGATGAGTTCGGTTCCTACAACGAGGATCGTCTCGCAGCCGCCGGTCCGGATGAACTGCTCCGCCGTGACGAGGGCGTAGACGAAGCCGGTGCAGCCCACCGTCAGTTGCATCGCGCCCACCTGCGGCATGCCGAGGCCGGCCTGCACCTGGCTCGACACGGGCGGCGTGATGTAATCGGGAGAGGAACTGGCAACGAGCAGCAGGTCGACGTCGTCCGGAGAGCACCCCGCGCGCTCCAGTGCCCGCCGCCCGCTCTCGACCGACATGGTCGCGGTCGTCTCTCCCTCCTCCGCAAAGCGGCGCTCTCGGATGCCGGAGCGCGACTGGATCCAGTCGTCGCTGGTATCCATGTACCGGGCGAGTTCGTCGTTGGTGACAATTCGATCGGGGACGTAGTGCCCCCAACCGGTCATGCTTGCGTAGGGCATAGGACGATGACGGCTGAATGAAAGCGGTTCCAAACTCGGGAAACAATGAATGGGGCCGGCTCGGGGTTCGGCCCGCCGCCGGCCTTCCCCTTCAGAGCCGTCGCCGACCTGGATGGCCCGGAGTTCTAACCGGCCGGGAGCTCTGGAGGGCCGGAAGCGGTGGGGGTGGGAAGACGGGGGCGCTGGAAAGGAGCCGGGAAGGGGGCCGGGAGCGGAGACGCGTCGGGGTCCGCTCCCAGGCACCGCCTCGGGTACCTTCGCGGGTCACGCCGGGACCTGGGCGGCGGCGTGGCGGGCGATGTCGAGGAAGTGATCGGCGGTGAGACTGGCCCCGCCCACGAGGCCTCCGGTCACATCCGGCTGGCGGAGGAGACCGGCGGCGTTGTGCCGCTTCATGCTTCCCCCGTAGAGGATCTCGACGTCTGCCGCCGGATCGCCGAAGCGGTCGGTCAGGTCGCGGCGGATCAGCGCGTGCATCTCCTGGGCCTGCTCGGGAGTGGCCGTCTCTCCGGTCCCGATCGCCCAGATGGGCTCGTAGGCCACGATGAGGTCGTCGGCGGTATCCACGTCGACCCCGTCGAGGGCGCCGTCCAGCTGGCGCCGGACGACGGCGGCGGCGTTGCCGGCGCGGCGCTGCTCGATGGTTTCGCCGACGCAGAGGATGGGCACGAGGCCGTGCGAGCGCGCCTGTACGATCTTGGCGCGAACGTCTGCATCCGTTTCCCCGAATGCCTCCCGTCGCTCCGAGTGCCCGACGATGACGTGGGTACAGCCGGCCGACGTCAGCATCGCGGCCGAGATTTCTCCCGTGTACGCCCCCTCCTCCTCGGCGTGAACGTTCTGTGCGCCGACCGCCACCGGGACGTCGGCCAGCACGTCGGCAATCCCCGACAGGTGCACGTACGGGGGGCACACCGCGAGATCCACATCTGCGAACGCTTCCTCGCCGGCCTCCTGTACCCCGGCCGCGAGGGCGCGGGCGAGGGCGAGGCCGCCGGGCAGATCCGTATTCATCTTCCAGTTTCCAGCAATCAGCATGAGGGGCAACACGGTGCGTTCAAAGAAGTCGACGGTGGGGGCTCGGCGCCTCACGACGCGCTGTTCGCGCGCAGGTGCTGGCCGTTGTCCGGCCCGTTTTTGAGTGCTTCGTACGCGAACATCGGCGGCAGGTTGAAGAGTTCGTACTCCTTGGTGACCGACGGGAAGTGCCGGCGCAGCGGCTCTTCCATGTGGTTGTAGTTTTGATAGACGAGAAACTTGCCGTCGTCGCTCAGCACCGACCGCGTTCGTACCAGCAGGTCCTTCCGGGTGTCGTCGTCCAGAAACGAAAACGGGATGCCCGACACCACGTAGTCCGCCTCCGGCATCTGAATCGCCTCCATGATCTCTCGGACGTTCTCGGCGCGGTCGCAAACGACCGTTGCGCGATCGTCCCGGCGGGTCCTCTCTCGCAGTTGGCGGACGAAGTTTTCGTTGGACTCGATGAGAAGGAGCGATGACTCCGGGCCCATGTGCTCGAGCATGTACTCGCTAAAGACCCCGTCTCCGGGGCCGTACTCGACGATGCGACACGGTTCGGAGAAGTCGATCCATCGGCACACGCGCTCAACCAGGAACTTGGAAGACGGAGCGATGGCCGCAACGTCTTTGTCCTGAATAAAATTCTTGATGTACTGGAGGGCGCCCATGAGACGGTCGAACGGTCCGGTCCGAAAAGCACGAACGGTTTGCGCAGGGAGGAACCGTGCGCCGAAAGCGAACGCACGGGGGCCGGTCGCCGGCGATGACCGTACACACCTCGCCGATCTGGCCGGATACGCGAAGCCTGAAGGCTCTTCTGCAATGATGACACATGCGAATCGACCAAAGGTAACGAGAGAGGCGGCCAGGGTTCAAGCAGAGAAATCTTCGTTACAAAGGGTGCAGGCACGATCGAGCCCCGATCGAGAGGTCGGGCGCGGCTGGGACCGGCCGGCGGCACCGTCTCCACATCCGATTCCGCTCGTCTGGCTGGCAGTACGGCCCCCGGTGTGGCTGCGCGGGCAGGCGCCGGTTCGGCTCGCCCATGCAGCGCGATCGCGACAGCTACCGCGAAGAAAGCGTGTCGGGGCGGAGCGAGGGCGCGCCGGGCGAGGAGGTGCCGGGCGAGGTAGGCTGAGGCGAGGATGAAAACGGCGACGGCCGGCTCAGGTCGCCGTTCACGCGGCGGGCCACCTCCGACTGCAGGCGCAGAAAGGCGGTTCCCACGTATTTATCGACGATCGCTCCGCTCGCATCCACCAGCATGCGCGTGGGGGAGACGGCGACGTTGTACCGGCGTGCCAGATCTCCCTCCGGACCGCCGGGGGCGATCACATGGTGACCGGGCAAACGGCGGCCGTCAAAGAAGGCCCGGTTCAACACCGTGTCCGGTTCCAGCGAGATCGAGACGAAGGCGACGGAGTCAGTACGCGTGGCCTCGTAGAGGGCGTTGCGGGTGGGAATCTGCTGAATGTAGAGGTCATCTCCGGGCCGGTAGAACTCCAGCACGATGGGCCGGCCGCGCAGAGAATCCGTCGAGAGCGAGTCGCCGCGCAGCGTTTGCGCCCGCAACGGCGGCAGCGGCATGCCGGGAAGCAGGGTTTCCACCTCGTACACGGCGCGATCGGCCCATTCCGCCCATTCACTGCCGGGATGGCGGCGCTGCAATCCCCGAGCGGCGGATACCGCCGCGTCGGCGTCGAGACTGTCCATGTGCGTCCGCACCACAACCGCCTGCAGGGCGGCCCGCTGGTCGTCGGACGCGGCCCGGCGCCGGAAGGCCTCCACGGCGTCGAGCGCTGCTTCCTGCCCTGCCCGCCGCGCCTGGGCCCGCCGCGCAATGCGGGCGGCTTCGACGAAGCGCGGGTTGGAGGAATCGATTTCGTGAGCGCGCGCGACCACGAGCGAGTCGTTCCACCCCTCCAGCAAGGCCAGCGACTCGACGGACGCCAGATCGGCGGCGTACGTGTCGGGGTACGTCTGACGCAGCTCCCAGAGAATGCTGCTGGTCAGGCGAACGCTCTGCACGATCGGCGTCTCGTCGTAGCGGGCGCTCTGCAGGCGGCCGACGAGGTTCTGGCGGTGCTGCGCCATCGTGTTGCGATAGGCCTGCAGCGCCGCGTTCTCCTCCGAGCGAATGGGCAGACGCCGGGTTTGCAGAGGGAACTCCAGGTTCAGCGTCCCGGAGTCGCCGGCAGCCACGACGTACTCGGTGGTGAGCAGCCGCTGCCGTCCGTCTCGCCCCCACACAACCAGCGGATACACGCCGCGCTCGTCGGCTTCGACGGAGAGCGCATAGCGGCCGTCCGTTCCCGTCCGCGCGCTGCCCAGCGTATCGATTCGGCGCCCCTCCGCCTCGACGACCAGGACGCGAAAGCCGCTGTAGTCGGCCGTTGAGTCGACCGTCTGGCTGACCGTGATTCGGCCCTCGAGGTGGCTGACCACCCGGCCGGCGTCCGGGGCGGGCTGACAGCCGACCATCAGCAGGAAGAGGAGTGCGGCCGCCAGGGCGAGGCTTCCCCCTGCAGGACGTGCGCCCGCTGGCCGCGCGTCCGTCGGCGCGAGGAGCGATCTTTGCCGCGCAGCCCCTCGTTCCCCTCCGGCCTCCCGCCCTCCCCGGGCCTCCCGCTCTCCCCCGGCGTCCTCTCCCTCCCGCGGAGGATTCCGGTTGGACGGAGAGTAGGCACCCGGCCCGAGATCTCGCGTTCGGGGGTTTCGTCTTCGAGGGTTTCGTGTTCGAGCACCTCGTTTTCGGGCACCTCGTGTTCGACCGGCGGGACGACGGGCAGAGGAGGAAGCGGACGGCGAACCGGGATGCAAACCAAAAACCGGGACGTGCGGGGTCGGCATGAGAACTCACCGGAATGCGAACAGACGACGGGCCGTCGGGAACCCAGGGGCAGGAATCGCGCCAGAAACTCGTTCGGCAAGACGCCGGCCAGGACACCGACCGCCTACCCGGATGCCTGCCATGATCGAGGACGGCGAAGGGGGCGGCGAAGGAGACAGCGAACGAGGGAGCGAACGAGACGGTGCAGGGTCGGATCGGCCTCGCACCGACCTGCAGGGCCGGTCTTTCCTCTCGCTCCCGCCTCCCGGCCATCTCGCTCTAGGCATCTCGCTCTGGGCATCTCGCCCCGGGCCCTCTGTCTTGACCCTCGCCTCGGCCCCTCTTGTCGTGAGCGCTCTGCTTGTCGTGAGCGCTCTGCTTGTCTTGAGCGCTATGCTTCGGCGCGTCGGCGTTCGAGGTGCTCGTTGAGCAGTTCGCGCACGAGCTTCGGGTTGGGAGACCCGTCGAACCGCTGCATGACCTGCCCAATGAAGAAGCCCAGGAGGCCTTCCTTTCCGTCCAGGTAGGTGCGCACCTTTTCTTCGTTTTCGTCGACAACCGATGCCACGACCGACTCGATGGCGTCGCGGTCCGAAACCTGAATCAGGTCGTACTCATCGGCAATTTTGCCGGCGCTTTTTTCCGGCTCCTCCATCATTCGCTCGAACACCTCTTGCCCGGCGCTGGAGCTGACCCGGTCTTGAAGCCGGAGGTACACCAGTTGGGCGAGCCGTTCCGGGGTCACGGGGAGGTCGTCGACGGAACGGTCGTCCTCGTTCAGGACACGGAGAACGTCGGTCATGATGTGATTCGACACCGCCTTCGCCTGCGCCTGCGTGTCGCCGCCCTTCGTGCGCTTGAAGACCTGCTGCAGCGTCTCCTCGAAGTAGTCGGCCACCTCGCGCTCCTCGGTCAGAACGCCGGCGTCGTACGGCGGCAGACCGACGTCTTCGATGAAGCGGCGCCGACGCGCGTCCGGCATCTCCGGAAGCGAGGCGCGAACCGCGTCGAGGCGGTCCTCGTCGACGGTGATGGGGACGAGGTCGGGATCGGGAAAGTAGCGGTAGTCGTGGGCCTCTTCTTTGGTTCGCATCGGCCGGGTGACCCCCGCGTCTGGATCCCACAACAGTGTTTGCTGCGAAACGGACGCCCCCCGCTCTCGGGCGGCGATTTGCCGGGTGATCTCGTACGCGAGGGCGTCTTCGACGTGGCGCATCGAGTTCAGATTTTTCAGCTCCGTGCGCGTGCCGAAGTCGCTGTGACCGCGGGGCCGGACGCTGACGTTGGCATCGCAGCGCAGGGAGCCTTCCTCCATGTTGCCGTCGCTCACCTGCAGGTAGCGGACGATCTGCCGGAGTTTTTCCAGAAACTGGTAGGCCTCATGCGGGGAGCGCAGGTCCGGCTCCGTGACGATTTCGACGAGGGGCACCCCGCACCGGTTGTAGTCGATGAGGGAGGCCGCGTCGGCCTCGGGGTGAATCGACTTTCCGGCGTCCTCCTCCAGGTGGATGCGCGTCAGGCCCACGCGCTTGAGCGACGCACCGCGGGTGGGGTCGGCGTCGTCGCCCGCCTCTTCGTCCGGTGAGGACGGGGCGTCCTCTCTCTCGATTTCGACGTACCCGTCGTAGCAGATCGGGGTGTCGTATTGAGAGATCTGATAGCCCTTGGGCAGGTCGGGGTAGAAGTAGTGCTTGCGTGCGAAGACGGAACGGCGGGAAATCTTCGCGTGCGTGGCCACCCCGAGCCGGAGCGCGTGGTGAACGGCCCGTCCGTTCAGAACCGGCAGCGTGCCGGGGTGACCGAGACTGACGGGATCGACCTGCGCGTTGGGATCGGCACCGAAGGCGGTCGAATCGGGGCTGAAGATCTTCGACTCGGTGTCGAGCTGGACGTGCACTTCGAGACCGATGACCGGCTCGTACGCGTCGTACGGCATGGAGCGGAGGGGAATGGTCGGCAAAGCAGCGGGTTCGTCAGAACGGTACCAGCGGCTGCCTACCCAGACGCCGCCGTTTTGTTCACCCTTTTGTTCACCCTCGCCGGGGCGGCGGGGTCGCAGCCGGGGGCACGCCGGTTGATGCCGCCCGCCGACCTGCCCGTCGGCGCCACCGCACCGGCCGGCCGTGAGGCCGTTGCCCGCCGGCGTGCTGATTGTGCGTTCGCTGCCGGGAGGGCTGCTGCCTACAGGGTTGCTGCCTACAGGGTTGCTGCCGGCAGGCGCACGGCGCCCTCCTTCTACTTGCTCGGTGCGGTGCGCCGCCGGGGTGTTTCGTCCGTCTCTACCTGGTCGACGCCCACGCTGAGCGTGACGGTTCGGGGCGCCCCGTCCTTCGCATGCTTCAAGCCGTGCGCGGCGAGGGCCCGGCCGGCCCGGTCGATCGACAGGTAGACGGTATTGGCCCCGGCATCATGCAGCACGTCGCGGTTTTCCGGGCGCGCTGTAAGAGCATAAATGGCCTCGCGGTAGCCGGATGCTCGGAGGACGCGAATCGTTTCGAGTTGCCGGCCGAGGTCGCTGCCGGCGAGCAGGACGCCGTCGGCGCGGCGGACGTCGATTCGGGTCCAGAGGGAGGGGTCGCAGGGATCTCCGTGCAGGACGCGCCGGCCCTGTCGGCGGTGGGTGGAAACGCGCTCCGCATCCCGGTCGAGGCCGGCCGGACACCGGAGGCTGTCGTCCAGGTAGTCGTAGGCGGCCGTGCCGGTTCGTCCCATCCCCACGACCAGGTAGCGCGCCTCCAGGTAGCGCGCCTCCTGCAGCGCGCCTTCGGGCCCCTCCTCGAAATCCTGCCCCCCATCCCCCGACGCCCGTCCGGTAGGGTCGGAGGGGCCGGTCCTGCGCCCGCATTCGTCCCGTACATCGGTGTCCGGGTCATCCGTGTCCGGGTCATCGATGTCCGGGTTGTGCGTGTCGGGGACATTGACGTCTGGTTCCCTCCCGTCCGCTCCGGCCGGATCGGGGGGCTCGGCGGTGGAGGGCCCGGGGGGAGACCCGGCGGTGGGGGGCTCGGCGGTGGGGGGCTCGGCAGTGGGAGGGTTGGCGTTCGGGGACGGAGTCCTCGCGGGAGCCGCCACGGAGGCGGACGGAGGCGCGTGCCGGGCCGAGCGGGTGAGGGGACGCAGGACCGGGCCGGCCCGGCGCCAGAGCGCATCGGCGTGGCGGGCCAGCGGGGCATTCAGCACGTAGGAGACGGCCGTCGCGACGGCCAGCACGGTAAGGGCCGACGCAGGCAGGGACCCCGCCTGCACGGCGGCGTTGCCGACGATGAGCGTGAGGCCGCTGTAGGTGGTGAGCGGAAGCGTGGTGTGCCAGGCCGTGCGCCCATCGAGGCCGAAGAGGCCGAGCAGGCCGTAGAGCATCCCGGCCTTGACCCCGAGCGCGACGAGCAGGCCGGCGACGACCGCGAGCCCGGTGGCGTCCGGGAGGCCGACGAGGCCGACGCTGAGGAAGAAGGCGGGAAGGAGTGCGTTTTTGACCGGGACGAGGCTGTCGCGGAGTTCGTCCGTGCGGTCGTGCCCGGCAAGCAGGATGCCGGCCGCCAGCGCGCCGAGCTCCGGTCCGAGACGAACCTCGGCGAACAGAATGCTCCCGCCCGCTGTCACGGCCAGGCCGAACAGCAGAAGAAGCTCTCCGCGACCAACGCGGTCGAGGACGCGCATCAAAACCGGGCGGGCTGCCGGCAGGGCGAGCAGCCCGAGAGCCCACGGGCTGGGAACGGCCGCTCCGACCCCGGCTGCGGCCGCCGTCGCGGCGACGTGCTGAACCAGGATGATCCCGATCGTCACCTGACCGGACGTCGCCTGGCGGCTGCCGCGTTCATCGAGCGCCCGCGCCGCCAGGACGAGGCTGCTGGTGCAAAGGGCCACCCCGATGGCGGCGGCCGCTGCCACAGGCAGGCCCAGCGCCCACCCCCCGGCAGCCGCAAGGCCGGCAAAGAGGGCGATGTGCAGGCTTCCCGCCCCCACGACCGCCGGTTTCTTCACACTCTTCCACCGCACATCGAGCCCAACGAGGAAGAGCAAGACGGCAACGCCGATTTCGCCGATCCGGTCGACCACCGGGCTCCCTTCGGCGCCGAGGACCGACAGGCCCATGCCGGCCGCCAGGTACCCAACCAGCGGCGGCAGGTTGCGGGTTTGGGCCGCCCAACCAGCCAGGAAGGCAATCACCACCCAGGCAATGTCGGTGACACGAAAAAGATCGGAGAGTACAGGTACGTCCACGGATGCCGAGGCTGAACGAACGAAGAGACGACGTTGGCTGCCCCCGCAGCGACTCGGGGAGCAGGAGGCGCGGCGAACGGTCGCATCGCGCTTGCGTCCAGTCGCGTCGCGCTTGCGCCGCGCCCGGCCGCTACGGGTTCATCGTCTATCCCGGGAGGCGACAACCGATCCAGGCGCGACCGGTTGTTTCCTCATCGTCGCCCTGGCGTCAACACCCCGTGAACCGGGAATCGAATTCGTTCGAAGGAAGCGCTTCGGGGATTCACGTCCGTCTCTCGTACCGATCCGTTGCTCGCCCGAACGTTCTTCTCGGTCCGGCGGCAACGCCATCCTCCCCGTCCACCATCTCGACCGGAACGGGCGTCCCGACCGAAACGCAACGAGCGAAGTGCGCGGCCCCTCGACGGGGGTGCCCTCAAAGAGGGCGGCTCCCCGGACGGTCCGTGCCGAGCGGGATTCACCAGACGGGGATCATCGGGAATCGAAAACGCTGCGGCGGGAAAGGAGAAGCAAGGGGAAACAAACTGACACTCGCCTGGGAATTCCTTTGATTTTTTGCCCCTCTTTTTTTGAACACCCACTCACAGCATACTTCGGCCCTTTGTATCGTCCACCTGTATCGCTTCGGCGGGTACGCGGGTCGGTTCCGGCTCGTCGCAGCTCGTCGGGCTGGCGGCGTCGTTCCACCCTCCCCCATTTTCAACCGGCGAGAGGGGACGGAGCGACAGGCGCAGGCCCGTTCAATCCCCCTTTCCATCGAGGGTCCGGGACCAACCATCCGGCCGGAAGCGGTCCCGGCCGGCTTGTGTGGATAAGCTGTGGATATCTCGTGGGAAACTGTGACCGGACGTGGACAAAAAGATCCGACTTCGGTTTGCGTGGGCGCTGCCCATCACCTACGTTATGGCAGCGCAAAATAGGGGACACGTTACAAACCCGACCCCGGCCCCGGCGGGCCCCCCAACAGGGCCACCGGGGCGCACGGGTCGAGAAGAGAGCGTTTGAAGAGAGCGTGCGCAACGCCCGGAATGCGCTTCGCCCCGTGCCGGGCGGCTCCATGCCGCTCGGGCCCGTACGGCTCGGGAGTTCGTCCGCCCCCCACGGTCACGCCATTGATCGGCTCAACCGTGCGCGACCCTACCCCGGTTCGACGCCTGGCTTGTGCTGGCCGGTTGCTGACATCCCCGGTTGCTGACATCCCCGGTTGCTGACATCGCCGGTTGCTGACATCGCCGGTTTGTTGCACTGCCCCTCTGGGGTCGCCCGTTTGGAGGTCGCCCGTTTGGAGGTCGCCCGTTCGGGAGGCGTCCGCTCCTTCTGTTGGCGCCTCCTGGTTGTATCGGCTTCCACCGCCTGTTTGCATCGCCTCAGTATCGCCCTCGCCGCACGCTGCGTACGGTACCCCGCTGATCCCATGGCCCCTTCTTCCCACTTTGCGGCCCCCCCTTCCCTCGCAGAAGGAGATTCTGCCGAGAGGGAGGTGGTGGTGAACGGTCGCAGTGCCCGTCGGGGCGCCACGACGCCGGGTGAGGCTTCGGGGCCGTCGAGTGGGCTGCACGGGCCGCGCGCTTGCGAACGAGGGGGCAGGCAAACGGGCGGATGCGCAGAGATGCTGGAGACGGGTGTGCGAAGACAGGCGTCCGGGCAACGTGAAACCGGGCCCGACGCGGGGCGTCGTGTCACGCCCTGAATCGAACGAGCCGACGCCGGTTGGCTCGCTGCAAGCCGCCACCAAAGGGGCTCGCACGGAGGCAGATCCATCAAGGCTTCGTGGAGGCCAGCCCCCAACCGAGAAACGTCCCGGGAGCGTGATCGTCCCTTGTTATACTGCGGTTGGCGGAATGCTCACCGGGAGCGACGAGAATGCAGGGAAGAGGACAGTGGTATGATGGTTCCATCAGCGACGGATGCATGGCAGAGCGCCCTCCGGGATCTTCGGCAATCTCTCCCGGAGCGCACCGTGCAGAATTGGCTGGAGCCCATCCGGGCGGCGTCTCTCGACGCGTCGGATGAGGGCAAGACAACGCTTACGCTGGAGGTTCCAAACAGCTTCAGCGCGCAGTATCTCCGGAGCCGTTTCAACCGCGAGTTGACCCGCGCCGTGCATCAGTCGGTCGGGCAAACCACCGACGTCGTCTTCGAGGTCAACGCCTCGCTGGAGAAAGACCTTTCCGGGGATGGAGCGGCAGAGGGGCAGGCGACGCCGGATGCAACCGCCGGCAGCGACCCGTCGCGGAACGCCGGCAGCCGCTCCGCGCGCCCCCCGTCCCGCGATGCCGAGCCGGCGCAGGACGCCCCGGAGCCGAACGCGTCCTCCCCCTCCGCCGCCGAGACCGAGACAGGGTCGCAGCCCGGCGCACAGACCGGTTCCGCTCCGGCGCCCTCCTCTCCCGACGGGGAGGCCGGCCCGACCAGCCCCCGGTCGTCCCCCTCCCGCTCCGCCGAACCGAGCCGCCGTTCGCAGCCGCGTCCTTCTCAGGGTCGCAACGCACAGTCGCGCAGCGGGTCGCGCTCCTCGCCCGGCCGCTCGGCCGACGGGCGCTCCAGCGCTCACAGTCCGTCGAACGAGCCGGTCCACTCGCCGCATGCCAATGCCAAATCGACCGGGGCCGACCTGAAGTCCGAGTACACCTTTGCCGAGTTCATTGAGGGAGACGGCAACCGGCTGGCGCGCAGCGCGGCCCTGGCGGTGGCGCAGAACCCGGGGGACACCCACTACAACCCCCTCCTCGTCTACGGAGGGGTTGGGCTGGGCAAGACCCACCTCGCGCAGGCCATCGCCAACTACGCGCTGTCGAACGCCACGGCCGACCGGGTTCTCTACGTCTCCAGCGACCGCTTCACCAGCCAGTTCGTACAGTCCGTGCGCGACAACCAGATTGCGTCCTTTTCGCGCTACTACCGGCAGGCCGACCTGCTGATTGTCGACGACGTGCAGTTCTTCAGCGGAAAGGAGAAGACGCAGGAGGAGTTCTTCCACATCTTCAACGAACTGCACCAGCACGGCAAGCAGATCGTCCTCTGCGCCGACCGTCCCCCTCGGGAGATCGAAGGCATCGAAGAGCGACTGCTGTCGCGGTTTCAGTGGGGGTTGTCAGCCGACATCCAGCGCCCGGACCTGGAGACGCGGCTGGCGATCCTGCAGCGCAAGGCGGCCCATCAAGATCTGGAGGTGGACCCGAAGGTGCTGGAGCTTCTCGCTCACCGCATCGATTCCAACATCCGCCAGCTGGAGGGAGCCCTCAACCGGCTTACCGCCCTGGCGCAACTCGGCGACCAGTCTTTGACGCTGGACACCGCGCGTAGCTTCCTGCGCGACCAGGTCGGAGACACCAACGAGACGGCGACCAACGCCAGCGACATCATCGACCGCGTCGCCGATTTCTACAACCTCTCCACCGACGACCTGCTCTCCCGCTCCCGAAAACAGGAAATTGCCAAGGCGCGCCAGGTCGCCATGTACCTGTGCCGCGAACTGACCGATCAATCGTACGCCAGCATCGGCACGCGCTTTGGCGGACGCGACCATTCGACGGTCATTCACGCGTACAAGAAGATCGAGGACCGGATGGACGTGGAGCCGGACGTGCGCGACGAGGTCCAGAACATTCGCAAGCGCGTCGGCGGCTCTTCCTTCGGCGGCTTCGGCGGGTAACCGGCGGGACCGCGGTGAGCGGCAGGACGGTGCCCCCGTTCGATCGATTTTTCCCGCCCCGTCGTTTCGTCGTCTCCTCGATGTACCCCACCCCCGCGTCCCGAACCCGCCCCCAGCTTCGGAACGGCCCCCGGGGCGGCCCACCTCGTCTCCCCGGCTCTCCGTCTCCCCGGCTCTCCGTTTCTCCGCCTCCCCGATTCCCCGTTTCCCCGCCTCCCCGTCTCCCCAACCACCCCTCTCTCCGATGACCGTCCGCCTCTCCTCCCTCCTCGCCGCGCTGCTCCTCGTCGGATTCACCCTTCCCGTTGCCGCCCAGCCGGTGGAGGACGCCGGGACGGATGCGGAGGAGCGCCGCGCGATTCCGTATCCGATCGACGTGCCGGCCGCCTTCGAGGCCGCCGTCGAGGCCGGAACCCGAACGCGCACCGGCGAGCCCGGACCGAACTACTGGACGAACACCGCCACGTACGACCTCGATGCGACGCTCGACCCGTCCACCGCGATGCTGGACGGGACCGCGGCGATTGAGTACGTGAACAACTCGCCGGACACCCTCCACCACCTGGAGGTACACCTCCGGCAGAACGTCTACACATCCGGGACCGTCCGCAACCGCACGGTGACCGTCACCGGCGGGATGCAGTTGGGCAGCGTGCGGGTGAACGGGCAAATGCTGAAGGGCGTCAGCGGCGAGATGAGCGAATACGCCGAGCGCATGGGCGGACGCATCCACAACGCCTATTCGGTGCGGGACACGCGGCTGATGGTCTACCCGAAATCCGCTGTCGCCCCGGGCGACACGGCGTCGCTGCAGATCGAGTACCGGTTTAAGGTCCCGGGGGAGGACAACTTCCGCATGGGACAGGACGGCGAGACGTTCTACCTCGGCTACTGGTACCCGCAGATGGCCGTCTACGACGACGTCCACGGCTGGAAGGCGCAGCCCTACCAGGGCGACGGCGAGTTCTACATGGGCTTTGCCGACTACGACATTTCCTTCACCGCGCCCGAAGACTGGCTCGTGGCCAGCACGGGCATCCTGCAGAACCCGGACGCGGTCCTGACGGGTGCCGTGCAAGAGCGCCTCGAGGAGGCCCGCACCTCCGACGAGATCGTCTCGATCGTCGGGCCGGAGGAGCGCGGCGCGGGATCGGCGACGGTGGATGCCGCGGGCGACTCGCTCACCTGGGCGTTCCGGGCCGAGCGGGTGCGGGACGTCGCCATCGGCACCAGCGACCGCTACGTGTGGGACGCGGCCGCCGCCGAGACGGGCGACGGGACGGCGATGGTGCATAGTCTCTACCGTCCGGAGAAGGAGCTCTGGGAGCGCTCCGCAGAGTACGCCCGGTTTTCCGTCGAGCATCTCTCGGAGATGATCGGCCCGTATCCCTTCCCCCACATGACGGTCGTCGACGGCATCCCGGTGGGCGGGATGGAGTATCCGATGATGACGATCATCGGCGGGGACTACGAGGCGGAGTCCCTCTTCAGCGTGACGTACCACGAAATCTCCCACATGTGGATTCCGATGCTCGTCAGCACCGACGAGAAGACGCACGCGTGGATGGACGAGGGCATGACGGAGTTCAACGAGTCGGAGGGCGAGGACGACTTCTTCCCCGCCAACTTCGACCCCGACTACGAGGGCTGGGCGGTGGAGGCCCAGCAGAGCTACTACCGCATCGCCGGCACGGAGCATGACGCCCCCTCGATGCGGCATGCCGACAACTACACGTACGGGACGCCCTCGCGCGTCTTCGCCTCCTACTCGAAACCGCGCGTCATGCTGCACGCGCTGCGGGGCGTGATCGGGGAGGAGACGTTCTTTGAGGCCTACCGCACGTTCTTCGACCGCTGGGCGTACAAGCATCCGACGCCGTACGACTTCTTCAACACGGTCGAGGACGTGGCCGGTCGCGAGCTGGACTGGTTCTGGACGGGCGCCTTCGGGGAGGCCTGGACGATGGATCACGCGATTGCCTCCGTCGACCGCTCCGGCGGCGAGACGCGCGTGACCGTCGCCGACCGCGGCAAGATCGTGCTTCCCGTGAAGCTGCAGGCCACCCTCGAAAGCGGCGAGACCGTCACCCGCACGCTGGATGTAGACGCGTGGCTCGACGGCGCCCGCGAGGTGACGCTCACGCTCGACGGCACCGCCACCTCCGTCACCCTCGACCCGGAGGGCTACTTCCCGGACGTCGACCGCAGCAACAACACCTGGACGGCCGCGGAGGCGGGTACGCCGGGTGGGTGAGGGTTGTGGGTTCGTGGGTTCGT
>CAKZLV010000059.1 GCA_937127285.1 uncultured Bacteroidota bacterium
CTTCGCCCACTGTGTCTCGGCGTCACATCCATCCACCAAACAGGTTCGGGGACGGTCAGAAAGGGGACATCCCGACCGGATCGACGGATAAGGCGGACGCGCCCGGAATCGGTGGCTGACCGCTCGTCAATGCCGGGAACAACTCCGCTCGATCCGAGCGTCGGCGGGAAGGGCCGACGGCCTGAGGACGACGGAGGCAGGTGCGGAGAGAGGGGGCACCATGATCCAGAGGTTGAGAGGATTGGAGTCAAGGGAGTCTCGTTTGCATCCCGCGGCTGTCGTTCTTGGTGTCCGACGCCGTGAGTAAGCGGTAGACCCCAACGCCGACCCCCTGGCGGCGGTCGGTGCTGACCCCGATTCCCCCTTGATGCTGGCGACGACTTTATGCACAGTTCCAATCCTGAGGGATCCCCTCCGATTCGTTCCGACGAGGCGGCCGGTTCTCGACCGCCGGCCGGTGCCGATGACGGTGCGGCGCTGGACTTCTCCGAACTCTTCGAGACGCTCTGGCGCGGAAAGTGGATCGTTCTTCTCACCGCGGTTCTGGTTGCCGGTCTCGTCGGCACCTACACGATGTATCAGACGCCCATTTACCAGGCGCAGAGCGTTGTGAAAGTGGATCTCTCCGGAGATCGCGTCCCTGGGGTGGGGTCGACCGCCTGGACCGGCCGGACGCTCACGAGTGAGGTGAGTCTGCTCCGCAACTCCGCCGACTTGAAGCGGCGCATCATTGCGTCGTTGAAGGAGCGGGAGGCGGCCATCGGCACGGAGGGATACTTCCCCATTCTCCGGAACGAGGGCGGACAGGAGGCGGGAGAGCACGAAATCCGTGCCCGCCTCCGGGAAGCCGCTGCGTTTCAGCCGCGCCCGGCGGAAAACCTCATCTTTATCTCGGTGGAAAGCGCGACGCCGGAGGAGGCGTCGACACTGGCCAACCTGTTTGCGGTGGAGTACAAGGCGTACAGTCAGGAGCAGGCGCGGGCGAGCATCCGGGCGGCGCGCGAGTTTTTGGAGGAGCAGGTCGAGAAGCGGCAGGCCGAAATTCGACGCCTGGAAGAGCAGTGGAAGGCCTTCGCCCAGTCCAATCGCGTCGTCACCCAGGGCGTCGACGGCCAGCAGGTGGTCGCCGAGTATGCCGCTTTGAGTGCGCGGCGCGACGAGATCCAGTTCCAGCTCGAGCACGATCGTTCCACGCTTCAACTGCTGCAGAAACAGTTGAATCAGTTTCGGCCGGAGCTGCGGGAGCAGGTGCTGGTCGAGCGGGAGGCCTCCGGCCTGGAGAGTGAGATCTCGGTTCTGGAGGAGCGTATCGGGCAGCTGCGGGCCGAGGCGGCGCAGTACTACGTCGCGAACGCCGACCTTGAAGGCGACAGCACGCGGATCGCGCGCGAGTTTCCCGAACTCGACCAGATTCTGGAGCGGATCGACGGCTTTGAAACCCGCAAGCGCGAACTGACGAACCGGCTCGTGAACGAGTACGCATCCGCCGGTGCGGTCGGGATGGCGGAGAACAGCGCCATCGGGCGCGTGGCCCAACTGCAGTCCCGCATCGCCGAGCAGGAGCTGAAGATCAGCCAGGCCGAAGCCCAGATCCGGGGGCTGGAGCAAAGCCTGGCGGGTTACGAGCCCCGCCTCAACCAGATTCCCGCGCAGAAGGTGGAGCGGGAGCAGCTGGAGCGGCGGATCGCGCAGGCCGAGTCCTTCTATGCCCAGATCGCGGGCGAGCTGCAGCAGACGATCATCGCGGAGGAGTCGGAGCTGGGCGACGTCGAGCAGCTTCGGGAGGCGGTCGTGCCCGGCGTCCCGATTCGCCCAAACGTAAACCAGAACATCATTCTCGGCATTCTGCTGGGGATCGGCCTCGGGGTCGGTCTCGCCTTCTTGCGAGAGGCACTTTCGGGGGAGCTTCGCCGTCCGGAAGATCTCCAGAAGCAGGGGTTCAACGTTCTCGGCGTCGTTCCCGACATCACCCCGGAGGTCAAGAAATCGTTCAACGGGGAAGAGTTGATCAAGGTCGACGGCCACGACGTGAGCAGCACGCTGTTGCCCCTGCTCAGCCCGTGGTCGCCGGTGACGGAGAATTATCGCCTCATCCGCACGAACCTGCAGTTCCGGCGCAACGGTCATAAGACGACGCCGAAGACGATTCTGGTGACGAGCCCCGAGCCGGGCGACGGCAAGACGACCACGGCCTTGAATCTCGCCCTCACCTTCGTCTTGAGCGGCAAGCGCGTGCTGCTGATTGATGCCGACATGCGCCGCCCGAACTCGCACCGGCTGCTGGGCATGGAGACCGAGACGGGCCTGGCCGACGTGCTGCGGGGCGACCGGTCGGTGCAGGCGGTGCGGCGGACCTTCGTCAACGGCCTGTTCTTCGTCCCGGCCGGTCGCACGGACACCCCGCCGACGGAGGCGCTGGAGTCCAGCTACATGAAGAAGCTGATTGAGATCGGCACCGAGAAGTGCGACGTCGTGATCATCGACTCGCCGCCGGTACTGGCCGCCAGCGACCCGCTTGTGCTGTCGACGCTGTGCGAGTCGACGGTTCTCGTCGTCTCCGCGGAGCGAACCGAACGAACGGCCCTGGACAAAACGCACGAAATGCTCCACGGGGTCGGCGCCCACCTGAGCGGGATCATCTTCAACCGGTTGAGCAAAACGGTGTCCGCGCGCGAGTACAGCGGGTACGGCTACTACAGCTACGACCGGGAGCCGTACATGACCCCTCCGTCCGATCGTGCCGTAGCAGAGCGTTCGGCATAACGGAGACGCAACGGGCCGACAACATCCCCACCTGCCGCCCGGCGCAAAGACACGGAAAGATTCCGTGCAGGCCGGGCGGCAAGGGAGAGATCGGTGTGGGCGGTCGAGGGCCCGGATCGTCCGGGTGGGCGTTACTGCACGACCGAGATTTTGCGCACCGCCGAGAAAGCCTCGCCGGATGCCCGGAGGAAGTACATCCCGGGAGCCAGATCGCCGGTCGACACGGTGAGGCGGACCGGTCGCGCCGCGGTGGCCTCCCCGTCATAGACCGTCCGAACCCGGCGTCCCATCACGTCGTAGAGCGCCACCTCCACCGTTTGCTGCCGTTGTACGCTGAGGCTGATCCGCGTCTGCCCGCGGCTTGGCGAGGGAGTGGGCCGCGAGAGGAACCCGTCGGTCTCCGGGGTCAGGGTTACCGCCACCGTGTCTGTCAGGCTCGCCGTGCCGTCCACATCGACCTGTCGCAGCCGGAAGGTGTGCGTGCCGGGGGACAGGTTGTCCACTGGATAGCGGTACGAACGCGGCGAGGAGGTCGTCCCGGCCCCTTCCACGAAGCCGAGGGACTGGAACGATGCCCCGGTCGGCGTTCGGTGGAGGATGTCGAATCCGGCGTTGTTCGTCTCCGAGGCGGTCGTCCAGCGGAGTTGAACGGTCCCGGGGTCCCCCGTTTCCGCCTCCAGCGAACTCAGTTCAACCGGAATCGGATTGTCTGGGCGGGACGCCACCGCGACCCAATCCTGGCCGTTGTTGCTCGGCGGACTTCCGATTGCCGTGTCGGTCCCGCCGTTCACCTGAGCAATCGAACCGGCCTGGAGCGAGCCTCCGTTGCGCGGGTCGAACCACTGTACGTTGAACGTCCCGTCGGGAAGGTCGAGCGTCGTTCCCGTGCCGCCGTCCTTCAGATAGACGGCGAACACCTCGAGACCGTCGGAGAAGACGTACCCGTCTTCGCCGCCGAGGCGATCGTCCTGCGCCTCCATCGTGGTGAACGGCAGTTGGCGCATCAGGTCGAGGGCGTAGCGGTGATAGTCCCAGAACCGGTCGCGCGAGCGCCAGTCGTCCGCATCGAGATCGTCATCCGGGTACGCGTAGCCGAAGTACCACTCCAGGCCGTCTCCGCCCCCGAAGAGGACGCTCCAGAGGACCTCGCGTGCGGCGTCGTGGTTGTCGTCGGAGTCCGGGCGGAGCCCGGCCTGTGCGTTTCCGGGCTCGTCAACAGAGACGTTCCAGATCTGTCCGGCATTGGCCGACTGCGTCAGCCAGGTCTGCACGGCGGCGCTTGCGTCCGTGTCGCTCATTTGGCTGAGCTGGATGGACGGTCCATCAAAATTTTCAAATCCGAGCAGGGGGCCGTAGACGCGATTTAACTGCCCCGGGAACGTGTGCACCACGATGGGGTGATCGTACGGATCCAGAGCCGTGATGTAGTCCGCATAGTTCTTCAGGCGGGTTTGGTTGCTTGCGTTGTTGAACGCATTGAATTCCTCGCCCAGGTTCCAGTTGAGGGCGTGGTGATGGGCAAACCGGGCGACGAGTTCGCGGTAGTACAGCTTTCGCTCGGTGCCGAGGTCGCCGCCGTCCAGGTAGCCGTCGTTTTCGGTCTCCTGCGTTTTGAAGTGTTTGAAGAGGCCGATCGTGTCGGAGTGGCGCAGCACGATCTCCCACTGGGCCAGCTTCGACACGTCGTAGCGGAGCTTGTTCGACGGACCGGTCCACGGCCAGACGTCGTCCCCGTCGCCGGTTACGTTCATGGTGAGAAACGAGAAGGCCGTCATCTCTTCGCTCGCCAGGTAGTTGAGCGCTCCGATGAGCCCTTTGCCCTTTCCGTTTTTCCAGGTCGGGTCGCCTGCGTTCCAGTCCTGAGTGTGGTTGTAGTCCCGAACCGAATTGCTCCGCCCCCCGTCGCTGAAGGTCCCGTCGAAGTCCGTGTAGGCGAGAAGGTTCTCCGGACTGTCGGCACCGCCTTTCAAGAAATACGACCCGTCGTCGAACTGCAGGTACCGCTGGCCGTCGACGCGCCGGAGGATGCCCTTGCCGCGGTGGTCGCGGCCGGTTTTGTTGGTCGGGCCAACCGAAAAGTTGCCGGTCTGTCCGTCGTAGGACGTGGGGGAACCGGCGTTTTCATCGAGACTGATCGCGACGTTGGTACCCTGTCGGAAGGAGGTTTCGAACGACCAGGAGCCGGTCTGCCGGGGTGTGAAGTGGGCGTGCCATTTTGTACCGGAGGTGGCACTTGTGTTGGCCGCGTTCCCGTCGGCGGCGAAGTAGCCGGGGACCGTCACCGTCGTGCCGGTGGCGTCGTGCGTGAAGGTGACCGACAGCCGGTAGTTCAAAAACGGGTTCGGGGACGCGTCCTCCGTCGAGCACGGTCCGTCGATGACCACGGTGATCGGGTGCCAGCGCCTCTCCACGCCGACGACCTGCGGCGGTTCGGTGCCGTCGGCGGCGCAGCCCTCCGGAGGAGTCGTGCCGGACTCGACGGTAAACGAAATTTCCAGGGCGGATCCCTCCGTTCCGCCGGCGTCGGGCCCGGAGTAGGGCGTGGCCCGCAGCGTGTACGAGCCGGTCTGGGTGAGTTCCGGTGCCGGATCATAGTCGCCGTTGGAGTCGCCGTTGAGTGCGTAGGGAGTCACATTTTCCGTCTGGTAGTTCGTATTTCCGGCAAAAGAGAAGCGGACGCTCTCGACGGAGCCGCCGGGGACGGCGCGGACGGAGAGTTCGGATGTCGGTAGGTCATCCACCTGCACGACGTCGCCGTCGGAGAGCGCCTGCAGGTCGCTGTTGGCGGCAGCGTCGACGAGGACAAATTCGGTGATGGACTGTCCCGCGGCGGTGAGCGGGGCGGAAAAAAGAAGAACGAGGAGGGTGAACAGGCCGCTGCGAATGGATCGGGTGGGGTCGACCATGGTCATGGGGGCTTTGGCGAAAGGAGCGGGCGTCAACCGAGACGCTCGTGGGATTGTGGAGGCAGGGAACGCGAAGAGCCGGAGAACGCAAGGAGGCACGGACCGCGAGAGCGTAGCGGGCCCCGGCGGACGTACAGAGGGGGACGGCCGACAGCGGGCATCCGCGAGAGCCTTCGATCCTCTGGCTGCTGCGTCTCCGGCCTCCGTGTTGTGCGCGGTGCGCTGGGCAGGGAGGGTCAGCGGAGAACGGTGATACGGCGGGTTTCGGCGAAGGATTGGCCGCGGACGCGAAGAAAGTACGCTCCACTGGAGAGACCGCCGGTCGGGATACGGATTGATCGCGTGCGGTTGGCCTCCAGGGGCCGGTCGTAGACAGTCTCGACCTGACGTCCGAGGAGATCGTAGAGTTCGACCGTGACCGGCTGGTTTTCACGGACGGTGAGGTCGATGCGAGCGGCAGACCGTACCGGGTTGGGGTAGACGTCGGACAGGACGAACGCACGGTCGAGCGTAAGGGCAACGGTTACCTCGTCGCTGAGAGACGAAGAGCCGTCCTGGTCGACTTGCTTCAGGCGAAAGGTGTGGCTCCCGAACGCAAGGTCGTCGGTTTCGAACCGGTAGGTTTGGGGGTGGGACGTCGTTCCAGCCCCGTCGACAAACGACAGCGACGTCCAGTTCGAGGCGTCGGGAGACCGATGCTGGACGTCAAACCCGGCGTTGTTTTGCTCCGTCGCCGTCGTCCACTCCAGTACGACCTGCGACCCGCGCGCCGTGCCGTCGAAGGCGGTGAACTCGACGGGAAGGGGGCCGTCGTTCAATCCGTCGATGAAGGAGGCCTGTCCGCGTTCGTACGTTCCGTCGTCGGTGCACAGGGGAAAGTTGACCGTGTTGCAGGGCTCAAACGAAACATTGGTGCCCAGGTCCACCACTTGATCTTCCGACACGTCAAAGACCTTGAACTTCAGGGGTTCGCCGGACACGTAGCCTTCGACGAGATCTGTAAAGCCGACGTCTTCGGCGGCGGAGATTGCGAGATCGCTGCTCCCTCCGGTCCAGACTTCGTACCCGGCGCAGGCGCCGCTTTCGGTGTAGACGGCAAGGGTATCGCCGGGTTGAACCTGCTGGCCGTTGCCGAAGCTCGGATCCAGGGCAGAGCGGATGAAGAGCGTGTGGTTGTTCGCGTTGGTTTCGCAGGTGGTAGCAAAAGAGGTCGACTGGGCGTGGGTGATCGAGAAGGGAGCGAAGAGGGCGACGAAAAGGGTGAGTGTGAGGGTGAGTATCGCGGGGCGATGCACGTTCATTGGAAACAGGGGGTGGGGGGGAGGAAATCCTCACTTCACACGCCCATCAACTCAAAGCCTATTCCTTGCTGTTCCGGATCCAGCGCTGTGCATTATCCAAAGGAGCACTCTTTACAATCCAGTGATGCCATCTTCAACTATCGCTTGGAGGACGCAGAAAATGGGCGATCACAACCCATTCTCGCACGGGCGGGTCAAAAGACGGCCGGTCCTGGAAACGGGCGGGGGTAGAATCTTTCGACATAGAAATTGTACCTGTAGAAAAGTGTCGATAGCGAAAATATAAGTTCGTCGATTCTACCCAGGTGATACATCTTTGCCCAGGCGGTGCACCGGGGCTCGTCTGCCCTTCGGGAACGCGTCAAACCGCTGGTTGCTACGGCCGGCCGGGAGACCGGAGCCCCTGCGGTACCGGCGAAGGCAGTCATCGACCGTCAACCAAGCGGCAACCAATAAAAAACGCCCCCAGACGAGCGAACGTCTGGGGGCGAACCGAAGAGCCGGGGCACGGCAGAGCCCGGGGGAGCGAAACGGGCGTTCGCCCCGACGGGGGAGCGGTGCTTAATTGTTCGAGGGATACGAGAAAGAGACCGGCGACGACACGAAGACCTTGTAGGCCTGTCCCGGTTCCAGTTGGCCGATGTCGTCGACGGGATCCGACGGATCCGGCACGTACACCTGGCCGGCCTGGTTTTTCACCATGACAACGTCCGATGCGATGGAGGCAAAGGCATCGGCGGGGGCCATGGGCCCGCTCGGGTAGTAGGGAATCAGATTCCATCCCGGTTCGAGGGAGAACGCATCGGTGGGGTCAACCTCCACGCCGTCCACGCTCAGGGATTGAGATCCCGTCATGTAGACGAGGTACCCCTCTCGGGAATCCCACCGTCCGATGTCGTTGATTCCAAGGCCGGGGCTGAACACGTCGCCGGACTCGTTTTTCACCACCGTCACGTCCGGCTCGATTGCGGAGAAAACCGCGGACATATCCGGATCGCTCGGGGTGATGCGGCTGGAGATCAGGTTCCAGCCCTGGCCGAGGCCGATCGTCTGGCTGATGGTAGAGCAATCCAATGGACCTCCGTCCTCTGTGCACATGAACTGCTCCCAGTTACCCGCCGGATTCATGCTTTCACCCCATACGGCCATTTCACCGATAGGTGTTGCAGCAACACCCATACTCTCCAGTTCGCTCAGCGCGCGAAGGAGATGACTTGGCGTTTGTCTTGAGTCAAACCACCCGTGAGAAAGAGACGGAGTAAAAGACTCCGGTTCCCACCCGTTTTCACCTGTTTCTCGGCTCCATTCCGAAATGGGATGACTTGTCATGCCGCGAACGTGCTCGCGGAAGGCTGCCTCGTAAACCTCTGTGGCGAGTCCCGGCTGATAGCTGTTTAGCTCGCTTGGGACGAATCCGCCATATCCAAACCATGTTGCGCCGAAGTCACAGTGACCGACGCGCTGAAACCAACTCGCAGGGACCGTCGAATCAATGAATGAACTTGCCCCATCTTCTAAGCTGCAATTCTGCTGTACCTTTGATGCAGACGCTACGTACCGGAGCGCCGCAGGAACACCGAAGCCACCGGGAAATGCACTAAGATGCATATGTTGATACACCCAATCATTAGGACTTACACCTACATCCAACCCCCGACCATGAGCAATGGTCGTGTGTAATTGATACCAAGAGTTATCCATCCACAAATCCCACGAGCTGCCTTTATTCCAGGGGGAAGCGTAAGGACCAACGATATGCGGTGGTATATCGAATGGAAGTCGAGACATAGTCGTCCACTGAAGCGGGTCAGCGTCTGGCTCAAACGTTCTTCCGTTGTCTTCAACATGAAAAGTGGTAAACATCTCCCATATCTTTGTGGACGCCCATTTATGTAGCTGAGAGCGCCGAAAACCTGTAACCAAATCTGTGTATCCCGGCTCTCTGGCGGCACCATGGTCAAAAAGTTTAGCGTGCTCTGCCAGTACCTTAGCACCATTTCCAATCTTCTCTGCACATTTCGAGTTGGTGGGGCCATACGTTTCGCACCACTCAATCGCCCCTCGTGTGATCCCATCCGTCCAGTGGTACCACGGATCTTCCCGAGGGCCATCTGTCCCGTTTATAAACGTGTCTCCCCAAATGTCTATTGGATGATGCACGGGCAGCCACTCGTTCCAGTCTGGGAATTGTAGAGCTACCGGGATGGCTGTCATGTCGAGACTCTCGTCGATCGAAATATCTCCGGCGTCAACGCCGCCTGGGAAAAGAAAGGGCAATGTTTCGGAGTCGTGATCCAGCGCCCATTCAACTCCTGCTCCTGCTGACCAGGTCACAGCTTGCATGGAAGTGGTTCCGCTCGACCGATCGCCGGGATCGGTTCGCGAGCTGACGGCCGTCGGTCCGGGCTGGAACGGTGGGTGCCAGGGGCGCCCAGGCGGATCGTAAGTTTGTCCCGTTTCTGGATCTTCGAGGGTAATGGATCGAATGTAGGCGGCAATTTGCTTACCCTGAGTCTCTGTCAGCCCGTGGTACTTGCTACGCTCCACGATTGACTCGTTGGAAAAAGCGAAATACTGGAGATCATATCCATCGGTTGCGTGGCAATCGCCACAGGCAGCACGAATGTCGGGTCCTTCCCACCCGTCGACGAGAATACCCCGTTCGTGCCAGAGCTGGTCGCCCTGAGCTACCGCATCTTCAAATCCGGCCGGGGCCGTCCAACTTCCGGGGTCGTCCCAGACAAACGACGTTCCGTCGATCGCGTCCACGTCCGATGCCGAGCGGAGCTCCAGCCCGAGAATGCGATAGCCGGTGGACACGTCCCCATGTGAATCGGGACTGTTGGAGGGGAATGCGTAATTGAAGCGAAAGTCGATGTCATTGGCTCCAGATCGCAAAACGTTGGAGCCGAATGCATCGATCGGAGTCTCAAACCGGATCGTGTGGTACGGCCCCTCGACGCAACCCAGATTGCTTTCCGGAAATTTGCAGGTCGCAACATCTGAGGTGACATCTACCCATGAGCCGCCGTTGATCCGTATCGATGCCTTATCAACATCGTACCGCTCCCAGGATGGATAGCCGACCGAATATGCTTTCAGGTACAGGCTATCCACCTGCGATACGTCCGATGCGGAGACGGTAACCGTTTCGACCGTCCCATCTGGACCGATTACTTCAATGGGCAAGGTAACATCGCCATCCGGTGCGATCGGTGCAGAAACGAAAGCCGCCGTGATGCTGATTGACGCGACCGCGACGACCCCGAGAACCACCGGCCGGTACATAAGCGAAATACCACTGCTCCAAGAGTGCAGGAGGCCGAAGAACGGAGAGAGGTTATCGGCCGACGACTGTGAATTCAGGTTCCGTTGGTAGGTAACCAAGAACCGTGTGATTCCGAGTGCCAATACAAGTGCAAAGCCAAGGAGCGGTATCATGTTTTGTTGAGTGCCGAGACAAGAGGGGGGTGGGGGCCGAACTTCTCCGGTAACCGGACTCGGCAGAAACCTGTACGGCAAAGTCTGTTCCTGACCATGCCGTCAAGTTCTGACGGTGCAAAACAACCGGGTTTGTCAATGCGACATTTGACATCGCACCGGTGCCCACTTACACCCTGCACAGAGCCATCATCAAGATTCTTGGATTGGGTGGGAACGGGGCAAGCACGTGAGCGACAACCGACGCACACAATACGACAGGACTACGAAAAGGTCACGGGTCTGAGCTCCCGCCTGACTTACGTCACAGCTCACTCCCAATCCTGAAATTAGAGGACTTACGCAGTGGTGACGGGAGGGGCCACGCTCTGGAACACGTGGTTAATGCCTTCGACCATTTTTTCCAATGAGTATCGGGAGGCAGCTTCCTGCCTTCCCCGTTGGGCGAGGGCACGTGCCATATCCGGTTTGGATAGAAGCGAGACAATGGCCTGTCGGAGTGCGGCTGAATCGCCGGGCGCAACGAGCAGGCCATTCTGCTCACTTGTAATAATTTCACGGGCACCACCCGCCTTCGTCGCAATAACCGGCTTCCCTGCCAGCATCCCCTCGACGATCACCCGGCCAAATGGCTCGGGAGCCGTCGACGTATGAATCACGATGTCGCATGCGTGGAGATAGGGCGCGATGTTCTGTTGAAAGCCGGCAAAGTGGACGCGGTGGGCCATTCCCCGCTTTTCGGCTGTTTGACGAAGGGTCCGTGCGTACTTGACATCTCCCCCGAAAAGAGCATCGCCGACGATGAGAACGTGAATCTCGGGCAACGCGGCGACCGCGTCGAGAAGAACATGCTGGCCCTTCCACGAAGCCAGCCGACTGAATACACCGACGACGGGTTCTGATTGGAGTTGAAAGTTATTGCGAACAGTCTGGACGTCGTGCGGCGATACGTCGAAGTCTGCCGCATCGATGCCATTGTATACGATGCGCGTTAGGGAGCGGCGCCCCCCGGAGGAGGCGAACGCTTTACGGGTGGCCTCCGAGTTGACGATGACCCGAGATGCACATGCATTCGCGACCCGGGCGACGAGGTGCCGCTTGCCTGCGCTGAAGTGGTCGTCTGTGAGCAGGTCGTGGAGGTTCCAGATGACAGGACGCCGGGACAAGACGCCGGCAATCGCAGTGACGAGAAACGACTTCTGCGAGTTCGCGAACAAGATGTCGTAATCTCGTGCGGTCGAAACGAGTTGAAATGCGAATCGGCAGAGGGCCGGTACGGCAGCTACGAGGCGCAGAAAAGATGAGTCTCTCCGAACTTCCAAAATGGAAGCCGGAGCTGCGATAACCTGTGACTTAATACAGGCTGCCTGGAGCCGGTCGACGAACGGTCCGTTTTCGAATGTAACGACGGCCGCACGGTCTCTGAAGTGTTTCGCTACATCGAGAAGATATAGTTCTGCCCCCCCGAGCGCTGCAGAGTGATCAACGAAAAGAATGGAGGGAGATGGCATCACGAAAGAGCGTCCTCGTAGACGGTGCGGGTTTTTTGGGCAACAGATTTCCAGCTGTAGTGGCTTCTGGCAAACGCGGTGCAAGCTTCGCTTGTAGGCACAGAGACGGTACCGTCGACCACGTCGACGATCCGTGCGGCAATGTGTTTGATCGAAGCTGATTCCGTGATGAGTGACTCGGAAAGGTCACAGACCACCTCCGGCAAACCGCCCACGGGTGTCACCAGCGCAGGCGTTCCGGCCGCCAGAGACTCCACAGCAACAAGCCCAAATCCTTCCAGAGCGATTGTTGGGACGATCGAGATCGTGGCGGCGCGGTACGCGGTCGGAAGGTCGTCGTCCGGAACTAATCCGAGCAACTTGACGTGGTTGCCGAGTCCCAAATCGTCAATTTGTCTGCGCAGGTCGGATCCCAGGGGTCCGGTTCCCGCGATGTGGAGAAGCAAGTCGGGGCAACGCTGCCGTGCGAGATCGACCGCATTAACGAGTCGGTCTAGACCCACCCGACGGACGAGCCGGCGAACGGAAAGGAGAATGGGTCGGCCGGTTGGCCATCCGAGTTTCTTCCGTGCTGTATGACGCGTCATGGTCGGTTGGAATCGCTCGACATCGACTCCACCCGGTACGATGGAAATCCGTTCCGGGGGAACGCGGTACTGCTGGATGAGCACGGTGCGAAATGCCTCAGAGAGCACGATGAAGCGTGCTGTGTTCCGGTATACTCGCGTTTCAATCCATCGCTTTACGCGTGATGTGGCAAACCCGTCCCCTTCCACGATTCCTTCCTCTGCCCAGGGTCCGTGAAAATGGGTGACGAGCGGTGTGTCGAATGTTCCTAACGTTGGAAAAGCGAAGAGGGGAAAGTGAGAGGCTACGAGATCGAACCCAACGTGCTCGAACCTGGTGTGACAGGATCGGCGGAAGGAGGCGAGCCGGACAGGCAAAGACGCACGAGCTGAACAGACAGATGTGATGGGGCTATCTTCGCTCAGCGTTGCTTCGCCCGGCGATGGATTTCCGGCTACAAGTCCCTGTATATCAACACCCGCGTCGGGCAGGTGCTTGCACAAAGAGAAGTAAACTCGATCCAGCCCGCTTCCTGCCTTCTCCGGTTTCCAGCCGTGGCCGATCTGTAGCGTTGAGAATCTGAATTCTACCTGTCCGTTCGAATGGCGCGAAGCTGTTTGGCACGGTATCTCCCCCCGAGTCGTATTCATTGTTTGATGAAGCAGTAGTTAATGGTACAGGGAAGCAGTTGCTGCAAAATGGGAAGACGGCCCAGGGTGTAAAAATAAAGTGTCTCGACTGCACCTCGCTTCGCAGTACTTGGGAAAAAGTCGAACTCGCAGGATAGACCTGCCTCAGCGGCGAGAGATCGGATCTTGGGAAATATCAAAACGTCCTCGGGAACGTCTGGTCGTTTTCTGTTGACCCGGCGGTGGGCTGCAGTATGCAAATAGCGACGACAGGAGGGCTCGTAGAAATAGTAGCATCGACCGTGAGGGCGAAGGACGCGATGTATTTCCTGTAGGGTTCGTCGATGAGCGGAAAAGTGATGCGCTGCGGCAAAGCAAAATACGCAATCGAGGGAGGCGTCGTCCTCGGCAATCTCGTAGCTCCGACAGGCATAGGCACCATCAATACGAGTGTTGAACAGGCGCTCCCACTTGGGAACGGAGGCAACGGCGTATGGACTGATATCGGTAGCGATGACCTCGGCTTCAGGATACTGCCGTTTGATCAAGCACGAAGCCCACCCCTGCCCGGCTCCCAGCTCCAGGACGCGCTCGCTCCTACGAAAGGCTTCTTCATGCCGCTGAATGCACGTGAGGAGGATTCCCGCATCCTGCATTTTGTCGATGACGATGCGGACCGAATCGGATTCCGGCGACTCATCGGGCGAGTCGCGCCAGAACTCGATCTCCCTCCGTTCTCGTTCGGTGGTTGGAATACTCATAAGCAGAAAAACTCACGTAGGAGGGGCAACTGTGCATTTCAAATCGGACAGAAGGACTGTGATATTCATGCACAGCCCGAACCTTGCTTAGTAGAACGTATGAGATGCGCTCGACTGAATCTTCTGATAGAAGTCGAGGAGGCGACCCAGGGATTGCTCCCGACCGAATCTTTCCGCGGCAAACCGCCGGGCAGCCCGGCCCATACGGTGCCTACGCTGTTCGTCACTGAACAGGTCTGCGATGCGCTGGGCAAGGGCACTCGAATCATCGAACGGAACAACAAATCCGTTCTCACCGTCGCGGATCTGGTCCTGGACGCCGGCTGCAGGAGTTCGGACGGGTACCACACCGGCAAGCATTCCCTCAGCGATAACCAGGGCGAACCCCTCTCTGAAACTCGGAAGCACATTCACATTAGAGGCCCAGTACACCGTTTGTGGATCACAAAACCCAGGAAACAAAACGAGGTGGTCGACACCGAGAGATTTGGCCCGCGATTTAATTTCCTCCTTAAACCCACCCTCTCCAGCACATATTGCGCGTACTTCTAAGCCGTTCTGGCTTAATTCGCTCAACGCGCGAAAAAGAACGGGATGACCCTTGATCGGATCCAGACGGCCAACGAGGCACAGCACTCGCTCATCTAGCGCTAAACCAAATGCGGCGCGAGCTGTGCGAAACTCCTCAGACGTTGGAGGGCGGAATCTATCAGTGTCAATCCCATAATGAATAATACAAGTTTTTGAGATAGGAAGATTTAAATAGTTTAAATAAGCCTCTTCCATCTTGACGCTTGTTGCAACAAAGTAGTCGCCAAGATAGCTAGGAAAAAACTTTGTAATAATAGACGATAATCGAACATCTATACGATTTGGGTCAGGCTCAATATGCGCTGTTGCAGCAATCGGACATTTAGCGGTCTTACGGAGAAGAAAGAAAAATGGTGATAGTGACAGGGAGTGGAGATGAATAACACTCGGTTGAAACGCAAGAAGTGCATCGCGAAGTGCTCCGATCGACCGGATTGCCCGTCTGAAGCTCTGAAATGTAAGGCGTGGTTCTGGAAACGGGGCGTAAAACGTGTCGGTGTGCTCGGCAAGCCAGGCGAGGTTGTCACTACCGGCGCTCTCCGCTGGTGGAACGCTCCAAATAAGCCCTACACGCCACCCATGCGATCGAAGATACCGGACAACCTCAATTAGCTGGGTGGAAATCCCTTCGTCTCCCCACAGGTACCGGACTGCGATCAGAAGCCGATTGGACCGGCCCATTGGTTTGCTGGAGGCAGAGGTTCCGCGAGCCTGAGGTGAATCAGGCGGAGCAGGCATCGTTGGTTGCATACTGGTTTTCCATGAGGTGAAGATATCGTTCCGTCATCCGCGTGAAGCTGTAATTCTCGGCCTGCTGCCGAGCCGCACCACGCATAGACGCAATTCGCGATGGATCCTGCCGTGTCTTTTCGGCAAGCTCCTTGACGGCTGCGGCTAAAGATACGTGGTCCTCTGGATCGTCGATGATCCAGGCACACTCGGGCGATAGATACCGTGCTGCTCCGACGTTCCTCGAGGTGATGACCGGTGTTCCCGAAGCAAGCGACTCGAAGGCAACGAGTGAAAACGGTTCGTAGCGAGATGGGCAGATGCAAACATCGGCGGCCCTCATCAGGGCCGGAATGTTCTGGGCGTAGCCGAGGAAATGAACGCGGTCGGAGAGCCCAAGCGTGCTCGCCAGCGCGGGGTATGGGCTGTCGGACTTGTCGCCGGCAACGAGTAGATGGAAGTCCGGAACGTCTTGAAGAGCACGAAGAACGGTATCCAGGTTCTTCCGCCGGGTGCGGAGGTCGCCTACGAACAGCCCGACAGGACCAGTTGCAGAAGGAGAGGCCTTAGGGGTATCTACCGGAGAGGGCTGAAATTCGTCCAGGTCGACCCCATTGGGGATGGTGACGATGGATGATGGTGGAATGCCGGCTGCCTCAAGATCCCGGCGCACAGCATCGGACACCGCTACGACCGTTTTCGCTTGGCGGTACGCGCGCCGTTCCCACACAGCGTTTAACCAGGTGTAGATCCACTGGTACCACCCATACGCACCGGAATGAGAATAGGCTGTGTGGCCGGATGAGCGAAGCCAGGCGGAGTGGACAAAATGAGCAATGTTGATATCAGCAGGTGTCCAGGTAATACACCCGTTTGAAATAACGCAATCGAGTGTGTTGCAATATGTGGTGAGCCACCGGTTGCTCTTCCAGGCAAAAACCTGATTTCGAATCAACTCCGTAGGAAGCTGACCGACATGAATCGGAATCCAGTGAATATGAGGATGTTTGATTAGGTCGCGATCCACCTCCGATGCAACCAACGACACGATATGGCCATGCGCAGCAGCGGCACGAGCAATTTCGAGGTTGACCCTCCCCTGTCCGTCTCCTCTGACGAGGCGGTGTGTGACGATCGCAAGATGCATAACTCCTGTTCTCATTAGGAAGGAATGGTCTGCCGCCGCTTCTCCATGTGGTGGCGCCGAGAAGCCAAGACAGCACCCATGAATGTCCAGGCAATGGCACCTGATACGGCGATCATCATGTTGACGAACAGCATCATGGCGGCGAACGACAGGGCGATGGCAGCGGCTGTCACGGTAAACGAATCCGTCGATGCAGCGTCGGCGCGGAGCACAGTCGCAAAGATTGCGACCAAGCCTCCCATGTAGAGAGCCGATCCCATCCATCCCAGACTCAGAAGGACATCGAAGATCCCGCTGTCAAAGCTAACAGCCTTGCCCTCCTCGTTTTCAAGTTTGGCTGCTCGGCCTGTGCTCCCAATCCCATTGCCGAATGGATTTCCGGCGACAGCAGGGGCACCACGGATATAGATACCGAGTCTCGCCCGAAAACTACCGTCGTCTTCGATATTGCTGATTGTTCCTGCCCGACTACCGATTCGGTCCGTGGTGCCGGGCGACATGATCAGAATGGGGGCGAGCAAAAGAACACCTGCGGAGAGCGTGTAAATCAGGCGTTTGCGTAGGCGTCCCCGCAGGCGGAAAATCATATATGCGATGCCAACCACCCAGCCTCCCCACGCGGCGCGCACGAGTGTCAACAGCAAACTCAGATACCCGGGAACGAGCGCTATCCGTGCAGCCCACGACGTGCCGGAGAACAGCATCAAGAGTCCGGCAACCATTACAAACGCGAATGGTCCGGTGGAATTTAGCGTGCTGAACACGCGGAACTGCTGCGGCTCTGGGGGGCCCATTGTAACCCACATGTTTGAGGCCACGA
Source organism: uncultured Bacteroidota bacterium (assembly GCA_937127285.1). Lineage (GTDB taxonomy): Bacteria > Bacteroidota > Rhodothermia > Rhodothermales > Salinibacteraceae > CAKZLV01. The sequence goes on from CAKZLV010000059.1 coordinate 17,167, forward strand.
GCCACTCCATGTCCCAGGGGGGCGGTAGAAAATACTGGAAGACGCCGTATGACCCAATAAGCAGTGTGCTCCAAGTGATCGCGTGTGTCAGGACGCGGCGGTTGGCGTTGTAGTAGCGCCAAAAAAGAGCGACGTGAATTCCCAGAAAGACGGGCGTCAACCAGTCGAACAGCGCAAAGACGGCCCCTTGCACTCCCACCTTCACGAGTGCAATCATAAACCCGTACAGGATGCCGGCAGTGACAAAGGCAAACGGCCGAAAGACGGGGTCTTTCAGGTCCCTTCCGAACCGAAAAAGCGTTAGGACCGAGATTCCCGTAACGAGGTACGGCGAAAGCATAATGAAGCTCACGGGGTTGTGGTATCCCACGTGATAGTCGACAAAGCGCCGAAAGAACGGTGTCAGGAACCACACCCACCATACGAACCCGAGATACAGGACGGGACGAGTTGCATACAGCCAGGCACCCACCAAGAATGCAGAGCCTGGAATGATGAAATTCGCGATGTAGACGGCATCCAGTAGGAAACAGAGAATCACCCCACTTCCGCCCAGCACGAGCAGGACCATCGAGAGGTGGCCTGCGTGCGCTGGGTCTCGCGACAACACCGAAAGTCGAGCGAGAGCCTTCATGGTGATAGAGTCAGTTGGGCGAAACCAGAGGAGTCCTTGACGCACCGTCATCATGAACCAGCGAAGACCGGTACACTCCAAGGTCAGCCGCATACTGCAAAAACTGATCGGCCAACTGATCCCAGTCGAAATGTAGCCGATAGACATCACGGGCCCGCTCGCCCATTTCTCGGCGGCGTCCGTCGTCGGATGCAAGTTGGACGGTAGCCTTTGCAAATTCCTCTACGTCGCTCCAGGGGATAAGCAAACACCCTCGATCGTTCTCGTTACGCAGGAGTCGGTCCGTCTCGTCCCCGAGTGTGCTCACGGTGGGTACGCCGTGCTGGAGAGCAGTGAGAAATGATCCACGACGAGTTGAGGTACCGTTGCGAAAGGGGACGAGGTACAGGTCCATGATCGAAAAGCATCGAGAGACATCCGCAGCCGGTAACGGTCCGGCATCCTGAAAAGGAATGTCACCTCCGATCCGTGCGCGTACCTCGTCTCCGTGTTTGCCAATATAAAGGATCCGCGTACTTGAGATGTGCTCGCGGAGACGCCGAAGTGCACGCCGAACGGGCGTAAACTGACGCGACGGATGCATGCTGCCGAAGAGACCCACGACAAAGTCGTCGGTACCGATTCCGTATGTACGTCGCATTTTCCCCCGGTTCATCGGGCACAACGGAATGTTGGAGCCGACGGGAAGGTGTTGGACCGGGGTATCGGGGAACCAGGACCGGTACGTCGAGACCCACTGTTCGATTGAGAACAGGATGAGATCGGAGAGACGTCCGAGTGCGAGCAGTTGCGCTCTCTGCCAGACGGACATGATGGCAGTACGCACGTCTGAAGGTGCAATGTAGTCCTCATGAGCCATCAAACCGACGCGTGTACGAGGAAGCAACCGCCGGATTTTCTTCAGCGTCCACGGTAAAAACGGGTTCAGTCCCCACCGACCGTAGCTGAATTGCTCAAACTGGAGGACGAGAAGGTCCGGGGGATCAGCAGCAACGGAAGCGCGCAATGCAGAGACGTTCCGTCGTGGAGCGATGCCGAAAGCAGGCTCGATTTTGACCCCGGGAATTGCTGTCCAAGACTTCTGGGCTGTCAGAATGCGCACGGTACAATCGCGTCGGGACAACGCCGCGGCAATCTGCGCGGTGTGGTCTCCAATGCCGTCCAGAGTCGGGGGAAGAACCGGAAAAACGAGGTCGATACGCACGGTCGAGCCACGCAACGAACGTGACGGGGGAACGTGACGAAAGAGTGGGGGAGGCCGGGCTGGCACGGTGCTCCGTCGCACGGTGCGAGACGGACACGGGCAGTATGCAAACGGACCTGGACCCGTACATACACCCCTCCGGTCGAGAAGACGTCGCGTCCGGCGTGCCACGGGTGCACTTCTGGAGCACAGGTCCAGTGAAGAAGGTCGAACCCGAGGAGAGCCGTGCCGCGCAGAAACGAGTTCCTTCGGCTGGAATCCAACGGATTTATGCCCGAACGTCGACCTCGGGAGCCGTAGAGCTCGGATGGCGTCGGCGGAAGAGATGTCGTTTCAAGGTGCTCCCGACGATCCGCGCATAGCGGGGCGAGAGGCACTGGGGCAGGGCCTTCAGGTAGGGGCGCGACGAGGCCGAGGACCGGGAGGCCTGGATGTCCAGGCACCATTCGGTGACTCGGTGAAACGTAGCTTCTGCCGAGAACCAGTTCTCCCACGCCTCGCGGGCACGCCGGCCCATCTCGGGGGCGCGGTGCTCGTGGCGCTCCAGCAGGTCGGGGATCTGTTCGATTTCGGCCTCGGCCACCCGAAAGCTGAACGCCTCCCAGTCGGGTCCCTCCGGAGGCATCCAGTCGTCGGAGATGATCACCGGCGCTCGGCCCATGCGCAGACTTTCAAACAGGCGGATGCTCGAGGCACCTTCCCCGCGCGGGGCGAGGATGAACGAGCTCTCGTGACTGACGCGGCGGTAGTTATCTTGCAGTTCCTGCCGGGCGGTCTCAGTCAATTCGCCGTAGGGCCAGAAGGGAGAGGTGTCCTGAACATACTGGCGCGGATGCGTCAGAGCGCAAATCCGATCGCGGATCGGGTGCGTACTTGTCTTTCCCAGAAAAGAGTACAGGTAGGCACCCGGCTCGATCAACGGATCAAACCGCACGTGCGTGTGCCCGAACGCTTTGAGGTACGAGCCGGAGCGCGTGTGATCCTTCCGGTGCCAGCGCTGGGGCAAGGATGCATAGACACCCGGTAGAAAAGGAATTGGGTGGTCGTGGCGACTGAATAAATAGCACTTGTGAGGGTATTGATCGTACAGGGTATGTGACAAAACGTGGAAAAAGTGGCGGGCAGTGTTTGTGTTTTCAATAAATAAAATTATATCTGCCGCACTTCCGTCCTTCGTACGGGTGTGCACCCCAAATCGATCGCTCTGTGCAGAAGTCCGCATGCGTTCCAACTCGTCGTAGGGATAGGGCCAGGACGGGTCACTGGCCGGAGCCGCCGACGTCAGGAGTACGGTGGCCATGCTGGGCGTGGGGATAAGTTCGTTTCCGATGAGACGAGCAAGCTCACGACCGTCTTACCAACCTCCGGTGCGGGACGGCGTAGCTGGTCACAGACGACTGATTGGATACCCGTAGAGCTCAAGTTCCGGTGCGGCCACTGTCTCTGCCGCACGAATCTCTACAGGATCGCGACGCTTGTACTTCCCGATCGACGAGGTTCGAGCCTCCGCCAACAGATTTTCTAGGGCACGATTGGAGGTTCCACCGAAGAAGTCAACGGTGGCGCGCCCGTATTTCTGTGGTTCCCGAACGAGGTCCTCGTATCGCAGGGAGAAAACGCGCTCGCTTTCTTGGACCTCCGGTTGAGAGAACGCCTCGCGGCACGCCCGGGTCATGACCATCCACATCCAGATGGCCCGAACGTAGGGCGAGCTCGAAAGAAACTCCTCTTCACGCCCCTCGTCGACCCACCACGGTACGTAGCGATCACCATGCGGCCGGCCGATTCGCATCTCCGATCGCTCGAGCGTCCGGAGTTTGTCGTCCGTCAACACATCGTACGTCCGTACCAACGAGTTGGCTGCATCGCGGCCGTCCCGGTAAATGTGGAGAATCTTGCCGTCCGGAAAGGCATCCAGTACGAATTGCGGTGCGAAAGCCAGAAACGGCTCTTTGTAGATCATTCGCTTCGGAAGATCCCTCTTTCCCTGCAGGGCACGAACCAGCCCGCCGATTCCTGTTGGCGTCGCCAACCACTTCTGGAGGGCGCGAGCCCGGGAATGGTATCGCCCCGAGTACAGGTAGGCATCGAGAGACCGCTCGAACCCGATGGCGAGCGCCTGGTACACCTCCGGCGCGAGCGGCTGATTCACGACGTGCGGGATGGCCACGGGAAGGAGCGTCCCGACGACGGTTTCGAACTCGGGGATGGTGTTGAGCAGTCGAGAAAGATAGGTTGTGCCGGATCGCGGACAGCCAAGAACGATTCCGTAGGCCTGCTTCGTCGATGTGCGCGCCGCCGGCGATACCGTCGGCGAAGGTGCGGTTGAATGCATGGGGACCCCTGCAGGAGGAAAAGGTTATGCGAATTGAGACGGGGGAGCGGGATTTCCGAAGTCCCGGGTCACGGATCCGTACATCCCGTCGAGCTGACGAACAAACCGGTCCATGGTGAAATCGCTCGTGGCGATCTGCCGACCGGTCCGTCCCATCTGAGCAGCCCGGTCCGGATCCCGGCTCAGAGACGCCATCGCCGCTGTAAAGGCCGGCACGTCGTTCGGCGGGACGAGCGTTGCGAATTTCCCGGATGTGTATTCGGGGATCCCGCCCACTCGGCTCGCAATGAGGGCACGGCCGTGAGCGGCTGCTTCCAGACTCACGAGCCCCGCCGGCTCGTGCCAGACCGACGGGAAGACGACTGCCCGGGCGGAGCGAAAAAGCGCGGTCACCCGCTCCCGGTCGACCCATCCGTGGAACGTCACCCGGTCTTCCAGTCCGTTTTTTCGGACGAAGCCTTCCGCGGCTGAACGGAGGTCGCCCTCCCCGGCGACGTCAAGATGGGCCTCCTCATCAAGCCGGGCGAACGAGCGAAGAAGCCACAGAATCCCCTTCTGCGGAGCAAGGCGCCCTAGAAACAGAAATCGAGGTGGACGGGAGGCATCGATCGGAACGACCCGGTTCACCTCCGGTGCCGGAGAGGGGATCACCTGCATCTGAGATTCGGGACAGCCTGCTTCAATCATGCGCCGGCGCAGAAAGTGGCTGACGGTTAATGTCGGCACCCGGCGAACGAAGTCGACCTCGCTTTGAAGGCGGGCGAATCCACCTGCCAATCGGCGGGGACGGATGCTTCCGCATCGGTCCACGACATGTCCCCAGAGACATCCGGAGAGGCCAGGGACGCGATTGCAGGGGCGTCCCGACCGACTCAGAAAGCGATTGCCGCTCGGGCACGAGGCCTGGTGGCCGTGCATCGTCCGAACGAGAGGAAGGGGGAGTGCATCCGGTAGATCGACGTGTTTGTGGACGTGCAGAATGTCCAGGTCCAGAGACGCTGCCCGCTCGAAAAGGTCGCGATCATCGCCAACGATCTCGGTCTCCGGGTGAGCAGCGTCGAGACGCTCCGTCTGGCTCAGATAAACAATTGTGTGGCCGCGGGCGGACTGGGCGGTTCCCAGCCGCCGAACGTACGCGGCGATACCGCCGGGGGCCCACAAGTTCGGAGCGTAGTGACCGATGTGCATCAGTATATATCCACTCAGGTTGGCAAAACTCTCTTCGTTAGCTCCTTGCTGCGGTCAGTCATTCTGCGGCCATGGCCTTTGGTGTCCCCTTTTTGACCGGCCAAAAAGGGGACACCCTGGTAGCAGATGCTGCGAAAGAAGATGTTTTCGCCTACTTGCGAGAAAAACGGGGGCAAAGGGGAACTCACCAGTCGGGCGTGTGGACGTATCCGAGTTTCAGAAGGAGATCGTTGTAGCGGTCTTTGAACGCGCGAATGTGCTCCGGCTCGAAGTGGTTAACCCAGTCGCCCGGCACCCCCTTTCGAAGATGGGTGTTGCGGTTTTCCTGACCCTTCTTGCGGCCGGTGAGTCGTTCGAACGTCCGCTTTTCCACGATGTCGATAATCGTCTCCTCCGGAAGCGTATCGAGAGGGGTCTTCGGAACGGGAAACATCGGAAGGCGACCCGGCATGAAGCGGCGACCCCGGTGGTTCCAGCGGTTGGATTGTATCACCAGTCGGCGCGCCGCAGCCTGAACGCCTTCTGCGGGATTCGTATCGACAAGGCCGAGGAAGTGAGCAATTCGAACGAAGTGAGGAACCGGATCCGCCGTGACGTCCTCCATCCGTAGCTCAAGGACCGTGTCCTGTTCGTAGTCCCACCGGTCCATGTGTTCGAAGAACGGAGCACTGAACTCCATTTCGGCCAGCAACCCGTCGTGTTTGGACAGAGACCGAAGCCGTTCGCGATGCGCTGCCAGCTCCGGCCAGGCTGCGGTCCCGTGCGTTTTTCGATGAGAGAAGTAGGCAGATACGAGGACATCGCGCGGATCGCGGACGACGTGGAAGCCGCGATACGGCGGGAGCGACCGAGCGTGATCCAGGTCGGCGTTCGAATAGGCGAGAACCTCAACCCGGTCACCGTCGACGAGCTCACCGAGAGAGCCGGCGTCCTCAAAGTCCCGCGTTCGATTAATCACCCGAAAGGTCCGGCCGAGATGCAG
>CAKZLV010000060.1 GCA_937127285.1 uncultured Bacteroidota bacterium
TGGAGGGGTGGATGGGTGGAGGGATGCGGGGCCAATGACGAGTGTCGAGTGACGAATGTCCAATGACCCGTGTCCAACGACCGGTGTCCAGCGTCCAGCCCCCAATACCGAATACCGAGTACCCAGTACCGAATACCGAATAACAAGCCCCGAATACCGAATACCGAGTACCGAATACCGAATAACGAGCCCCGAACCCCCAATAACGTTCCGTTGATGCAGGCATGATTGACGGATAACAACCGGACGCAGCCGAAGGCGTGTCACACCATCCGTGGACCTCTTCCTCCTCCCTCTCGCCCGATGGAGCCCAACCGCTACCGCACCATCTGGATCTCGGATCTTCACCTCGGCATCCGAGAATCCAAAACCGAGTTTCTGCTCGACTTCCTTGATCGCAACCGCGCCGACCGCTACTACCTCGTCGGCGATGTCATCGACGGATGGGCGCTGCAGCGGTCGTGGTACTGGCCGGACACCCACAACGACGTCATCCAGGCGCTCCTCGACATTGCCCGGCGCACCGACGTTACCTACATCCCCGGGAATCACGACGAGGCGGCCCGGCGCTTCCCCGGCATTCGCCTCGGTGGTATCGATATCCGAAAACAAGCGACGCACACCACCGCAGATGGGCGTCGCTTTCTCATTTTGCACGGGGATGAGTTCGACGGCGTCATCCGCCACGCCCGCTGGCTGTCGAAGGTCGGCGCGTGGGCCTACGTCGGCACCCTCAAACTCAACCGGTACGTCAACCGCGTGCGGCGGTGGATGAACCTGCCGTACTGGTCGGTCTCGGCCTACCTGAAGCAGCGTACGAAGCGCGCCGTTCAGTTTATTGCCGACTTCGAGCATGCCGTCGCCCAGCGTGCGCAGACCAAGGACGTGGACGGCGTCGTGTGCGGCCACATCCACCAGCCGGAGATGCGGTCGATCGACGACGTGCAGTACGTCAACACCGGCGACTGGGTGGAGAGCTGCACCGCCCTCGTCGAACACCACGACGGCCGGCTCGAAATCGTCCGCTGGATCCCGTCGGCCCGCGGTGCCGCCGAAGTCCTGCACCGTGAGGCCGAGGTATCGGGCGACGGACAGGCCGCCCCCGCCGATGCCATCGCCGTCACGGCCCGGACGTAAACCCCGTCTGGACCGAGGAGGTGTCGTCGAAGAGTCAGGCGCCCGGGGCCTGCGCGGCCGCCTCTCGCGCGAGCAGCCCGTGCATCTTCCCCGGAAACTCCTTCCCGAGGAGGTCCTCGATCATGCGCGACGCTCGCGCCACGGCCTGCACGTCGACGCCCGTCTCCACCCCCATTCCCTCCAGCAGGTAGGCCGTGTCTTCCGTCGCGATGTTGCCGGTCGCTCCGTCGATGAACGGGCACCCGCCCATGCCGGCGAGCGACGTGTCAAAGCGCGTCACGCCTACCTGCAGCGCGGCGTAGACGTTGGCGAGACCCAGTCCCCGGGTGTCGTGAAGATGCAGAACGAGCGGGACGTCGCCGATGACTTCTTGCACCGCCCGCACGCGCTGCTGGATCATCACGGGATGGGCCATCCCCGTCGAGTCGGCGAGGGAGATGGACTCGACGCCCATTTCGGCGAACCGCTCGGCCATGGAGACGACCTGGGCGAGCGGCGTATCGCCCGGCTCCCGGTAGCCGAAGACCGTCTGGAATCCCATCTGCGCCTGCAGGCCGGCCTCGTGGGCGGTCTCCACCATGCGAACGGCCTGATCCGAGGCCTCCGCAACGCTCCGGTTGGCGTTGTCCTGCGAATGAGCGTCGTGCGTGGCAATCGACAGATCGACGTGGTCGAGGCCGGCCGCGACGGCCCGCTCCAGCCCTTTCTCGTTGAGGGCGAGTCCGCTGTAGACGACGTCGTCCCGCTCCGGCAACCGCGCACAGATGTCTTCGGCGTCCCGCATCTGCGGCACCCATTTCGGATGCACGAAGGACGTCACCTGAATGCGGGGCAGTCCGGCATCCGCCAGCGCGGTGATCGCCGCGAGCTTGTGCTCGGTCGGGATAAACGTCTCCTCGAACTGAAAGCCGTCGCGCGGCCCGACTTCACAGAGCTCGACGCAATCGGGTAGGGACGGACGGTCGTCAGAACGCGGCATGGCGGGGCAGGGTCGGTGGGTAGAGGCAATGGCCGGACGGTTGCGGTTCGCCATCCGCTACGCCGCCTGCGTGGAAGCGTTTCCGTCCGGCGGGTCACCCGTACCCTCCGGGCGAGACGCGGCGGACGGAGATGGCTTCTTCGTCGATGTCGTCCACCTCATAGACGACGATCTGACCGATGGAGAGGCGCTCCCCGGCATGGTAGTCTTCGACGGCATCAAGCGAGAACGGAATCGGATCGCCGTCGTCATCGGGGTCGATAAAACCCGTCTGTTCCTCCGGGTCGTACGACTGGATTTCACCTTCAGGCATGAGGGGTGCGTTGGCGTGATGGACGAATCAGCGAAATGGGTCGCGGGGACGGGGATGGAGGGTGGAGGATCGAGGGTGGAGGATCGAGGGTGGAGGATCGAGGGTGGACGATCGAGGGTGGACATGAGAGCGGCACGATGCATCGTGCCGCTCTCATGGCATCGTTCCACCCTCATGGCATCGTGCCGCCCTTGGCATCGTGCCGCCCTTGGCATCGGATCATCTTCCCGACCGGTGCCCCGTTGGCCCGCCCAAACGCCCAACGTCCAAACGCCCAACGTCCAAACGCCCAACGTCCAAACGCCC
>CAKZLV010000061.1 GCA_937127285.1 uncultured Bacteroidota bacterium
AGCCGAAAGACCCCGATCTCGTCACCGCCGCCGACCGGGCGAAGCAGCGGCAGGCGGCCGGGTCATGAGGGGATCATGGGGGGGCATGAAGGGAAGGCATCGAGAGGATCCCACGAAGGTGCGGGTAAGCGCAGGACCCGCCACTTGCCCGGTCGCACCGGCAGGCAGCCGCGGCGTCCTCCGGCCGGAGGGGTCCCTCTTGCATTTTCATCCCCCTCCCCCGTCCCCGCAGCTCAGTCCGACGATTCGGTGACCGTAAAGTCGACGCTGCGCTCCACCGTTGTTCCGCTGATCCTGTCCGTTGCCCGAACGGTGATGTGAAGCTCTCCCGGGCTCAGGTTTCGGCGGTCGAGATCGATCTCGATTACCTCGCTCGGCCGGTCGGTCCTGCCGGAGGCCGACGTCGAGGTGGCCGTTCTGCGAACCGTCGTATCGCTCCCGAAGAGCCGACCGAAGAACCCCTTGCGCACCGTCTGCTTCGTTTCGTATTCGACACTCCACCGCGCTCGCCCGTCGTCTCCGCGGGTGAGGTGGTAGAGGTCGAAGCGAAGGATGAGGGACGCATCGCGCGGGACCTGGCGGTACGGGTAGAGCGTGGCTTGATCGAGCAGCGACGCCGAGGACGAAAGCGGCCGCTGCACGGTGAGCACCTGCAGGTCGCTCATCTCCAGGCTCGAGGGGTCGGCGCGGAGAGGAACAATTTTTTCCGGTTCCGCAACGCGCCGCCGAATCGTCGTTCCCACGGTCGTATCCAGCGTCGCCTGCGAGTAGGTCGCTACGTGCTGGTCCCACTGCAGGGTCAGGTACGACGTGGAGGCAACCGGGTCGGTGGTGAGGGAGTGCACCGTCGAGACGCGCGCCCGGCCCGCCTCGGCGCCGGCGGTGCGGCGCTGGCGCTCGGTGAGTGCCTGGTCGCGCTGCGTCGTCAACCGGCGAAACTGGTCGTCGTATCGGGTGGCGGAAACGGCGACGTGGTAGTGGGTGAAGGACGTGTCGGCGGCGGCCGCATCGTCCTCGCTGCCGTCGACATCTGCGTTTTCCGGCAGCTCCGCGGACGCCTCTCGAAGGGCCCAGTAGACGTTCGTCGTCGTCTCTCCCGCCGGCGTCAAGCTGCGAAACGTTCGAAAGGCAACGGGCAGGGTCGACAGGCTATCCCCCCCGCCGTACTGCGAGGGCATTTCCTGCTGCCGCACCCGGGCGATCTCGTGACCGCGGACCTGGCTTTTCGAGACGACGTCTTTGGCCACCATGGAGGGAGTTCGCGACCCGGCCCCCGGCCGGCTGTGCACCTGCCGGCTTCCGGATCCGTAGCCGACCGACCCGCTGCCGCCCGACCGGCCGCGGCGGCGGCGCAGATCGTCGACCGATCCCAGCATGTCCTGCGTGCTCACGTACTTGTTGAGATCGGCGTAGATATCGCCGGAGCGGCCGTAGAGGCGGGAGAGATAGCTGTAGATGTGCTGCAGGGCGTGAATGGTGGAATACGCCCGGTTCTGGCTCCGGGCCGATCCGTTGAAGCCGCGCCGCAGTTCCGGCGGCAGCAGGTCCGGCGCCGTGGCAATCTCGTAGTCTGCGACGCGCTGAACGAAGATGTATCGGCCCTCCGACGAGATGTGGTCGTACGTCCAGATCTCGTGATCGGGGAAGTCGCCGAGCGAAACGTTCACCCCCGGACGGATCACCTCCGAGATGAAGCCCATGTCCTGGTACGGCACCGAGCCGGTCCGGTAGGGCTCTCCATACCGGACGTACACCGTTCCCCGGTCGTCAAACCCCGCCGCGCTGCGGTCGGATGCGTACGCGTCGACGGCGTAGGAGACCCGGCGCAAGTGGACGGCGAGGCGCTCGTTGAACGGCGTGGAGGGATTGGGATCCTGTTGCCGCCACCACCGCTGCAGGACCGCTCCCGCCTTCGGGTTCGGGGTCCACTCGTTCGGCGCGGCCTCCGGGTTGGCGAGGACCTGCTTCGTCGTGCTCGGGCCGAGCAGGGGAACCAGTTGAGCGAGATGCCGGACGAGGGCTTCGCACGTTTCTCCGGACCCGGCCCGGCCGAGAAGACGAAGGTAGAGGCGAGCCGTTGCTTTGCCGCCGGCCCTCCCGCTCTGGAGGCGATCTTCAATCTGCCGGTCGAGCGCGGTCGCCGTGGAGCACGGCGGTTCCGGCCTCTGGTCGCCGGCTGCCGCCAGCGGGCCGGAAGCGGCAGAACGAGGGACAGCCCCCAGCATCAGGCCCAGCAGTACAAGTGCGAAGAACGAAAGCGAGGGACGGGAGAAGACACGCATCGGGCGGTGGGACGAGCCAGCGGCCAAACGGCGATCGGCTCGCCCTTTATTTTTTCTTCACGAATGATCATGGCTGTCACGGGTGGAGGCTGTGCCCGTTCCATCGCATCTCGCTCGTTGCGAACGGGCGGACAGTTCGCGGACAGTTCCTCGCGCCGGGTGGGACGCCCTCCTCTCTCCACCGACGCCTGTCCACCGGCATCTCTCAATCGACCTCTCTCAACCGACATCTCCCAACGCACAAAGCCCCGCACAGCAGCGGGGCTGTACGGGACTCTGGTGCGGCGTCTGGATGCCGGGCCGAGCGGGGCCTGGCGGAGGTCGGTTGGGGCGAGCCGTTGTGCGGCCGAAACCGCGCATCGGCATCCGACGGCGCCCCTTCCGTCTTTCGTTGGTACCGTGGGCCTGGTTTAGTTGGGCTGGATGTTGATGGTGAAGTACCGGAAGTTGGTCGCCGGCTCCAGACCCTGCTCCTCGTTGCCGTCCAGCCGGATGGAGAGACGCACGGGGTCATCGTCCGAAGCGAGACCGGAGAGGAGATCCACGTTCAGATTTGCCGTACTGGAGTCGGCGGGAATCGTGAACGAGGACGGCAAGTCGTAGTGGACGCCTTCCTCGGCCGTGGTAGGCATCGCCAGAACCGTGGTGTCGATGCGGGCAGCTCCGGTGTCCGTCGGGACCTCTTTGATGTTGTACACAGGCTCCGAGACGGTGCTCACATTCACCTGCAGGTCGTTGGACTGCTGCGGGCCGATGAGGTCCACGCCCAGTGGGACGGTCTGCCCCTGTTCGAACGAGGCCGACGCACCATCGGGGTCGTCCGGCCCACCGCGCGTGACGAGGTCAATGTCGAATCCAACGCGGTCCGGTCCTTCGTACGGGCCTCCACTCAACTCGTCGAAGCAGCCGGCAAGGACGAGTGTGGTAGCAAGAAAGAGGGAAAGAACAGTGTAGCGGCGCATATTCATATGATTAGGTACACTTGATGGTATCTCGTGGCAGTTCACCGCTCTCCCCTCCCGGGTCGTCGGGAGGGGAGCAACGGAGTCTCATCTGCGGTGGGTTAGTAGCCCGGGTTTTGTTCCAGTTCGGGGCTACTGCGGACCTCGGCATCCGGCAGCGGAGCCAGAATCCGGAAGTCGCTGTACGGGATCTCGTCCTCGGTGACCGTCGGCTGCGGCTTGGGAACGTCCATCCCCCGACGCTTCAGGTCGTACCACCGGTGACCTTCGTAGAGAAGCTCACGGCGCCGCTCGACCATGATCGAGTCGATGAGACCGCTGTCGGGCCCGCCTACCTCAGAGAGCCCGCGCGTGGTGCGAAGGGTGTTCAGGTCTTCGCGTGCACCGGAGGCGTTGTCCTGCTCCACGCGCGCTTCGGCACGAATTAGGTACATCTCCGCAACCCGGACGATGGGCACGCGGTCAGTAAAGGCGCCACGGGTGTTGCCGTACTTGGCAAAGAAGGTGACACCGCCCGGCGTTTGCTGGATGAGGCTCGACCGGACGTCGTCATCGGCGAAGAGGCTGAGGACGTCCTGGCTCGGGATGACCTGGAAGTTGAACGTCGTTGCCCCGGTCGGGTCGAGGCTGGTGAGCGAGGTGAGGGACTCGTTGGTGTTGGTCGCGTCTCCGTCCTGCCCCTCGGTCATGTGAAGCTCGAAGAGCGAGCCGCTGTAGCTGGCGGCGTTCCATGCCGACGCGTAGGCATCTTGCTCCACGAGACTGGCATCGACGGCACCGGCGCGGTTGATCGCTTCAGTGGCCGCAGCTTCGGCTTCCGCCCAGTTCTCTAGGTAGAGGTGGGCGCGGGCGAGCAGGCCGTAGGCGGCCGCCACGTTCGCACGAGAGCGGGTCTGCGCCTTCCCTTCCAGCAGCACGGCTGCAGAGTCCAGATCCGCAACGACCTGGTCGTACACCTCCTGGTTGGAAGCGCGCGGGCGAAAGTCTGCATCGTCAACCGTCTCGGTGGGCTGGGTGCGGAGCACGACGCCCTGCGTGAAGTTGCCCGACTCCCGGCCGGGCTCGTACGCAAACGTGCGGACGAGGTCGAAGTAATTCAGAGCACGCAGAAAATGCGCCTCTCCCTTGATCCGGTCCTTGACGGCGGTCGGGTTCTCGGCCTCAAGATCCAAACCCCGGATTTTCGTGATGACGTTGTTCGTCAGGTTGATTGCATCGTACGGGTTGTTGTACGTCTCCAGGTGCTCGTCCTCAATGTTGCGTACGATGTCGTTGTACCGGTTCGCCCCCTGAATGAAGTCGATGTTGTCAGAGAGGGCGTCGGGGTAGAGCTGGTAGTACTGGCCGTACCGCGTGAAGGACTCCAGGCGGTCGTAGGCAGCATTCAGTGTCGCCTCAAAACCTTCCTGCGTGGTAAACACCCGCTCCGACTGGATGCTCTGCTGCGGCTCCGGTTCATCCAGAGCCACCTGGTCGCATCCTACCACCATCACGGCGGCAAGAAGGAGAGAGGACAGTGAAAACAGTAGACGTTTCATAATCGAATCGGAAAGGTTGATGTCGCAAATCATCGATCGGCGGGGTCGTGGTGAGGGGAGCGAGCAGCCACATCGCCCGCTCCCCGCGCCCACGAACGTCGGTTCGGTTAGTACGTGATGGAGAGACCCACCGTGTACCTCCTGGACTGCGGGTACTGACCGAGGCCAGTCCCCACCACTTCAGGATCGAAGCCGGTGTATTCGGTGAAGGTCACGAGGTTTTCTCCCTGCACGAATACACTCGCCGCCGATAGCGAAACGCGCTCCAGCAGGCTTTGCGGCAAGGAGTAGCCCAGCTTGGCCCGCTTCAGGCGGATATAGGACGCATCTTCGTAGTAGCGCGTGGTGAAGATGCCCGCGGCCTGCCCGCTGTAGCTGGCGGCAGGAGTCGGCCGGGGCGTGTCGGTAATGTCCCCGGGCTCCTTCCAGTAGTCGAGCACCTCTTCGTCCCGATTCAGGTAGAAGAAGGTGTTGGAGCGGAGGAAGAACGCGTCGTTGTTGAGCGTCTCCCGGCCGTAGTCGTACTGGAAGAAGACGTCCAGCGAGACGCCCTTGAACGTAAACGTATTGCCGAATCCGCCGAAGAAGTCGGGCTCCGTGTTGCCAAGGAGCACCTCGTCTTCCTGGCGCTGACCGTTGTAGGTCAGGTTTCCGTTGCGGTCGAGGTACATCGCGGCGCCCGTGGCCGGGTTCACGCCGGCGTAGCGGACGTAGCGGTACTGCGAGATCGGCTCGCCGACGCGGAAGATGCCGCCGCCGTCGACGCCCGGGTTGTCGTCCGGATCGACGATGATTTCGTTGTCATCCGGCAGCAACTCGTCCACCTCCGACCGCTGGAAGGAGATGTTGAAGTTGGTGCGCCACTGGAAGTCGCCGGCGATCAGATTGACCGTCTCGATCGAGGCTTCCAGCCCCCGGGTGCTGATCTGTCCGACGTTGTCGATGTAGCTGTTGAAGCCGGTGTCGGAGGGAAGCTCTCGCTCCAGCAGAAGCTCGGAGCTGTTGGCGTCGTAGGCGTTGAACGACCCCGAGATGCGACCGGAGAACAGCGTGTAGTCGAGGCCGACGTTGACCTCCTGGCGCTCCTCCCAGGTGAGGGTGTTGTTTCCGAGGCTGGCCGGCGCGAGCGCCGAGCCGCCGTCGTAGTTTCCAGCCGTCCCGAAGAGACGACGAGACTGGAAGTTTTCGATCTGGCTGTTTCCGGTAATGCCGTAGCTGGCCCGGAGCTTCAGGTCGTCGACGAAATCAACGTCCTGCAGGAAGCTCTCTTCGGAGAGGCGCCAGAAGGCGCTGACCGTTCCGAAGAGACCCCATCGGTTGTCTTCCCCGAAACGGGACGACCCGTCGTAGCGAAGCGTAGACCGAAGCTGGTAGGTGTTGTCGTAGGTGTACTCCGCATCGCCGAAGAAGCTGAGCACCCGGAAACTGGTTTCATCTCCGAGCACGTCCTGCGGATTGGCAGCGGCATCGGCCGTGCGGAACAGGAAGCTCGGAAAGCCCTGCGTGTTGGCATCCAGCGTCTCGATGGTGCGCTCCTTGAACTCCGTACCGGCAAGGCCGGAGACGCGGTGGACGCTATCGAAGACGTTGTCGTACTGGAACGTCTGGCTGATGTTGTAGTCGATCGAGCGGTCGGCCGCCAGCTGAAGCTCCCCTCCCACACCTGCGTTGGACGGGACGCGCGGGTCCTGGTAGTCTTCTTCCGCCGTGTCCTCAAAGGACAGACCCGCGAACGTGCGGGCGTTCCAGGTGGAGGCGATGTCCCAGTTCAGCGCGATGTTTCCGATGATGTTCGTCTGGTTCGAGCGCGTGGTGTTGAATTCTTCCTGCTGCACCACGTTCTCCGTAAAGACGAAGTTGGGCTGGGGGTTGAACCCGCTCTCCGGATTCCCGACCTCGTTGTAAACCGTTGAGTTGGGCGGCAGCAGGTATCCGGCCCAGAACGGACTGTTGATGAACGGACCGCCTTCCACGGTGCCTTCAATCGTCGTCGTCGCCAGGTTCAAGCGCGTCTCGACGTTGAGAAAGTCGGTGGCCTGGTGAGACAGGTTCGCCTTCAGGCCTCCGGAGCGGAGGAAGGAGGAGATAATCTGCCCCTCGTCGCGCGAGAAACGACCCGACACGTAGAACGTCGTCGTTTCGTTTCCGCCCCGAGCCGACAGATTGTAGGTCTGGGTGAGGCCCTGGCGATACACCGCACCCGGCCAGTCGGTCTGGATGTCATCCTCTCCTACGAAGAACCCACCCTGGCTGACCGGTGCTGACAGGGATGGCGGCAGACCGAGGTCTGCAGCACCGGTCGGGCTGGTCGCGACCTGCCGACCTTCTCCGGCCGTCAGGTTGGTTCCGAATGTAGAATTGGCAAAGTTGGCAACGCCGCTCCCGACGAAGTTCGTCCACTCCTCGGTGTCCATGACGTCGAAGCGGTTCAGCCGCTCGACGAAGCCGAGCTGCGTGTTGAAGTTGATCTCGGTGTCGCCGGCGCGCCCTCCTTTGGTGGTGATAATCACGACGCCGTTGGCGGCCTGCGCACCGTAAATGGAGGCAGCGGCAGCGTCCTTCAGCACCTCTACCGACTGAATGTCCGACCGGTTGATCGAGTTCAGCGGGCTGGCAGAGGCCTCGTCGAAGGTCGAGTTCGGGTTCACCTGAACGCCGTCGACGATGTAGAGCGGCTCACTACCCGAGGAGATCGTTGCGTTTCCGCGAATCCGGAACTGCGGCGCCGCTCCCGGCTGGCCGCTGCTGGCAGTGACGCGCACGCCGGCTGCCTGACCCTGCAGGGCGCTCTGCGGGTTCTGCACGGTGGCCGTCTCAATCGCATCCGCGTCGACGATCTCTGAAGCCCCCGCTTCCGTGCGGGTCTGTCGCACGCGGTACCCGGAAACGACGACCTCTTCGAGCTGGGCCGTTTCCTGCTCGAGTTCAACATTGCGGGTAATCGTCTCACCGGCCGGAACGTTGATCGACCGGGTGACCGTCTGGTACCCGACGAACTGCACGCGCAGTTGCTGCTCGCCAGCGGGCACGTCCCGAATCGTGTACTCGCCGTTCGCATCCGTCGCGGATCCGATGCCCTCCTGCAGGACCTGTACCGTGGCACCGGGGAGCGACTCTCCGGTGCTGGCATCGGTCACGGTCCCTTCAATCGTACCGGTGTCCTGTGCGGTGGCTAGCCCTGGTGTCAACAACAAAAGGGCCACCCCACACACTAGGGTCGTAAATAATCTCCTCATGGTGGTTGGATTGGTATCTCAAGATAGTGATCGTGTCCGGTTAGGAAGCCCGATCCCTGCGTGCCCGATCCCTGCGTGCCTGCCGGGATCCGTTCTCGACGTTCTCTTCTGGCGACGTGCGCCGCCCTCGCGGAGAAAACGACACCTGCAGGCGGGGACGACATCCCCGAAGCAGACCCGAAGCGGGCCGACCGCCGAGAAGAGGCAACGCGCCGAAAGGCAAAGAGCGACGGCGGTCTCTGCCGCCCGGCCGCATGCAGCGGGTGGCATCGGACCACGCTCAGGTTCACCTGAGCTTCGGCACCGAACCGCAGAACAGCCGGAACATCCCGCTGCCGCGCTTCGAGCTAACGACTTCCTAACATGCTGGCTCTAATCTTTCGTTGAAGTTGGACGAAGTCAAGGAGAAATGTGAAATTTCCGTTTCGCATCGAGCAATCTTGCTCCCAGCGCCGCCAGACGTGTAATAATTTTTTCGTGTCGGGCGTTTTAAAAGGCTGCAGGTGCACCAGTCCGGTGCCGCTTTGTCCGGGCCGCAAGTCGCGCCCGCCGCTCCGGCCCCGGAGCTGGTGGAAAGGCGGAATCCGTGAAGGAGCCCGTGAAAGTAAAGAAACGTAGGAAAAGCCGGTGGCGAACGCCGCCGTCGACCGGGGTCGTGTGATGGCAGGGGCGTTGGTGATCGTTCAACGGAGAGCCGCCGACAGGCCGTCGGCCGTGGCCGTGAGTCGATCGACGTCTTCGAGCCCTTCCTTCCACGCGTCCGGAAACGCCGCCCACCCGTGCAGGGCGCCGAAGAGGGCGCCCATCATCGCGCCGGTCGTGTCGGCATCGCCGCCGACGTTGATGCCGGAGAGGAGACTGTTCTCCAGGAGGTGGGGCCGTCGGGCAAACATCGCGCAGGCAAACGGCCAGGCGTCCGCCGCCCGCACGCTCACCCCGTCGCACCGGTCGCCCAGATCCAGCGGGAAGGCATCGAGATGGTCGCGCAACGACCGGAGGCGACGGGACACGCGGTCGTCCGCCCCCAGCTGCTCTTCCCCCCACGCCGTCGCGTCTGTTAGCGCGCTCCAGAAGGCGTCGCGGTCGAACGCCTCCGGCGCCCGTCCGATGACGTGTTGGACGGCGAATGCCTGTCCCCACACCGCCGCGAGCGCCGCCGGATGGCGGTGGGTGACGGAGAGAACGGGGCAGATTGCTTCAAAGGCGGCCTCCCGGCTTGGGTCTCGGGACGCCCACCAGAGTCCGAGCGGTGCGGCGCGCATCGCTGCTCCGTCGGTTGCCTGCTCGGACGAGCCAGCGTCTTCCGGCGGCGTCCCGTCGGCGAGCCGCTCGATGGCGGCCGTCGTCGTCGGTCCCCACCGGCGGGCCCGGTCCTGCAGGGCCACGTACCGATCGGCCACGCCCTGCGGCCAGGCGCCGGGGTCGTCGGGCGCCGCGGCCAGGGCGCCGGCCACCGCCAGGGTCATCTGCGTGTCGTCCGTCCACTGCCCCGCCT
>CAKZLV010000062.1 GCA_937127285.1 uncultured Bacteroidota bacterium
CGCTCCCAAGCCCCCACGCTCCCAAGCCCCACGCTCCCAAGCCCACATGTCCTTCGCCAACCCCACCGTTCTCTGGCTGCTCGTCCTCGTCCCGGTGGCGGGTGTGTGGACGTGGTGGCGGGCCCGGGGTACGGCCGGCCTTCCGTTCAGCGACGTCGGCACGGCCCGTGCGGCTCCCCAGTCGTGGACGACGCGGCTGCGGTGGCTTCCCGCCGCCCTCCGGATGGCGGCGCTTGCGCTCGGGATCGTCGCCCTGGCGCGGCCCCAGGTAGAAAACGTGATTCGCACCCGCAGCGCGGAAGGCATCGACATCATGCTCGTGCTCGACACCTCCACGTCGATGCGGGCGGAAGACTTCCGTCCGAACCGGTTCGAGGCGGCGAAGGACGTCGCGGCCGAGTTCATCGACAGCCGCGTGAGCGACCGCGTGGGGCTGGTCGTGTTTGCCGCCAAGGCCTACACGCAGGCTCCGCTTACGCTCGACTACGCCTTTCTGCAGCGCATGCTCGAGGACGTCCGCGTCGGGGTGGTCGAGGACGGAACCGCCATCGGAACCGCCCTCGCGATGGCCGTCAACCGCCTCCAGGACACCAAGGCGAAGAGCAAGGTCGTCATTCTTCTTACCGACGGCCAGAACAACCGCGGCGAGATCGACCCCGTGACGGCCTCGGAGGTGGCGTCGACGATGAATGTTCGCGTCTACTCCATCGGCGTCGGCTCGGAGGGACGGGCTCCATTCGTGGTCAACCGCCCCTTTTCCGGCAGCCAGCGCCAGATGATGCCGGTGGAAATCGATGAAGACATGCTTCGGACCGTTGCCACCCAAACGGGCGGGCGCTACTTTCGGGCCACGAGCAAGCGTGCGCTCCGCCAGATTTACGGCGAGATCGGAGAGATGGAAACCTCGAAGGTCGACGAGCGCGTGTATACAGATGTCGAGGAGCGCTACCCCCGGTACCTGGTACCGGCGCTGGCGCTTATCGTCCTCGACGTGCTGCTTGCCGCCACCCTCTTCCGCCGATTCCCCTGAACCGATTCGAAGGGAACGGGCGCAATGTGAACGGGTGTTGCCTTTCCCGTTCCTCTTGATGATGCCCGTCCCTTTTCCCTTCTGCTATGACGTGGTTGCATCCGTCGCTGGTCTGGCTGATAGGCATTGTGCCGGTGGTGGCCGGGCTGTACGCGTATGCCCGCCGGCAGCGGAGCCGGGCGTGGGAGCGGCTGGGCGATCCCGGCTTTCTGCAGCAGATGACCGCCGTCGCCCGCCCGCGCCGCCGGCTCGTCAAGGCGGGTCTTGCCGTCACCGGCACCGCCCTCGTCGTGGTCAGCCTCCTCGGACCGCGGTTCGGGACCGAGGTGCGCGAGGTCGAACGCAGCGGCATCGACCTCGTGATCGCTCTCGACGTGTCGGCCTCGATGCAGGCGGAAGACGTGGCCCCCAGCCGGCTCGAGCGCGCGAAGAACGAGATCAAGGGCCTCCTCGACGGCCTCAGCGGCGACCGCGTCGGGCTCGTCCTCTTTGCCGGCGACGGATTCGTTCAGTGCCCCCTCACGACCGACTACGGCGCCGTCCGCCTCTTCCTGGACGTGGCGGACGCCGACCTGATGCCGACGCCGGGCACCCGCTTCCGCGCTGCCATGGACGCGGCCGTCCGCGCCTTCGACACGGCGGCCGATACGAGCCGGGCGCCGGCCGCGTCGGCGCGCTCTCGGGCGCTGCTCATCGTGTCGGACGGAGAGAACCACACCGGCGGCCTGGAGCGCGTCAAAGACACCGCCCGCGACCACCGGATCGCCCTCTTCACCGCCGGGGTCGGCGAACCGACCGGCACCACGATCCCGATCTACGAACAGGGGCAGCAGGTGGGCGTGAAGCGCAACCGCCAGGGCGGCGTCGTCACCACGCGGCTGGAGGAATCGGCTCTCACCACGCTGGCAGAAGAGGGAGCGTACTTTCGCATCGGGCGCACCTCCAGCGCGCTGCCCGACATGCAGGAGGCGATCGACGCCCTCGAGGCGCGCGCTTTCGGGACGGAGCGCTTCAGTGAATATGCCGAACTGTACCAGTGGCCGCTCGCCGCCGGCCTCGCCCTTCTCTTTCTGGATGTTTTGATTCCGGGACGGGCTCGCCCCTCATCGCCGGTCGCTCACTCCCGTCCCGGATGAAACCCGCCTGTGCGGCCCGAGCGTATGACTCCCTCCCGTCGACCGGAAGACCGTTCCGTTTATGACCCTTCGTCTCCTCGCCGTCGGCTCCGTGCTGCTTCTCGGTCTGGGTGATCTGCCCTCGCTGACTCGCTGGGTGGGGGGAGCGGGCGACGCGACCGACGCCGGGCGACGCGGCAATGCGCTCTTCGAGCAGGAACAGTACGGGGCGGCGGTCGAGGCGTACCGCTCCGGCCTGCAGCGCCACCAGGCCGCCGCGGCCGACTCCGGTGCCGTCTACACCGCCCTTCAGAACAACCTGGGAGCGGCGCTGCATCAGCAGGAGAAATTCTCGGCCGCCCGGACGGCCTTCGACGCCGCCCGCCGGGCAGCGCACACGCCGGAGGCACGCGTTCGCGCCCTGCACAACGCCGGGAACGCCGCCGCCGGCATGGGCGACCTGACGGCCGCACTTCGTTACTTTCGCAACGCCCTCTTGATCGACCCCGCATTTCAGCCGGCCCGTCACAACTTCGAGGTGCTGAAGCGCCAGCTGCAGCGGCGGCAGGAGCAGACGCGCGGCGGGTCGCCCCCAGACGTCGAGCCGTCGGCCTACGCGAAAGAACTGAAGCGCCGGGCCGATGCGCTCGTCGCCCGTACCCGCTACGAAGACGCCCTGACGCTGCTTCGAAACGGGCAGGCGCAGGACTCGACCGTTCGCGCCTACCGGCGCTTCATGAATCGCCTCCAGGACGTAACCGGCATCCTGGACGGGACCCCGCCCGGTGGCCCCGGGTCGACGCCGGTCCGCACCCCGTAGCTTTGTTTCTCTGGCCCGCTCTTCCCGCATGGCCCGCTCTTTCTGCATGCTCCGCTCTTCGAACGGCCCCCTGCGCTCGCCCCGACGCCTGGTCGGGGTGCTGAGCGCGCTCCTTCTGGCAGCCGCCCCGCCGGCGGTCGTCGGGCAGTCCTCCGGCGCGTCCGGGCGGCCGGCCACGGAGTACTTTCATGAGGCGGCGCAGGAATACATTGCCGAGAACGTCGGCGCCGCCCGGCGCCTGGTTGCAGCCGGCCTGCAGCAGCACCCGGACGACCCCCGCCTGCGCGCCCTGAAGGCGAAGCTCGACCGGGCGCAGCCGCGCTCCGAAGCGGACAGCTCCTCGTCGTCGCAGGGAGGTCGGTCGTCGCAGACGGGGAAGGACGGGCCGGCGTCCTCGTCGTCCCCTCCGCAGGCATCCCGCCAGACGCCCCCGCGCGACGGGTCGCAGGCCGACGACGACGGGCGGCAGCCGCCTCCGGGCGAGACGAACGGAGCGAACCGCGACGCGCCGTCGTCGGCAACCGGCCGTCCGCCCGATGCAACGTCGAGGTCGCAAGCCGGTCGCCCCCAAACTGATCGCCCCCAAGCTGATCGCGCGCAAGCTGATCGCGCGCAGGCCCGTCGTCCGCAGGCCGAGCGCTCACCGGACGATCCGTCGCGAGGGTCTCGTTCTCGGGGCGACGACGCGGGTGCAGAGGCGCCGGCGCGCACGGCAGGCGAGCAAGCGGGCAGCCCGGAGCGGCCGGCCTCCAACGGCCCGTTGTCGCGTGCCCAGGCCGAGCGCATCTTGCAGGCCCTGCAGGGGCAGGAAAAGCAGCTGCTTCGCGAGGTGCAGAAGCGATCCGCCCGTCCGACGCCGGTCGAAAAGGACTGGTAGGGCGGTGC
>CAKZLV010000063.1 GCA_937127285.1 uncultured Bacteroidota bacterium
ACCCACCCTTGTCCCCCACCGACCCTTCGGCCTGTGCCACCGCCTTCGCTCCCGCTTCCATCGGCAACGTTGCCGTCGGCTATGACGTGCTCGGCGGCGTGCTCGGCATCGGCGTGGGAGACCGCGTCACCGTGCGTCGTCTGGACGAGCCGGTGGTGCGCGTCGGGGCGGTGACCGGCCGCGAGATGGACCTGCCCCGCGATCCGCGGGACAATACGGCCACGGCCGGACTCGTTCGCTGGGTCGAGGCGAACGATCTCGATCACGGCTTCGAGGTCTCGATCGAAAAGGGGATCCCCCTCGGCAGCGGCATGGGCGGATCGGCTGCTTCGGCGGTGGGGGGCGTCATCGCCGCGAACGCCGTCGCGTCCACGCCTCTCCCGGACGATGACCTCTTTCGCTACGCACTACTGGGAGAAGCCGTGGCGAGCGGGTCGATTCACCCCGACAACGTCGCGCCCTGCTTCTACGGGGGACTCGTGCTGACGCGCGCGGTTGATCCGCCCGACGTCGTGTCGGTTCCGACGCCGGACGCCATCCGGTGCGTGCTCGTTCATCCGCGCCGGACGGTGGAAACCCGCGAGGCGCGCCAGCGCGTGCCGCCGGAGATTCCCCTCGATGAGGTCGTGCGGCAGACGGCCAACATGGGGGCCTTCGTAGCGGGGTGTTATCGGAACGACCTCGACCTGATCGGCCGATCGCTGCGCGATTGCATCGTGGAGCCGCGCCGCGCGGGCCTCGTTCCGGGATTTGCCGAGGTGCAGTCTGCTGCCATGAACGCCGGTGCGCTCGGCTGTTCGCTGGCCGGCGCCGGACCGAGCCTCTTCGCCTGGGCCCGGGCCGACGACGCCGAGGCGGTCCGCGACGCCATGACGAGCGCCTTCAATCATCACGACAGCGCCACGGATGCCTACATCTCCCGGGCCGACGGCCCCGGCGCCCGGCTCGTAGAACGCGAAGCGACGCGTGCCGGGTAAGCGGCACGAGACGCCCGGTGGGGGCCCGCCGGTAAATCGCCGGCTCCTTCGTCCGGTCCACCGCTCAGACGGTCCCCGCCCGCGATCTGCAACGGACGGTCTCCGACTCCGGCCGTCGGCCCGTTCGGGAGCAATCCGCCCGGATTGCTGTGTAATCGCACGATCGAACGGCTCAGGTAGAGACAACCGCCGATGGAAGAGTTTCTGGAGCAGAGCGTCCGCTACGTCAAGGGGGTCGGGGAGAAGCGCGCCGAGGTGTGGGCGGAGAGCCACGGCGTTCGCACCGTGCGCGATCTTCTGCATTTCTACCCGCGGCGCTACCTCGACCGCACGACCGTCACGGCCGTCCGCAACCTGGAGGAATCCAGCGACTCGGTGACGGTGGTGGGGGAGGTGGTGAGCAAAAGCGTTGTTCCGGGCAAGAGCCAGAAGCGCCTCGAACTCGTCGTACAGGACGACAACGGGGGACGCATGAAGTGCACCTGGTTTCAGGGGATCTGGTGGGTGCAGAAGGCCTTCGAGGAAGGCGAGCGCGTGGCCGTGCACGGCAAGGTGCAGCGCTACGGCCGCTGGTTTTCGATGACGCATCCCGACTTCGACAAGCTCAACGACGAGGGGGCGCTGCTCGACACCGGGCGCATCGTCCCGCTCTATCCCGGCGGAGAGGCGATGGAGAAGGTCGGCCTGACGAGCCGCTCCATCCGGCGCATCATCTACAATCTGTTTAAGGAGCACGGCCTGAAGCTCGGCGAGATGCTCCCCGAGTGGCTCGTCGGCAGCCACGATCTGATGGAAGGGCGCGTCGCGCTCCGGGCCATCCACTTCCCGAAATCCATCGACGAGCGCCGGCGGGCCACCGAGCGTCTCAAGTTCGAAGAGCTCTTCTTCATCCAGCTGATGCTCGCGCAGATGCGGAACGAGCGCGAAAAGATCGCCGGGCCGGAGTTTGCCGAGCCGGGCACCTACACAAAGGAATTCGTGCGCGAGGTGCTGCCGTTCGAACTGACCGGCGCCCAGAAGCGCGCTCTGAACGATGTATTCGTGGATACGTCCACCGGCTACCAGATGAACCGGCTCGTGCAAGGGGACGTCGGGAGCGGCAAGACGGTCGTGGCCGTGGCGGCGATGATGCACGCGTTCGACAGCGGCTACCAGAGCGCATTCATGGCCCCGACGGAGATCCTCGCCGAGCAGCACTACGCCAACCTCCGAAAGTACCTGCAGCCCCTCGACCTGGAGCCGCGCCTTCTCATCGGCAGCCAGACGAAATCCGAGCGCGAAGAGGCGCTCCGGGCGCTGCGGACGGGCGCGAGTCCGGTCGCGGTCGGCACCCACGCCATCATTCAGGACGAGGTCGAGTTCGAGAACCTGGGCCTGGCGATCGTCGACGAGCAGCACCGCTTCGGCGTCGCGCAGCGGGCGACGATGTTCGAAAAGGGCGAGCAGCCGCACATGCTGCTGATGACGGCAACGCCCATCCCGCGCTCTCTCGCGATGACGCTCTATGGCGATCTCGACGTCTCGAAGATGGACGAGATGCCGGCCGGCCGGAAGCCGGTCAACACCGTCCTGCGCAGCGAAAAGCGGCGGGGGGAGGTCTACGCCTTCCTCGACCGCAAGCTCGAAGACGGACAGCAGGTGTACGTCGTCTATCCGCTCGTGGAGGAGTCGGAAAAGATGGATTTGAAAGACGCCGAGAGCGGCTACGAGACGCTGCAGGAGACGTTTTCGGACTACACCGTGGGGCTCGTGCACGGGCAGATGAAGTCCGACGCCAAAGACGCCACGATGCGCCGGTTCAAGGAGGGAGAAATCGACCTGCTCGTGTCGACGACGGTGATCGAGGTGGGCGTCGACGTGCCGAACGCGACGGTGATGGTGATTGAGCATGCCGAGCGGTTCGGCCTCAGCCAGCTGCACCAGCTTCGCGGTCGCGTCGGGCGGTCCGATCAGCAGAGCCACTGCGTCCTGATGGCCGGCTACAAGCGCTCTGCAGAGGCGAAGGAGCGTCTCGAGGCGATGGTGACGACGAACGACGGCTTCGAGATCAGCGAGCGCGACCTGCAGATCCGCGGGGCGGGAGACTTCTTCGGCACGCGCCAGAGCGGCCTTCCCGATCTGAAGATTGCGGACATCACCGAAGACGAAGGTATTCTGGAGGAGGCGCGCGATGCCGCGATGAGCCTCGTCAACCGCGACCCGCACCTCCGCGCCGACGAGCACGCCGCCCTCCGCACGCACTATCAGCGCTACTACGACAACCGCTCCCTCGACTTCGCCCGCGTCGGATGAGCGGGCGCCGTTCGAAGAGAAGAGCGTCTACACCCCCGCCGAGCCAGCCCGGTCCCCCTGAGTCCCTTCTCCAAAGGGAGAAGGACAGGAAGAGGGGAAGCCCGGTGCGTTGGTGTGGAGACATGCAGAGGATCGACCGACGGTATACCTGTCGACGACTGGAAGGCTGTCGTCGGTTGTCCCTCCCTCTTGTTCTCCCTCCTCTGAGGGAGAGACGCGGCCCGGCACGTTCTGCCGCAGGCAGAGCCAAGATGCCATCGACGGGAGGGGCGATGCGCCAACCGGAGCAGAGACCTCCTCCCCCGCGTCCCTTCTCCGGAGGGAGAAGGACAGGAAGAGGGGATGGAGACGGACCTGGGCGTTGGTTCGGAGTCCTGCCGAGGACTGCGAGGCGTTGCGCTCGTCGTCGACCGGAGCGTTCGCGTCGGGTTGTCCCTCCCTCTTGTTCTCCCTCCTCTGAGGGAGAGACGCAGTCCGGCACGTTCTGGCACGGCCAGACCTGAGATACCATCGACGGGAGGGGCGATACGCCAACCAGGGCAGAGACCTCTTCCCCTGCGTCCCTTCTCCAGAGGGAGACGGACAGGAAGAGGGGACGACCTGTCCCTTGGTGTAGAGACGTGCAGAGGATTGACGGGCGGTATCCCTGTCGACGACGGAGAGGCTGTCGTCGGTTGTCCCTCCCTCTTGTTCTCCCTCCTCTGAGGGAGAGACTCGGTCCTGCATGTTTTGCCGCAGGCAGAGGCAAGATGCCATCGACGGGAGGGGCGATACGCCACCCAGAGCAAAGACCTTTGCCCCTGCGTCCCTTCTCCAGAGGGAGAAGGACAGGAAGAGGGGATGGGGGAGCGCCCGCAAAGGCCAAGCGTCCCGGGCGACACTGCGGAGATCGATGGGGATTATCCAGAAGAGCCCTTCTCGTCTTCGCGATCTGAGATCAAACCGAGCACAGAGCTCTCCACGGCTCGCATGACGTTATCAATATCTGTGAGCACGTCCCGAGACGAGAAGCGAATCACCGTGACTCCAAGTCGAATTAGCGCCTGCTCCCGAATGTGGTCCCGGCGGAAGACGAGCGGATCATCGTGTGAGATCCCATCCACCTCGATCGCCAGACGAATCGGACGGCAGAAGAAATCTACGATGTAGCGGCGGATGATCACCTGTCGCCGGAACGTGAGGCCATGGACTTGCTTCCTCCGCAGACGGGTCCAGAGCGCCCGCTCGCTCTTCGTCATGCGTCGACGAAGACGGCGCGCCACCGGGCGCAGGTCCGGATCGTAAGGAAGACGCTGCATGAGTTGAACCCCGGTAGCTTTGGTGTCTGATATGCGGGACAGGGATCTCCCCGGCGAAGCTACAGAACGATGAACCGCTGATCACAGATCCAAGATACCATCGACGGGAGAGGCGATACGTAAACCAGAGCCGAAACCTCCGCCCCTGCGTCCCTTCTCCGGAGGGAGACGGACAGGAAGAGGGGAAGGCCGGTGCGGTGGTTCGGAGTCCTGCCGAGGACTGCGAGGCGTTGCGCCCGTCGTGGATCGGGGTGTTCGCGTCGGTTGTCCCTCCCTCTCGTTCTCCCTCCTCTGAGGGAGAGACTTGGCCCTGCACGTTCTGGCACGACCAGACCCGAGATGCTATCGACGAGAGGGGCGATACCTAAACCAGCGCAGAGACCTCCGCCTCCGCGTCCCTTCTCCGGAGGGAGAAGGACAGGAAGAGGGGATGGAGACGGACCTGGGCGTTGGTTCGGAGTCCTACCGAGGACTGCGAGGCGCTGCGCCCGTCGTCGCCCGAAGCGTTCGCGCCGGTTGTCCCTCCCTCTTGTTCTCCCTCCTCCGAGGGAGAGACTTGGCCCTGCACGTTCTGCCATGGCCAGAGCGAAGATGCCATCGACGGGAGGGGCGATGCGCCAACCCGAGCAGAGCCCTCCGCCCCCGCGTCCCTTCTCCGGAGGGAGAAGGACAGGAAGAGGGGAGAGGGAAGCGCTCACAAGGTCTGAGCGTCTCGAGCGGCGGTGCGGAGATCGATGAGGGACTCGGGGTCGCACCCGGGAGACCCGTGGAGGACGGCACCCGTGGAGGACGGCGCCCATGGATGACGGAAGCACGAGGAAATCGGTGACAGCCAGGCGGAACCGGAGGCGCGTCCGTCCCTCCGGTTCGATGCAGTATGTTCGGCGGCACTGCAGCCTTTCCTTTCTCTGCAGTCGTGCCTTTCTGCGGTCGTGCCTTTCTGCCGCTCCGCCGTTCTCGCCGCACCGCCGTTCCCGTTTGTCTCGTCTCTCGCCGTGATGGCCACTTCCCTGTGCGCGTCCGCCCGGACGAAGGTATCCATGCCTACCGGGCTTCTCCTCGCCCTTCTCAGCCTCCTTCTCCCGGACGTGTCCACCGCCCAGCCGTTCTCGGCCCGCCTGCCTACGCTGCAAGGTGGAGATTACGGAAACGGTGCGGCAACGAGCCACGTCGCGGGCGGTGCGTTTCTGAAGGGCCGCGTTGCCCCGGCGCCGGCGGTGGCGTTCGGCATCCCGACGCCCTTCGGGCCGGGCACGGGAGCAGCCTTTGCCGGAATGGGCGTTCAGAACGGTCTTCGCGGCGACCGCGACTTCACCGACGGCGCTGCCTTTGCGGGCACCGGGCTGGGCAACCCGTCGCGCACGCTGGGCGTGGAACTGACCGTGGCCGTGTACGACCTGGTGGGCGAGACGGCGCGGGATGGAAGCG
Organism: uncultured Bacteroidota bacterium; assembly: GCA_937127285.1. GTDB lineage: Bacteria > Bacteroidota > Rhodothermia > Rhodothermales > Salinibacteraceae > CAKZLV01. The sequence continues at coordinate 5,996 of CAKZLV010000063.1, forward strand.
TCGGCGGGAAGGTGCACCGGCGCTTCGGTCCGGTGGCGGTGGGCGTCGGGATCGAGAACGCGTGGATCTTCGGTACGACCGACGGCGGACGCAGCCGCTACGTGGTGGCGGGAACCGTCCTTTCGCTCCGCCCAGGGCCCTGGCTGTCGCAGGCGACGCTCGTCCTGGGCGCCGGCGACGGACGATTCACCCGGTGGGCAGACGTTGAGCGTGGGACGAGCCGGCTGTCCCCGTTTGGGAGCGCGGCCCTGCGGATTCACCGCCGCCTGGGCGTGTTCGCTACCTGGACGGGCCAAAACCTGAACACGGGGCTCTCGATTGCTCCGTTCCGAACAACGGCGTTCGTTCTCACTCCTGTGCTCCTCGATCTTGCCGGCAACCACTCGATCGACACCCGTCCGCGCCTGGCCGTCGGCGCGGGGATCGCGGTTTCGATTCGCTAACAGGCGCTTCGGCGTCGCCGCTGCGCGGGCGACCGGAGCGCCCCCTGCCACCAGCAGCGGCGAGAGACGGGCAGAGGCAGCGCGACGGCCGGCGGGTCTTGCACCGTCCGGGTGGGCCCCGCCCTGCCACCCAAAACCCATCAGCCCCGTTCAGCCGGCCTCGTCCTCCGGCCCCTCCGGCCAACCCTCGGGGGGGACCGGAGCCGTCGGACGTTCGTTAGGAAAGGATGCGGTCGCCGGGATCACGAACAGGTCGTGTGCGGCCGCTCCCGAGATCCCCTCGCCCTTCCCGATCGAACCTCCCGACCTGTATGCATGCCGTTCTTTCCGTCGCTCTCGGTGGTGCCTGTGGCGCTCTGGCCCGGTACGGAGCCGGCCGTCTCGTAGGCCGCGTCCTCGACACGCCGTTTCCCTGGTCGACGTGGACCGTCAACCTCGTCGGCTGCCTCTTGATCGGGGCGTCGATCCCGCTACTCAGCGCCGCCCCGATCGGGCCGGAGGGGCGATCGTTCCTGGTCGTCGGCTTCCTGGGATCGTTCACGACCTTCTCCACCTACAGCCTCGACACGCTCGCTCTGGTGGCGGACGGCCACAAGCTGTTCGCTCTCGCCAATGCCGGCGGAAGCCTGGTGGCAGGGCTCGTTTGCGTCTGGATCGGCCGACGGCTGGCCGAGGCAGCTCTTACCGGCTAGCAGCTCGTTCCGGCTAGCAGCTCGTTCCGGCTAGCAGCTCGTTCCGGCTAGGAGGCCCCCGATGCCTGTACGGGGGCGGTCGTGATCACCGAGGAGAATTCCCGTCCTTCAGGTGGGGGTGAGAGCGATGTGCAGGATCGTGCTCATGGGACGGTGGGGAGAGGTGCACGTGTTGGAAGGACCCGGCCTTGAAAGGACCAGGCCGAGCGCTTTCGGGAGGCGAACCGGCGAGGGCGAGGACGCCGTCCGACAGCGTCGGCTTTCAGCGGGGGCTGCCGGTGCTAGCGAATCAACACCACGGGCCGGTCGAGTTCGTACAGGAACGACTGGGCATCCACCTCATCCGGGGCGGCTGCCTGCAGGACGTCGGGGAGGATCGTCAGCCCGTTGCATTCCTCGCGGGCAACGGCGGCCAACTCCGCAGGGGCGGGACGGCTGACGGCGCGGGCGTACAGCCCCTGCACCCGATTTTCGTGCGCGCTGCGGACCTGCCGGCGCAGAGCGGCGTAGCGGGCGGCGTTCGTACAGGGAAGCAGCACCTTGAGCGTGCTGGCTTCCGACCGCTCGGCCAGCCGCGCGGCCAGACGCAGGGCCCGAGCGGCTTCGTCGGAGCCGTCGAAATACGTCAGGACCGGCTGGAAGTAGCGAAGGTGTTCTCGCAGGACGAGAACCGGGGTGGGGGACTGATCCAGCAATGCCCGGGCCTTCGGGCCGAGACGGCGCCGGCTGCTGGAACTGCCGGCTTTGCCGAAGGCAAGAAGATCGGCCTCTCCGGCCGCGTCGAGCACCTCCGGGACCACCTCGCCCCGGACGACCTCGAACCCGTGGTCCAAATCGGCCTCTTCGGCCCAGCGCTCCATCAAGTGCTTCGCGTGCTCGGCCCGGTCGCGCAACTGCCGCTCGACCCGCCGCCCAGTCAGGCGTCGCGGACCGGTGCTGAACGCGCGCACCTCGTGGGCAAAGGGCATTTGGGCAGCGCGAATCACCGACTGTTCCTCGATGAACAGCCCCTGCACGTCGGCGTCCAGCACCATCGCCAGCCGGACGGCTGCGTTGAGGGCGGCCCGGCTGTGCGGGGAGGCGTCGAGGGCGATCAGAATGCGGTCGATGCGGTTGGTCTCGTCGTCGGGCATAAAGGCACGAGTTCGTTTCCAGGCGAGATCAGCGCGGCCGGGTTCGCACCCGGCACCGAGCCGCCTCCGCTATGACTCCGCCTCGCCGTTGGTGAAGGCGAACTGGCGGCGACGGTCGGCAAACTCCTGCAGGCGAGCCTCGACCCGCCCGTTGATCGAGTCGTCGGGGAAGACGCCGTTCTCGTTCGGCGTGCCGGCCGGCATGCCCGTGAGCACCTCGATGCCCTGGTCGACGGTTTCGACGGGGTAGATGTGAAAGTCGTCCTGCGCGGCTGCCTCTACGACGTCGGGGCGCAGCATCAAGTTCTTGACGTTGTCGGCCGGAATCAGAACCCCTTGATCGCCGGTCAGGCCGCGCTTCTGACAGACGTCGAAAAAGCCCTCGATCTTCTCGTTCACGCCGCCGATCGGTTGCACGACGCCGTGCTGGTTGACCGATCCGGTCACGGCCAGGTTCTGCTTGAGCGGCACGTCGGCGAGGGCGCTCATCAGCGCGTACAGCTCGGCGGAGGAGGCGCTGTCGCCGTCCACGCCGGCGTAGGACTGCTCGAAGACGAGGCTGGCGGAGACGGAGAGGGGGTAGCGCTGCGCGTAGCGCCCCTGCAGGAAACCGGACAGGATGAGAACGCCCTTCGAGTGGATGCCTCCCCCGAGCGCCGCCTCGCGCTCGATGTCGACGATCTCGCCCTTGCCGAGGCGGACGCGGGCGGTGATCCGGTTCGGCTTCCCGAAGCTGTAGCCGCCGACCTGCAGGTATGCCAGTCCGTTTACCTGGCCGACCTGTTCGCCGTCCGTGTCGATGTAGATCGTGTCGCGGTCGATCGACTCGTGCATCCGCTCGCGGATGCGGGAGGCGCGGCGGATCTGGTGGTCGATGGCCGTCTGCACGTGCTCCTCGCGAACGACGTCGGCACCGTCCTGCGCGGCCCAGTGGCTGCCCTCGGTGACGAGGTCGCGCACCTTCTCAGTATGGGCGCTCATCTTCTCGACGTCGCCGACCATGCGGGTGCTGCGGTCCAGGACCCGCGCCACGGCCGAGGCGTCAAGCGGAAGCAGGTCGTCTTCCTCCACAATGGTCGCCAGAAGATCGGCGTAGGAGGACCGGTGCGCCTCCGACCGGTCGATCTGATCGTCAAAGTCGGCCATCACCTTAAAGAGCTCGTCCACATCCGGGTCGAACTCCTTCAGCAGGTAGTAGAGCATCCGCTCGCCGACCACGACGAGGGTGACGTCCAGCGGGATGGCCTCCGGCTCGAGGGTGACGGTGCGGATCAGGCCGAGGGCCTGCCCGGGCGACTCGATCTGGATCTCTTCGTTCTCGAGCGCGCGCTTCAGGCCCTCCCAGACGTACGGCTGGGTGAGCAGCTTGCGGGCCTCGACGACGAGGTAGCCGCCGTTGGCTTCGTGGAGCGCGCCGGGCCGGATGAGATTGAAGTCGGTCACGAGCGCCCCCATCTGGGCGATCTGCTCGACCTGCCCGACGAGGTTCTGGTAGTTGGGGTTGTCCTCGAAGACGACCGGCGCCCCGTTCGTGTCGCCGTTGTCGACGACGCAGTTGACCTGGTAGCGGCGCCAGAGGGCGTCGCCGGGTCCCTGTCCCTGCGGGCCGCCGCCCTGCCCCTGCTGCTGCATCATCTGGGCGAGGGGGTTGGCCTGGCCGCCGTTCTGGGCCGTCTGCGCCGACTGAACGAAGATGTCGACGTTGTCGATCAGGTCGTCGTGGATGGCGTCGAGAAACGCGACGACGGCGTCGTTCTCCTCGTACTTCGCCTTGACGTCGTCGATCAGGTCGCGCACGGCGTAGTTGGCCATGTCGCGGTTGAGCTCTTCGATGCGCTGGCGGGCCTGGCGCTGGCTCTGCGGCACCGTGCGCAGGATGCGCTGCAGTTCATCCTGGTACTGCTCGATCCGGGTCTGAACCGCCTCCCGCTCTTCCTCCGGCATCGACTCGACGGCTTCGGGCGAGACGACCTCTCCGTCCTGAATCGGCGCAAACGCAAACCCCTGCGGCGTGCGGATAAGTGCGATGTCGTCTTCGCGCGCCCGCTCCTGGAGCTCTTCCAGCGCTTCTTCCTGGTCCTCGCGGACCTCCTCCTGGACCATCTCCCGGCGGGCCTGATACTCCTCGCTCTCGAAGGCCGCCGGAAGAGCCGTCTTGAGGTCCTCGACCAGCTGCTCGACGTCTTCCTTCAACTCCATGCCCTGGCCGGCCGCCAGCGTGATCGCCCGCGGCTCGCGCTCCTCCTCGAAGTTGTTGACGTAGCACCAGTCGGGCGGCGTCTCTTCCTCGGCCGCCTGCTTCTTCAAGAGCGACTGCACAAGATCCCGCCGACCGGTTCCGGCCGGGCCGAGCGCGAAGACGTTGTAGCCAGGGGCATCCATCTGGATGCCGAGCTCCAGGGCTTCGATTGCCCGATCCTGCCCGACGATCTGCGTGGTGGCGTCCAGGTCGTCGGTCGTTTCGAAGTCGAACGAGCCGGGCCCGAAGCGAGTGCGCAGGGTGTCGGGCGAAAGCGGGTCGATCATGTGTACGAAACCAGTCGGTTGAGGCGTTGACGACGAAGCGGGCACAGGGCGTCTGCAGCCGAAGCGCTCAGCGCGAACAGCCTGTACCGGGTCGTACGTCGTAAGTTGCCGGCTGCGGTGGGATTCGACCGCCGCCCGGCTCTCACACGAACGTAACCACGCCGGAACTGCAACCGCCGCTCCCTCTGCCGCTCGACCCGTCGCTCCGGCGTTTTGCTCCCCAGCTCGTGCCGGAAGGGGCCATGCCCCGGCCGCGACCGACGGATTGGCGGACCTATCTGGCTGGAATGCCCGGACCGTCGTCGTTGGGCACGCCGTCCGGGCCGCACACCGTGCCGTCGTCTTCCAAATGGCAGGCATCCGCGCCGAACTTGTCCCACTCGTCCATCACCTGCCGAAG
>CAKZLV010000064.1 GCA_937127285.1 uncultured Bacteroidota bacterium
CACGGTTCTGTACGGCAATTCGCACCCCGTGGACGGTGCGCGCGCCGGTGGCAGGAGCCGTCGCTTGCGAAGCGGAGCAGGGTGGGATATGTTGCCCGTAGCCCGGACGCGTTGTAGAGATCGCACACGTTTCGTCGCCTCCACGCGCGACCGGCCTCTCCACGCGCGACCGGTCTCTCCGCTCCGCCGGCTCGCACCCGCGGCCGGCCCGCACAGGAGAGACAGAGACCGTCGAGCCCGTCCGGTCCGTGTGCCGGGTCGGCCGTCTGGCTGCCGGCCCCGCGCTTTCGCCATCGATGCTGCCGTCACCTTTTCGGGATGATTCTCCCTCCGGCTATGAACCGCCTGCACCGCTTTCTTCTCGCCACCGCCGCTGTTGCTCTCGGCGCGCTCCTTCTCACCGCTCCGGCTACGCACGCACAGCCGGCTGACACCACGGCCCGCGACACCGTCACGGTGCCGGACCTCACCCTCGAAACCATCCACGCCTCCGGCGAGCTCTCCCCGGAATCGTTCCGCGGAGGACGCTGGACGGAGGAGGGACCGGTCATTACCTACGTCGAGTCCGCCGACACCTCCGACGCCACGCATCTGATCCGCTACAACCTGGAGACGGACTCGCGGGAGCGGTTGATCGACGGCACGAACCTCTACGCCGAGGACGTCGACCGTCTGATTCAGATCGAGGACTACGAGTACAGCGACGACGGATCGAAAGTCCTGCTCTACACCGACTCCCAGCGCGTCTGGCGCTACAACACGAAGGGGATCTACTACGTCTACGACCTCGACACGCAGACGCTCACCCCGGTGGCCGACCGCGACGACGGCTACCAGATGTTCGCCAAGTTCAACCCCAGCGCCACGAAGGTCGCCTTCGTGCGCAACCGCAACCTGTTCGTGAAGGATCTGGAGACGGGAACCGAAACGGCCCTCACGACCGACGGCGCGGAGGGAACGATCATCAACGGAACGTTCGATTGGGTCTACGAGGAAGAGTTTCGCATCCGCGACGGCTTCCGCTGGAGCCCGGACGGCGAGCACATCGCCTTCTTCAAGCTGGACGAGTCGGATACCCGCGAGTTTGCCCTCACGGATTACACGACGCGCTACCCGGACTACAAGCGGTTTCGCTATCCGAAGGCCGGCGAGGTCAACGCGGAGATCAAGATCGGCGTGGTGACGATGACAGCCGTCGACACGAGCCGGAGCGGGCAGGACGCGGCCATTCAGTACTTCGACACGAAGACGTGGGACCCCGGCCTCTCGCAGGAAGAAGAGGCCACCGACCCGCACGAGTACCTCGCCCGCATGGGGTGGACCCCGGAGATCGACGGCCGGCACCACGTCTGGATGTTTCGCATGAACCGCGGGCAGAACCAACTCGACGTGATGTACGGCAACCCCGACAACGGAACCGTGCAGACCGTTGTAGAGGAGAACCTGGAGAGCTACATTGACATCGAGGACGGAAAGCTGCAGTACCTCGACGACGGCGAGCATTTCGTGTATCTCTCCGAGCGCACCGGCTACAACCACATCCACCTGTACGAGAACGACGGCACGTATGTGGGTCCCGTGACGGAAGGAGACTGGGAGGTGACCGCCTTCCACGGCATCGATGAGGAGAAGCTCCTCGCAACCTTCACCGCAACGCGCGATACCTCCATCGAGCGGCACCTCTACCAGGTGGGCGTGTCGATGGGGACGCACGAGGCGGCGATGCAGCCGGAGAAAATATCGGACGCCCCGGGCTGGCACAGCGCGGACGTGTCGAACGACATGGCCTACTACATCGACCGGCACTCCACCTCCACCCAGCCGCCGACGTGGACGCTCCGCCGCATCGACGGTACGGCCGTGACGGAGCTGGAGAGCAACGAACCCCTCCAGGCGAAGCTCGCCGAGATGAACCTGCCGGCGCCGGAGTTTACCTCGATGCCGGCCGCCGACGGTACGCCCTTAAACGCGTACGTCGTGAAGCCCACCGACTTTACGCCGAGCCGGGAGTATCCGGTGCTCCTGTACGTGTACGGCGGGCCGGGTGCGCAGACGGTGACCGACCGCTGGGGCGGAAGCCGGATGCTGTGGCACCAGTACCTGGCCGAGACGAGCGACGTGGTCGTGGTCAGCGTCGACAACCGGGGGACGGGCGGCCGCGGCAAGGCCTTTCAGGACGTGCCCTACCTGCAGCTCGGCCAGCCGGAATCGGCCGACCAGATCGCCGCCGCGAAGAGCCTCGCCGACTCGAGCTGGGTCGACGAGGAGCGGATCGGCATCTGGGGCTGGAGCTACGGCGGGTATATGACGCTGATGTCGATGCTAACCGGCGACGGTCCGGAGGTCTTCTCCGCCGGTCTCTCCGTGGCACCCGTGACCGACTGGCGTCTCTACGATACCATTTACACCGAGCGCTACATGTCCACGCCGCAGCAGAACGAGGACGGCTACACGCAGGGCGCCCCGCTCACCTTCGCCGATCAGCTCCGGCCGGAGCAGAGCCTGATCCTCGTGCACGGCGACTACGACGACAACGTGCACTTTCAGAACAGCGTCCAGATGATTCAGGAGCTGCAGGCGGCGAATAAGCAGTTCTCGTTCATGATGTACCCGAAGCGAACCCACGGCATCTACGGCGGCAACACGCGCCTGCATCTCTTTACGAAGCTGACCCACTTCGTGGAGGATAACCTCGTCGGCGACGAACCCGTGATCGGTGCCGGCCCGGCCGAGGAGGCGAGCGGTGAGGGACGGTAGGGGCGCTCCCTGCGGTCGCGGGGTGGAGGTGTGGGGGGTGGGCGTGTGGGTGTGTGGGCGGAGACGGTGAGCATGGATCAATGATCATTGTTCAATGTCTCCGGTGGCCCCAAACGTCCAACGCTCCAACGTCCCAACGTCCAACGCTCCAACGTCCCAACGTCCAACGCTCCCGGCGAATGGTTCAACGCGAAACGGCGCCGCCTCCGTAGGGAGAGCGGCGCCGGTTCGATATACCCAGACGTCGGGAGCGGATCAGACCTGGAAGGCGGCGTCGATCTCGGTACCGGCGATGTGGTTGACGTAGTTCGAGATCGTCTTAATCCCGATGAGGGTGATGATCTCGTAGAGCTCCGGTCGGTTCAGACCGAGGTCGGAGAACTCCGTCTCGTCGGCATCGGAGAGCCAGCCGCGTTTGCCGAGGATGCGCCGGGTTGCCCGAACCAGGCTCCGCAGGCGGTCGTCTGCGGGCAGGCCGCCGGCGTTGATCTCGTCGATCACGTCCGGGTCGAGTCCCGCCTGCTGCCCCGCGACCGCATGGGCCTTGGTACAGTAGTGACAGTCGTTGTAGCTGGAGATGGCGAGGATGACGGCCTGCTGCTCGGCCGGGGACAGGACGCCGTTCTTTTCGATCCTGGCGTTGGCGGAGAGGTAGACGTCTCCTGCGGCCGGATTGTGGTCAGTGATCTCCGCGACCAGGTTCGGGACCATGCCGAAGATGTCGGCGGCGGTCTCGCGGACGGTCTTCGCGCTGACGGTTTCGGTTGCGGCGGTCGTAGCCATAAAAACGGATGGATGGTGAGGAGTCGACGATGCAGCGATGATGCAGCAGAAAATCGCAGGGTACGCATCTCCCTGCGCTGCTGCCCCGGTATGTGGCGTGCTCGCCGGGGGCGTTACACGGGATCCATCGATTCCGTTTGTGCTTGCCCTCGCCAGGGTCTAACGTTAGAAGCATTGGAAGCATCCGTCGACGCTTCTGCCCGCCCGGCCCGCACGGTTCGGCCCGCCCACCGAACGAACTTCTTGACCAACGCGCACCGTCATGGAACCGAAATCCGAGGACTCGACCCTGTCTGCGCTCGCCGACGACAACGTCGGGCGAATCATCTTTTTGTCGCTTGTGGCGGCGCTCGGCGGGTTTCTATTCGGCTTCGACAGCGGCGTGATCAACGGAGCCGTCGAGGCCATTCAGGCCGAGTTCGACTCGAACGAGGTCGCGACCGGGTTCAACGTCGCCTCAATGCTTCTCGGGAGTGCGGTCGGTGCGTTCTTTGCCGGCAACCTGTCCGACAAACTCGGCCGGCGGCCGACGATGATCCTGACGGCGCTCGCGTTCATGGTAAGTGCCTGGGGGTCGGGGATTGCGGGCGGCTCCGTCGAGTTCGTCATCTTTCGCCTGCTCGGCGGACTCGCGGTGGGCGCAGCCAGCATCCTGGCGCCGGCCTACATCAGCGAGATCGCCCCGCCCAGCATCCGCGGCAGCCTGGCGACGCTGCAGCAGCTGATGATCGTGATCGGGCTGTTCGTGGCGTTTCTGAACAACTACCTTCTCGCGGGGGCGGCCGGCAGTGCGTCGTCGACGTTCTGGTTCGGATTCGACGCCTGGCAGTGGATGTTCTGGATGGAGCTGATTCCGGCGTCCATCTTCTTCGGGGCGTTGCTCTTCATCCCGGAATCGCCCCGCTTCCTCGTCGCCGCGGGCCGCGAAGACGAAGCGCGCGACGTCATCAACAGCCTGTCCACCGCCGACGACGCCGACGCGAAGATCGCCGACATCCGGTCGACCCTCGACGAGAAACGCCGGCCCCGTATCTGGGACGTCATTCAGGAGAAAACCGGCACGATTCATCCCCTTGTCTGGGTCGGGATCGGACTGGCGTCGCTCCAGCAGTTTACCGGCATCAACGTCGTCTTCTACTACGGGGGTACGCTCTGGCAGGCGGCGGGCTTCACCGAGTCGAGCGCCCTCTTCACCAACGTGATCAACGGCTCGGTGAACGTCGCCTTCACCTTCGTCGCCATCGCCCTCGTCGACCGCGTGGGGCGAAAACCGCTGCTCCTGGTCGGGTCGATCGGGCAGGCGGTCATGCTGGGGGTGATGGCCTACGTCTTCGGCACGTCGGGCGTCCAGGCCTCCGGCGCGCTGCAGATGGAGGGCAACATGGGCCTCGTTGCGCTCGTCGCCGCGAACGCCTACATCGCCTTCTTCGCCTTCTCGTGGGGCCCGATCATGTGGGTCCTTCTCGGCGAGATGTTTCCGAATCAGTTCCGCGGCGCCGCCCTCTCGATCTGCGGGCTCGTGCAGTGGCTCTCGAACTTCCTCGTCACGTGGACTTTTCCGGTCCTGCTCAACTCCATCGGTCTGGGTCTCTCCTACGCGATCTACGCGACGTTCGGCCTCGTCGCCTTTGCCTTCGTGAAGCTCTTCGTGCAGGAAACGAAGGGCCGCACCCTCGAAGACATGTCGCGCGAGGCGGCCGAGACGGCGTAGGGGTGTTCGGTGTTGGGTACTCGGTGTTGGGTACTGGGTACTCGGTACTGGGTACTCGGTGCTCGGTATTGGGTACTCGGTATTGGGTATTGGGTATTCGGTATTGGGTACTCGGTATTCGGGACTGGGTACTCGGGGCTGGGGATCGGCCTCGGCCTCGGGAGGCGTGCGGCTCTCCGGTCGCTCCGGAACCGGTTGTTCGACGGTTCTTCCGATCTCGCCAATCCGCCAATCCACGAATCATCCCCTCCGCCAATCCACCAACCCGCCCATCCCGGAACCCGGCGATTCCGAAACCCTGCTCCGGGTTTGCTCTTGAAAGATCACGCTTGCCCCACCTGTCGCCAACCTGCCGACGCGCGCCCATGAGTGACTCCTCGCCCGACGTCTCCCGTTCCGACGTCATCCAGCCCACGCAGAACGCCGGGGATCAGGATGCCGAGAAGGAACTGCGCCCGCAGTCGCTCGACGAGTTCGTCGGGCAGCAGAAAATCAAAGACAACCTGGAGGTGTTCATGACGGCGGCCCTGCAGCGCGGGGAGACGCTCGACCACGTGCTGCTTTCCGGCCCGCCGGGGCTCGGCAAGACGACGCTCGCGTACATCATCGCGAACGAGATGGGGGCCCGCATCCGCACCTCCAGCGGGCCCGTCCTCGAAAAGCCGGCCGACATCGCCGGCGTCCTCACGAATCTGGAGGAGGGCGACCTGCTCTTTATCGACGAGATCCATCGCCTCTCGTCCGTCGTCGAGGAGTACCTCTATTCGGCGATGGAGGATTACCGGATCGACATCGTGATCGACGCCGGGCCGAACGCGCGAACGGTTCAGATCACGCTGCCGCCGTTTACGCTCGTGGGGGCGACGACGCGCAAGGGACTGTTGACGGCCCCGCTCCGCGCCCGCTTCGGCATCGACTTCCGCTACGACTACTACACGGCGGATCTGCTTCAGAAAATCACCGAGCGCTCCTCACGCATCTTGGGGGTGGATGTGACCGGCGACGGCGGCTACGAAATCGCCCGGCGCAGCCGCGGGACGCCGCGCGTGGCCAACCGTCTCCTGCGCCGCACGCGCGACTTTGCAGAGGTGGAGGGCGACGGCACGATCACCCAACCGATTGCCGACCGCGCGCTCAACGCGCTCGACGTCGACGAAGAGGGGCTCGACGACATGGACACCCGCATCCTGCTCACCCTCATCGAAAACTTCGACGGGGGACCGACCGGACTGAAGAACCTCGCCGTCTCGGTCGGGGAAGATGCAGGGACGATCGAGGAGGTGTATGAGCCCTACCTCATCCAGGAAGGCTTTATGGAGCGGACGCCCCGCGGCCGCATCGCCCTGAATCGGGCGTACGACCACTTCGGCCGGCGCCCCCCCTCCTCCGGAGGGCCGAACCTGTTCGATCAAGAAGGAGACGACGAACAGCAGGGACGCGGAAACCTGTAGCGGAGACCTGTAGCGGAAACCGGTGCCGGAGGCCGGTGGCGGAACCGGTCGCGGCGTCTGGGACCCTTCGGGATCAACCCTCTGCTCGGGATGACCCCTCCCTCGGGACGGCCGCCCGCTCCCCGCCACCGAGATTCGCTGCGACTGAGCGCGCCGGGCGGGCGCGCTACGAGTCTGGCGCGCGCTACGACCCGGGAGAGAGCGTGCGCGGGAGCAGGACGGCGTAGCGTCCTGAAGCGTTCATGCGTCCGGCGACTTCGCGGGCGCGGTCGCCGGCTCCCCAGAAAACGTCGCCCCGCACGGCGCCACGAATCGCGCCGCCCGTATCCTGGGCGATCATCAATCCGCGGAAGGGAACGGTGCTCGTGTCGGAGGATCCGCGCCGGCCCGAGCCGACGGCTGGCCGGCGGGTGGTGAGAAAGAGCGGAGCCCCGTACGGAACGAACCCCGGATCGACCGCCAGGGACACCTCCGGCGTCAGCGGGACCCCCTGAGCACCCAGCGGTCCGAGGTCGGCCCGCAGGCTGTCCAGCGTGCGAAAGAAGACGTAGGAGGGATTCTCGTTCATGAGCGCGTCGGCCCGGGTTGGGTTCTCGGCCAGCCACCGGCGGATCGCCTGCATCGACATCTCCTCCCGGGGGATGGCGCCCATGTTGATGAGGTCGCGGCCGATGGCGCGGTAGGGCTGCCCGTTCTCGGCTGCATAGCCGACGCGCAGGATCGAACTGTCGCGCAGCACCACGCGACCGGAGCCCTGAATCTGCAGGAAAAACTTGTCGACCCGGCTGTCCACCCACGTGATGGCCAGGCCGCGCCCGGCGAGTTTGCCGCGGGCGATTTCCGCGCGCGAATGGTAGGGCACGAGCGTTCCGTCCTGCACGCGCCCGAAGAGCGTCTCCCCGCCCGCGTCGGACCGGAAGCGGCCCAGCGGGACCTTGACCAGGTCGGAGGGGCGCCGGTGCAGCGGCTCGGAGAACCGCGCCGACCGCTCGCGCGCGCCCTGCAGTTCCGGTTCGTAGTACCCGGTGAACCGTCCCTCGACGCTCCCGCCGGCCACGACCCGAAACGGGCGAAAGAAGCGGGTAAAGAACCGCCGCGCGGCGGCGTCGGTGGTGTCGCCGATCTGCCGGGCCCGGTAGCAGGCGGGCTGCCAGTCGCGCACCGTTCCGAAGTCCGGCTTGCCCGCCACCATGTCGGCCGAGGCCGATCGCTCCAGCAGCTCGGTGCACGAGCGGCGGAAGGCGTTCAGGGATGAAGCTACCGAGGCCGACCGCCACCCGGACAGAGCATCGAAGGGGGTGGGGCGGAGGGCGAAGGCCGCCGGCTCCGCGGGTTTCGGGGGTTCGGAGGACCGGCAGCCGCCGAGCCATACCAGTCCACAGACACCGAGGACGCCCAGGAGGGGAAGGGCAGACCGAAATCGCCGGGGCATGAGACGCAGGATGAGTTCGGGGGACAGGCGGAGGGCGCAGGAGGGGGCGCAGGAGACGTGGAAGCAGGTCTCGGGATCAAGAATGCAAACGGGGACGGTGCGGGTCAACTGGGGGGAAGCCGCCTGCTCCGGTCCAGCGACCGGTCGCCCTCGAATCGGGGCGTCTTCGCTTCAGCTTCACGATGCGCTGTGGCTTTGCCGAGGGCGTAACGATCCGACGCGTCCTGGGGCGATCCCACCGGAACCGTCCTTTTTCCGCAAGCTATCACACTAGCGCACCCCGCACTCGCGTGAATGGCAACGCTGCCGGAGCGCCCACCTTCTTCTGCTGTCCGTTTCAGCAAGGAGAGCGGGCGGCCGGGTTGCGATTCAGGCTGTACCTCGAACTGCGATGTTGACTCTATGCCGTACGTTGTCACCGAGCCCTGCATCAACTGCAAGTATACCTACTGCGTCGAAGTCTGCCCCGTAGATTGCTTCTACGAAGGACCGAACTTCCTCGCGATTCAGCCGGACGAGTGCATCGACTGCAACGCCTGCGTGCCGGTGTGTCCGGTGGAGGCGATCTATCCGGACGACGAGCTCCCGGAAGAGTACAGCCACTACATCGAGTGGAACGAGTACCTGGCCAACCAGTGGCGGGAGATGGGGTATAACATTACCGAGAAAAAGGAAGGCCCCGAAGACGCCGAAGAGTGGGAGGACCGGGAGAAATCCGAGCAGGACATCCTCACCTGGGACGTGTAGGGCTTCTCAATTGTCGATTGCCAATGGTCGATTTCCAACTGCCGATTCCCGACTGAAAGGGAGAGGAGGAAGGAGAGAATGGAGGGAGGGGCAATCCCGGACCGGCCGTGCCGCTGCCGCCCGGCCGGTTTGTGGACCGCACCCTGCTCGTCGGAAGTCCCCAGCGAGCCGGGCGTTCTGGACGGTCTCGTGAGCGCCCCTCCGCACATGCAGGCAAACATACAGGCTGCAACACAAAAGCGCCCCACCGTCGGCCGACGGCGGGGCGCTTTTTCTGTGGTGCATTCGGCATCGCGCCGACTGCAGTGCCGGGATGTTGACGACGGCCGTTTACGCTGCGAACGCCGCCAAACAGGTTCTCAACCCCGAAATCAGGTGCCGGCCGAGTAATCGGTGGCGTACGTCTCTTGATCCTGGGAGAGGTCGTCGATTTCGATCCCCATCGTGTGCAGCTTGATGCGGGCGATCTCGTCGTCCATCTCCTGCGGGATGTCGTAGACGTGGTCTTCGAGCGGCTCCTCGGACTCGTGGCGCTGCACGAGGTCGAGGTGCGCGCGGAACTGGTTGGCGAAGCTCATGTCCATCACCTCACTCGGGTGCCCCTCGGCAGCGGCCAGGTTCACGAGGCGGCCGTCGGCCAGAATGTAGATCCGCTTGCCGTTGTCGAGCGTGTACTCGCGGTTGTTTTCGCGGACCTCGCGGGCGTCGGTGGCGATGTCGCGCAGCTCCTCGAGGTTGAGTTCGACGTCGTAGTGTCCGGTGTTGGACACGATCGCGCCGTCCTTCATCTTCACGAAGTGGTGGCCGCGGATGACGTCCTTCATGCCGGTGGCGGTCACGAAGATGTCGCCCACCTCGGCGGCCTTGTCCATGCTCATCACCTGGTGGCCGTCGAGCGTGGCCTTCAGGGCCATGGCCGGGCGCACCTCGGTCACGATCGTGTTCGCGCCCATGCCTTTCGCACGGGTGGCGACGCCGCGGCCGCAGTGGCCGTAGCCGGCGATGACGAAGTTCTTGCCGGCGATGAGCGTCGACGTGGCGCGCAGGATGCCGTCGATCGTCGACTGGCCGGTGCCGTAGACGTTGTCGAAGTCCCACTTCGTCTCGGCGTCGTTGACGGCGTAGACCGGGTAGAGCAGCTTGCCGTCGTTGTCCATCGCACGAAGGCGGTGGACGCCGGTCGTGGTCTCTTCGCTGCCGCCGATGATGTGCTCGGCCATGTCCTTGTGCTCGGAGTGGACCGTAAAGATGAGGTCCGCTCCGTCATCGAGCGTCAGGTGCGGCGGCTTGTCGATCGTCCGCTCGATGCACCAGTAGAAGTCTTCGGTGTCCAGCCCGTGCCAGGCGTAGATCTCGGTTCCGCCGTTGGCAAGGGCGGCGGCGATGTCGTCCTGCGTGGACAGCGGGTTGCAGCCGCTCCAGGCCACTTCGGCGCCGCAGGCCTGCAGCGTCTCGACGAGAACGGCGGTCTCCTTGGTGACGTGCAGGCAGCCGCTGATCTTGTAGCCGTCGAACGGCTTCGAATCGGAATATTTTTCGCGCAGTTGCATCAGAACGGGCATGCGGCTTTCCGCCCATTCGATGCGCTTGCGTCCTTTGTCGGCCAGGCTCAAGTCACGAACCTTGTAGGCCCCTTCTTTATGGTCCATAGCGGACGGGAGGGTGTTGTCGGGTGAGGTGGCGATGGATGAATCAATACACGATACCAAACACAGACCTCGCGTGCGTGCCGTTCCGGCAAAATTCAACCGGACGGTAAGGGATGGGGGGTTTTGGGTTGCGGGTTGAGAGTTGCGGGTTGAGAGTTGCGGGTTGAGAGTTGCGGGTTGAGAGTTTCGAGTTGCGAATGTCGAGTTGCGAATGTGGATGTGAGGGCGATGGCCCGCGGCCCTGTCGACCCCCTCACTGAATACCCAGTACCGCTCATCCAACAACCCATAACCAATAACCAGTAACCAATAACCCATAACCAATCCCCCCTACCGCATCAACTCCAGATCGGCGTCGGGGGCCATGCCGCGGGCCTCCTTCGCCTCTCGAACCATCTGGCGTACATCGTCCAGAAGCTGCCGGGCGTCGTAGACGATCCCGTCTTTGATCGTGTACCGGATGCCGCCGGCGCGCCTCAGCTCTCGGGCGTCCCGGTCGAAGTGAACGGCGCCGGTTCCGTAAAGCACCTTCAGGTTCTCCAGCGGATTGGCGCCGACCAGCACGAGGTCGGCCCGCTTTCCGACCTCCACGGTGCCGATCTCGTCGTCCATCCCGAGGGCCGCGGCGCCTTCGAGCGTTGCCGAGCGCAGCACCTCGTGCGGGTTGAAGCCCGCCTCCTGCAAAAGCTCCAGCTCCCGAATGTACCCGAAGCCATACGTTTTGAAAATGTAGCCGGAATCGCTGCCCGCCGCGACGCGACCCCCGCGGTTCTTGAAGGCCTCCACGAACTGCATCCAGCGGTCGTAGTGCGTATCCCACGCCGCTTCGTCGGTGGACGACCAGAAGTAGTGGTAGGACCCGTGGTTTTCGAAACTGGGCTGGAAGAAGTCCCACAGCGACGGCAGCGTGTAGGCGTCGTGCCACTCGGCCGTCCGCGCCCGCATGAGGTCGCGGTTGGCTTCGTAGATGCCGAACGTTGGCACCATCGTGAGGTCGAGGGCGAGGAGCGAGTCGAGGACCGTATTCCACCGCGCGCTGCCGGGGTCCGCCGCCTGCTGCCACATCCGCCCGGCGTAGCGGAAGCGGTCCTGTTCGTCCTGATAGTTGTAATCCGCTGGGTAGGCCTGGATGGAGCGTTCCGTGTAGAGGGCTTCCGGGTAGCCGTAGAAGTGCTCGGCCGTGGTGAGGCCCCACGTGGCGGTATCGAGGACGTCGTACCGGGCCGTTCCGTTCTGGGCGTGGTGCATGGCCGTGCGGAGGTTTTGCTCGCCGGCCTCCCGGAGGGCGGCTTCCAGCACGTCGGGCGGGGCAGAGAAGAACTTGACGCCGTCCGCCCCCTGCTCGGCGATGTCTCGAACCCACTCGCGGGCCGCGTCCGGGGTGGTGATGGGCGCGTCGCGCCCCGACCCGAACGCAACGTAGACCTGCATGCGCGGCGCCGTGATTGCGTTCGCGGCGCTGCGATTCCGGTGCTCGAGCGTCCACTCGATGCCGTTGCCCGCGGCGTTTTCGCGGACGGTCGTGACGCCGTGCGCCATCCAGAGCTTGAGGACGTACTCCGCCGGTGTCCCCTGCGCCCGGCCGCCGAGGTGAGCGTGGGCGTCGACGAAGCCGGGGAGCAGGTACAGGCCGGAGGCGTCGATCACGCGATCGCCGTCCGGACGGTCGTCCTTCATCGGTCCGCCCGGTGAGCCGGCAGACGCAATCGCCGCGATCCGGTCGTTTTCGACGACGACATCCACCGGTCCGCGCGGCGGACCACCCGTGCCGTCGATCAGCATCGCACCGCGGATCACGAGGCGGTCGTAGGGCCCCGCGCCGCGCTCCCGGTCGGGGGCCGCCTGAAAGCCGTAAGGATCGGCGTCCTGGGCGAGGGCGGGCAGGGCGAAGCAGGTAGAGAAAAGCAGGACGGCGACGAAGCGAACGAGGCGGGAGCGCATGGGCCAGAGGGACTTGGTCGAAGAACCGGTGCCCGTAGAGTACGCCGTGCGCGCAAGAGTTGAAAGACCGGACCGCTGGCTTTCGTCACTACACCTCGTTCGGGCACCTGGGCGCCACCTCCGAGGCGTCCATTTCCTCCTCTCCGTAAAACCGGATCCGGCCGTCCGTGTCAACGACCCACACCTCCTCGGCACCGATCTCCCGGTACAGGCGCCGCTTTTCGTCCATTTCCGCCGCGGTGTTGGATGTGCTCATGATCTCGACACAGATCTGCGGGGCGCGGGTCGCGGGGTCGCCGGTCGCGTCCATCTCCTGCCGGCGGTCCGCACTCATCCAGACGACGTCCGGGGACTTCACGCCCTGCCGTGTCGTGAGAGCAAATTCGGGCACGACGAGTCCGTCGGGTGCGTGTTTTTGAAGGAGATCTCGGACGGCGGCCTGGCGGTACGAGTGGCGGTTCGAGTGCGGGCTCAAGAGGATCTGACCTCGCTCGTTGGTTTCGACTGTGTAGGGCAGATCCCGAAGCGCCGGATCGTCGACGATCTCCTGCCACCGGTCCTGGTGCGCCTTCGGGGTGGAGGGGGCGGTTGCAGACATCCGATTCGGGGAGGTGGAGGGTTGGGGGGGGATGGCGGGGCCGATCCGGGTCGACCGAGCGCATTCAGCCGTCATGCGACACGCGATACGAACGAAACGGTTTACACACGTACACTCGACACTCGAAAATCGGCACTCGACACCGTTGACGCTGCCTACACAGCCAGCCACACCAACAGGGTGTAGACGACGATCGCGAGGCCG
>CAKZLV010000065.1 GCA_937127285.1 uncultured Bacteroidota bacterium
AGCTGCCCATGCGCAGCCCCTCGCCGTTGTTTCGTCTCCGGACGCGGACGATGCGTCTCGCCATGCCGTCAGAATCTCGCTGACTGCACCCACGCAAGCCGTCAAGCATGAACGACGCGCAGCTGCAAGCGGCCCTTGACCTCTTGAAGGAAGGCCGCGCTCGCCTCATTGATCGAACCCTCAGCGAACCTCCCGAACTTATACGAGACTTCTTCGCCTACGAGGACCGCCCTGCCATCCGGAATCTCGTCTATAGTCGCGAGGTTCTCGAATGGTGGGATCAGCACTGGGAGCTGCTGGCCGAGATGAATCAAAACGCCGACGGCGGCGGGCGTGAAGGGGAGGACCGCCTGCCCGCGAGGGACGCTGGGAAGCTCTTGCGCAGGCTTCTCCGCGAGCTGCAGGAACATCCGGGCACCTCCAAGAGCCTCTCCCCTGCATCGGTTCGTGAGCTTACCCGGAGGAAGCACCGTGCATTGAAGAGACTACAGGCAACGGGGGACGAGCATCAGCGAGCCTTCGTTCGGCTCCAAGCCGAGCGTGCTCGCGACAACCGGATCATCCGGCGCAAGATTGAGAACCTCAAAGACAACACGGAAGACAACGGCACATAGCCTGTGCCTTCCGAAAACGCACTCACCACACCGTACAAGATCAACCTTTTTACCAATGGGTATTGGACGCGGCCTCTTTTCCATGTTCGACAAACTCGACGACATCGTTTACGAGCCGGTGAACACCATGACGAACTGGATGGAGGAACCCCTTCGTCAGAAAGAGCACAACCGGGAGAAAGACCTACGCCGGCAGCAGTCTGAGCTACTGCAAAAGGAGAAAGACCGAGAGGTCGAGCGGGAGATTCGACGAGAGACCGGGATTGCCGAGACGCTCGTGGAACTGGAAGAAATGAAAAAAGACGCCGAGGTGGAGCGGCAAAAAGAAGTTGCCCGTGCCGCCCAGGAGTACCAGAAGACCTTGATGCGCATCAATACCGATGCAGTCCGCGAACTCGGTGAGATGCACATCGAGCTCCGCGAGAAGGCGGAGAACATGATCTCAGAGATGACGAAGCGCTACAACAAGATGCAAAAAGAAGCAATTGAGGAAAGCGGAAAGCAGCTAAAGGAGATAGAAGAAGATTTTGGAGGCAACGACCGAATGATGGAGATCATGACCTCCGCGGTCGAGAAGAAGATGGCGAACGTGATTGACAATGCGGATCGGTTCATCAAGCGCCTCCACGACAGCCTTGAAGAAATCCACAGCAACCTGAATGTCTTGACGGAAGAGGGCCACCGGTACGTTTTGGAGAATGCGCAGCAGTTTCGTGCGCTTGCAGACCGGGAGGGAGCCCGCGAACTGCTGCCCGCCGATCGAAATCATCCCCGACGACGGTGTCCAGAACCATGCTCCTCAATTCGGGGAAGCGGTGCAGGGCGTTGTAGGCGAAAACCAGGACGGGTTATCACTCCCACTCCTCCCGCAATGACTGATTGAGCAATACGTGACCATTCCTACATATGGCTGAGATTCGACCGAATGAGCAGAATATCGACAACGTCTTCACCGGTACGGATTACCACATCGACTTCTACCAGCGAGAATACAAGTTGGGAGGGGAACAGGTAACGACGCTACTCAACGATATCTTTCACAAGTTCGACCAGCACTACG
>CAKZLV010000066.1 GCA_937127285.1 uncultured Bacteroidota bacterium
GCCGAGAATGTTGGCTTCCGCCCGGAGCAGGAGAAGCTCCTCGTTGCGGATGATGGGAATGGGAGAGGTGGAGTTGCGGTACACGGTCACCGTCAGGGCGCTGGACAGCCCGTTGGCGGCCGAGGGAGACGCATCGAAGTCGTTGTCCGAATCTTCGGCGTCGGCGGTCCGGTCCAGGATCTTCTCCGCAAACCGCGTATCCCCATTGCGCGCATCCTCTCTCAGGAACGGGTGGGCACGGAGTTTCACCGTCGAGGAGGTCGGGATTTCGAACAGCGGGTTCGTTCGCTCTCCGATGCCGGTCGCGTACTGGTGGTAGACGCCGCGGTCCAGGGAGGCCTCGGCGTCGAGGAACGAGTCGTCCAGCGCTTCCAGCGCCCCGGCGTAGTCGCCGCGATAGGCGCGGACGCGGGCGAGGACGGCGCGGTTGAACTGGCTGAAGCCCTCCGGGGTGCCGAACCCGTCGTTCCCGAAGCCGGCCGAGAGCTCAAACGGAAAGGCATCGGTCTCTTGGAGCGATTGAAACCCCTCTTCGAGATAGGTCTCGATTTCTTCGAAGGCCCGCTCTCGCGACACGACCGGGGTGGCCACATCTTCGTTGAACTCGATCTTCAGTCCGTTGTCCCAGGTCGAGTTCAGGACGAGCAGCAGCTGATAGCCGATGATCGTGCGCGCAAATCCGTCAGCGGCCGCCAGGTCGGCCTCGCTGAACTCGCTGGGGGTTTCCTCCCGGACTGCCGCCGCCCGCTCGAGGAGTTCCGTGGCGTTGCGGATGGACCGGTATCGTCCGGCCCAGGGGTCCGTCACCAAAAACCCGTCCGCGTCCAGGGGCCCGGTGTAGAGCTCGCCCGTGTAGCGGGGGTCGGCGGGCTCGAAGAAGTAGATCTCGCGACCGAAGATCCCGACGGTCTGGTAGTAGATGTCGAGCTCATCCCGCATGCCGCCCTCGGTACCGGACACGAGGTTCTGGATGCTCACGGCATCGGCACGGGGGGCGTTGGGGTCGTCGATCTCCAGGGTGTCGCAGGCCCCGAGCAGGACGGCGGCCAGGAGGCACGCGAGCAGAGAACGAAACGAAGCGGGCGGGCGGGGGGCGGTCATGGCTGCAGAGGATCGGATGGGCGGGAGGAGAGCGCGGAGAACGGCGCGAAGAACAGTCCAGCACTCTTCAGAAACCCAGGGCTACTTTGAAGTAGAGGTTGCGCGAAGACGGGAACGGCAGCACATCCACCGCGCGCCCGACGGCGACGTTGCCAAACTGTCTCACCTCCGGGTCGTAGCCGTCGTAGGGGGTGAACATGAGCAGGTTGCGGGCACCGACCCCCAGGTTCAGTTCGCGGACGGTTCCGGCAAACCACCGGTTGAGGACGGATGAGGACAGATTGTACGACAGGCTGATCTCGCGGAGCTTCAGGTACGTGCCGTCCTCCACGTAGCGCCCCGTGCCGCCCGCCCCGTTGGCCCGGGCCTGCCCCTCTTCGGTGCCGAGGTCCGGCGTCGTTCCGCCCAGATCGGTGATCAGCTTGCCCAGGTTGATCACGTCTCCCCCTTCCTTCCAGTCCCACAGCATGTTGAAGTTGAAGCCGTAGGCGGAGACGCGGTTGTTCCACCCAACCTGAAAGTTGGCGTTCGAGTTGCCGAACTGCGTCAGGGTGCCGGCTTCGTCGAGGCCGACGATGGTGGTGGGCGAAAGTCCCTCTTCGATGCGAAACTGCCCGAGCCCAAGCGAGAACCCACCCACCTGGAAGGGATCCACGTCGAGGGACGTGATTTCCGACCGGTCGCGGGCGAAGGTGATCGTCGACTGCCAGGAGGCGTTCGAGCGCTGAATGGGGATGAGGTCGAGGGCCGCCTCGACGCCGCTCGTGCGCATGTCTCCCGCGTTGACAAAGACGGTCGCAAAGCCGGAGGACGTCGGGATCTGATTCTCGAGGATGAGATCGGCGATGTTCTGGCGGTAGTAGGTCACCTCCAGCGTCCCGCGCTCGTTCAGAAAGGCCAGGTCGACCCCTCCCTCCACCTCCTGCGTGGTTTCGGGATCGATGTCCGGGTTGCCGCGACGCGTGGGCACGAGCACGCCGCCGACGCCGCCGATGTTCTCGGCGACGAGCGAGGTGAACTTCGCCTGTGCGTTCGGCAGGTTGCCGGTGCGGCCGAAGGCTGCGCGCAGCTTGAACTGCGGTAGCGTACCCGCGAGCGGCTCCCAGAAGTCGAAATTGGCCAGCTGCACCGACCCGGAGAATTTCGGGTAGAGAAAGAGCTTGTCGGTGTCGCCCACGCGGCTGCTGGCATCCGCCCGCAGGCCGCCGGTCAGGAAGTACTTCTGGTTGAGGTCGATTTCCTCCTGGATGAACAATCCGATTTCGCGCTGCTTCAGCACGTCCTCGAATCCGCGCAGGCTCGTGGCCTGGTCGATGTTCTCCTGCGTGCTGACGAGCCCCTCGGCGAGCGTCTGCACGTTGTCGACGTCGCGCGTCTCGAACTGGACGCCGCCCGTGGTGGTGAAGTTATTGTCGCCCGCTGTGAGCCGGTGGACGAAGTTGGCCCAGATGTTCGTGCTCAGACTCGTCGTCTCCCCGGCCACCGACACGCCGCGCACCGACAGCGCCTTGGTCTGTTCGAACTGCAGCTCCGGCGGCGACACGATCTCGTTGGTCAGCGAGTAGGCATCCGCCCCACCGCGCACGACCAGATCGAGGTTCTGATTGTCGTTCTGGAAGACCGTGAAGTTGAGCAGGCCCGACAAAATCCCGCGGTAGGCCACCTCGTTGTTCTTCAGGAGCTCGACCGTCTGCAGCGGGTTGGATCCGGCCGGCCCGTCGGGAAAGGTGCCGTCCTCGTCCTGCGTGATGTCGATGTAGCTCGGCGTAAAGGCAACGGAGAAGCCGAGCGTGGTCGCTCCCTGGTTTTCGTTTCCGGTGATGCTCCGGTCCGACTCCGTGCGCGTCAGCGACGAGTTGAGCTGGAGCCGCAGCCGCTCGCCGAAGGTTTGCTCGACGTTCACGCGGGCGGATTGCTTCTCGTACCCGGTGTTCTCAATGATCCCGTTCTCGCTCAGCGACAACCCGCTCAGGTAGTAGCGCGTGTCCTGATCGCCGCCGGAGACGCTCACGGTCGTTTCGCTCGTCAACCCCTCCCGCCCGTACACGCGCTCTTCGTAGTCGATAAACCCGTTCTCGTCGACCAGCGCCTGCACGTCGTCATCCAGCCCCTCGGCGTCCCGGAAGTCCCGCGTGCCGATCTTGTTCAGGATCGTGTTGTAGCCGGTCTGCTGCGTGATGTCGACGCGCGTCTCTCCGGCCCGCCCCCGCTTCGTGCTGATGATGACGACGCCGTTCGTCGCCTTGGCGCCGTAGATGGCCGCCGCGCTGGCCCCTTTCAGCACCTCGATCGACTCGATGTCGTTCGGGTTGATGTCGGCGATGCGGTTCGTGGGCTGTCCCTGCGGATTGTCGCTGCCTGCCCCGGCGGCCTCCGTCACAAAGTCGAGGCCTGGCTGGATCGCCGAGTTGTCGAGGATCACCCCGTCGATGACGTAGAGCGGCTGCGTCGACCCGGTGATCGTCGACGTCCCGCGCAGGTTGACGTTGATGCCGCCGCCGGGCGCACCGGTGTTCTGGCTCACGTTGAGCCCGGCGATCTTTCCGCTCAGGGCCCGCTCCAGGGTCTGCGCAGGCACCGGCACCAGATCGTCCTCTTTGATCGTGCCGACCGAGTTGGCCAGGTTGCGCTTGTCGACGCTCGTCGCCAGGCCCGTCACCACCACCTCTTCCAGCCCCAGCACGTCTTCGCTGAGCGCGACATCGACGACGGACTCGTCCGCGGCCACCTCCACTTCCTGCTGCCGGTAGCCGATGAACGAAAAGACGAGCGTAACGGCGCGGTCGGGCACTTCGATGGCGTAACGGCCCTCCACGTCGGTGGTGGTTCCGGTTGTGGTGCCCTGAAGGCGAACGTTTGCGCCGGGAATCGACTCTCCGTTCCGGGCGTCCTGCACGACTCCCTCTACCACGCGACGATCCTCCTCATCCTGGGCCTGCGCGTCCGGTGCGGGCATCCCCAGAAGGAGCAAGCCCGCAATCGCCCACAGCCCCACGACCCACCGCTCGCCGGTACGCATTCGGGTTCGCGTGCGCCTCTGTGCACCTGTTCCTGGATGTGTCATCTCCTTGTGTGCGGAAGACAAACAAGATTGTGTTAACGCCTCCTACACGTTGGTACAAGCTGTTGATGCCAAGATCAAGAAGACATGAACGTACGCGCGTCGAGAGCGTGATAAACCTGCAACGAAGCACACAGGTATTCAGAGCGCACCGGGACCCGGAGCGCACGGAGGTCGGAATCGATCGGTCGGGCCTCGCCTCCCCTGCGCGCGACGGCCTGCTCCGGTCGCGACCCGATGAACGGTTGTGGAAGGTCTTGACTGTGCGCCGTTTAACCGGCAGATTACAGGTGCGCATTCTTCTACCTACGGCTCCGGCTCTGCATGCCCGACTCCTCCCGCGTCCTGAGCGTCACCGAAGTCACGCGCGGACTCAGCGATCTTGTGGAAGAGCACTACGACGACGTGTGGGTGGAGGGGGAGCTCTCCAACTTCACCCGCGCGGCCTCGGGCCACTGCTACTTCACGCTCAAGGATGCCGACGCCCAGATCAAGTGCGTGATGTGGCGGCACCTGACGCAGTACGTCTTCTTTGAGCCGGAGGAAGGCATGCAGGTGCGGGCGCACGGCAATGCAAGCGTCTACCAGAAACGCGGCGACCTGCAAATTCTGGTCGACCAGATGCGCCGGGCGGGAAAGGGCGCGCAGCAGGAGGCCTTCGAACGCTTGAAGCGAAAGCTAAAGGAAGAAGGACTGTTCGATACCGACCGAAAACAGCGCCTTCCTCCCTTTCCGGAAACCATCGGCGTTGTGACCTCCGGACAGGGCGCGGCCCTTCACGACATCACGTCGGTGCTCGAGCGCCGCTTTCCGGCCGCGCAGGTGGTGCTCTGCCCCGTCCCCGTGCAGGGCATGGAGGCGCCGCAGGCCATTGCCGACGCCATCGCCCGCTTCAACGCCGTGCCGTCCGACGACGGCCAGCGCCCCGACGTGCTGATCGTTGGACGCGGCGGCGGTTCGACCGAGGACCTCTGGGCCTTTAACGAAGAGGTTGTCGCCCGCGCCGTGGCCGACTCTGCGCTCCCGGTCGTCAGCGCCGTCGGCCACGAGTCGGACGTGTCGATTGCCGACTTCGTTGCCGACGAGCGCGCCGCCACCCCGTCGATGGCTGCCGAGATCGTGGTGCCGGACCGCCGGGACGTCGCCCGGACCGTCCGCTCCCTCCACGACCGGATGCAGGACGTGGTAATGCGAACCATCCAGGACGGCCGGCAGACCGTCGACCGGCTCGTCTCCTCCCGGGCCTTCCACCACCCCGTCGACCGCTTGAAGCAGGCGCGCCAGACGGTCGAGAGTCTGCGCGAGCGGCTGGAGCGCGCCGCCGACCGGCAGGTCGAGCGCGCGAGGAACCGCCTCGACCGGCTGCAGGACCGCCTGCGGGCCGCCGATCCCGAAGCCCCGCTCCAGCGCGGCTACGCGATGGTGGAACGAGAGGGAACCGCCGTCCGCTCCGCCGCCGCCCTGCGCCCCGGCGACCGCTTCACCGTATACCTGCACGACGGGCATCGCAGGGCGACCGTCGACGACGAAGAATCCGGCGATGGCACGT